>JANQJJ010000343.1 GCA_028281725.1 Pirellulaceae bacterium | reverse complement strand
TTCAGGATTCCAATGGAGAGATCATTCTATTCATTGATGAGATCCACACTTAGATTGAAGCGTCGGAGGCACAGATAGAGGCCCTGAATGCCAGGTTGGCCGAGTTGGAGCAGACTACTCCGAACGATTTGACTGAGGAAGATCAGCGGCAGTTCGAGGATCAACGCCGTCAAGCGGACCTCAAGCTACAGGCAACAACCCTCAAGCTACAGGCGGCAACGCGGGGACTCGAAGCCGACATGCACAACCTTGCGTCGATCGAGAGACAGCTCGAGCGTGCACTGAAGGAGCGAGACACCATTCTCGCAATTCTTGAGACGGCAATGGAAGGCTCCAAGGCCCGCATCGTGGATCTCGAACTTACCTATCAACGCGAAAAGAAGCTAGCAGCCACAGGAATCGTTTCGCTTGAAAAGGTGGGGTTCACGAGAGCCGAGCTAGAGGAAGCTCGATTGCGACTGACGCGCATCACGCTGCTGCAGAAACTATACAAACAACTCTGATAGGTTGCATGTCAGCCGAAGGAGCTGGCTTGCAGGCTAGTATCCCAGTGGATGCGAACGTCCCACTTTTTGATTTCTCTTCCAAGAAGTGCCAGGGCTGATTTGCCGCCGAGCTACCGGTTTCTGCCCGAAGTGTCTAGTGTGTCGTCGTCCTTTCGGGAAGTTCCGAAGCGTTCACAAAGTTCGGCTCCTGCCAGCGTGGAGTAATTATGATCTTCCCGGAAGTAATCGAGTGCCATTTGGAACAGGCGAACCGCTTCAGCTTCTTCGCCTTGCTCTTCAAGCTGCCGTCCTAGGTGATACAGATAGGAGCATCTGTTGGCCCTTGGGAGCTCCAGCACGGAATTGACCCGGGTTGCAAAGTCTTCCCGAGGCGCGTCGCCCTTGCGAAACAATTTGATTGTCTCCAAGCCTTCTTGAGCCACCTTGTCTCCCGGGTGCAGTTTGAGAACGTTTTCTATCTGATTCAACAACTCGACCGCTGCTTGATCGTCTCCGCGTGCTCGTGCAAGATGCGTGAGGAAAAGAGCTGCTCCAAGCCTCTTTTCGAGTTCCCACTCCTGCTTAAGCAACTGCGTGGCGGCTTCGAGATCTCCTTCAATGATTCGATAGATGGCAAGGGACCGTAGGCCGTTGGCGTTCGGAACGTTCTTTTGAGCGCTAAAGAATTTATCGGCAAGTTGCTTGGCGTTCGCTTGGTCCCCACGCCCGGTGCGAACGCACCAGTAGTACCAGCGGTGTGCTGAACTGCTTGGATAACTCTGAGACAATTGCCGAATCCACATTTCAGATTCAGCCCATTCCGTGAGTCCCTCCGCGATTGCAGACGCCGTACGCAGGCCCCAAGCGGAGTAAGTACTCGCCGCATCCAGCGCATGGGGTTTCGCTTCGTACCATTTTCCCTGGTCGGCCAGTCCCGATGCAAGAGCTTTTGAAATGGTTGCTCTGGCTATCCCAGAGTCCTGGTAATCAGAATCAAGAAAGTCTACAAGTGTTGCTTCCCATTGGTCATAATCTTCGCGTGCAAGGTGAACGCTGGCGATCAGATGAGCAGTCTCTGACTCAAGCAAGATATTCTGGGATTTCGTGAAGCAGCGTAGCGCATGGTCCAGATACGAGTCTTCTCCCGTTTGAGTGTGAAGTCTGAGATGGTGGACCCCGAGCATCTTGAATGCCGTAGCATCTTCCTGCAACTGCTTTTCCCATGACAGAAGTTGGCTGACGTCAGGAGATTCAGCGTACTGGATATCGAAACGAACATTGAGTGCACTGTTGGGGACGATGGTTCGGAACGTGTGCGCCAAATGTCGCATGGTTTCTGCTGTCTCGTTGCGAGAGCCGATTCCACCTAGAGCCGAGTTGTCGATGTATCCCTGGAGGGTAAAATCGATACATGGGGCAAACCAGCGATCCGGTTTCCAGTGGGAAGGATCCATTTGACGTTCAACGTGTCGAACCGTCATCCACATATGCCACATGTTCCCCCGGATGTCGCTAACCTGTAATCCATGGAGTAATTCCATTTCCTCCTGGTCTCGATCGCGTGCTCTATAGCGGTAGGATCGTAGCCAGTCTGCATACCGATGGTCACCTAGATCTCGCAAAGCAGTTCTGACGAGATCTGACAGCGAAGTTTCAACCGCGTCTGTGGCAACCAGCAATGTGTTGTAGCTTTGAGCGAATTGTTCTTCTTCGATCAAAAAAGCCAACGCCGACCAAGAGATTCCACGATGAGTATCGGCCAGCGACGCATCATAAAGTCCATCACGCAATCGTTTCGGCCGTGCTGATGGTGAAGGCTCGTTACCCCAATTGAACGGCCATGCAAACTTGGGTTTGGCGGCATCGCGACATTCCAGTAGGACTGCTTCGGGTAATCCACTTAGCGGCTTGACGCTTGCAGGCAGTTCTTTCGCCAAAGCACCTGGAGCCAGATAAGACGCCTGACGTTTAATCCCAAGGCGGCGCACACGCGAGGCTAACATGGCGTACGTCCCGTATGCTGTCGGTACATGTTGCGACACGTGCTCCAGTGATTCTCGCATCCAAGTTTCGTATCGATAACCCTTGGCCAACTCAAACCAAAGTCGAAAAGCCCAAGGAGAGATCTCGTCTTGCCCGTTGCCAAGCTGCCTTAAGCTAGTTAGATCGCCCTGCAGGTAGGGCGTGAGCAAGGCGACCCACGGGCGGTCGCTGAAGTCGGCTGGTTCTACACTGACGAGCAGCGATTGTCTCTGGAGGGCGATCGCATGATGACCGATGATAGCCCACACGTAGACCTGATTTAGACGTTGCGTGTCGTCGTTGGTGAACGTCCGAGCGGACCGGGCCGACAAAATCAAGGCTCGCGCTGCAAATGCTCTGCTGGATGCATTGGCGTGATGGTCGGTTAGCAAAGAGAGATTCGCGTATGCTCGAGACAAGATGCCAAGCAGTTCTGCAGACTCGCCGTAAGTTTCAATCGCCTGATGCACCTCGCGCACAACGCCGTATTGCGTCACAAAATCCACTCGAAGTAGATCGGAGTTCCAAGCTGCTACAGCATCTGCCGCTGGCGCAAGCGGCTCTAAAGCTTCAGACTTTGGCGGCTCCTCAACGCCCAGAGCCAAGATAGCCGTTCGGAACTCATCGAAGGAGGCGCAGTCGAATACGTTGGCGGCAAAGTCATAGAGTTCGTCAACTCCGGTTAGATATTCAAACGTGTCCGTCCAGACCGGCTCCCGGGGCCATAGTTCAGCAACCTGTTCCGAATCGAGCATTTCTTCCGATCGGAACAATTTCATCTGCCACTCGCGCTTTGAATTGGCCCGCTCGGTCAAAGCAAGATGCATGACGTTCGAATTGTTCGGAATATTTTCTCCAAGCGTTTCGTCACGTATCGAAAATCCAAAGTCTAAATGCGCTGTCAGCAAGAATCCTTGTCGCGCCAATTCACGCATCATCAGATATTGGTAGTCGTCTGGAACGCGGTGCTTGTAGGGAATGCGTTCGGTATGCAAAAAAATGATACCCGGACTGTCAGAAGCTTGGTCTTGGGGTGCAGCCGCGTGCCCACGCGTCGCGACCCAAACATTCCAGCAGGCCAAGATCAGCACTAGGATCCGATAGATGCAACGCACGACGTTTCCTCCTCTTCCACTAGTCTTGAACTCTGCTGGACTCCGCCCATCCGGAGCATAATTTGATCAAGGGGCGGAATGTTTTTGGATAGATATCTCATGTTCGAGTTTTCGCACAAAGGCCGCGTATTTGGCAGAGGCAAAATCATCACCGCGACTATCGGCTCGGGCTTGGCGACGTTTGAGCTCTGCAAGTAGTGTTGCGGCAGGCGTTTTACCTTCCCGCAATCGAAGGGCCTCGGCGACATAAGGTTCAAGGAACCCGTCGCGCATGTCGTCCAATTCGGGCAGCCCAATGATGCTGTTGGCCGCATGCTGGAATCTGCCGAGCGCAGCCAGACGTGTGGCTCGTTCACGAACCACAAGCGTCTTTGTGCTTGGTAATTCTGCAAGCGACTCGGCTTCGGTCAGCCACTTGAAGCCTGCACCCAACTGATGGCGATCTGGATCTTGGACGTGACTGACCTTGCAATTTCGAATTTCCTCAGCAATCGCGCGCGCGACAAGCCAATTGACACGCGTTTCCCCCTTAAGCGAGACGTCTTCTAGGCGCGCGTCCAAGCTTTCGATCCAAGACGATAGCTTACCGTCAACCAAGTGGATGTACGCTAGGATCGTTGCGGCTGCGATGGAACATTTTCCTTGCCCTGTTTCAAGATAATCTTGTTCGAGCCAAGCTGCGCTCGTGGGATGTTCCAAAAGCAGCGGGACAATGAAGTGCCGCAGGGCCTTGCGATTCTTTTCATAGTAACCGCGAGTGGAGTCAGCTAGCTCGGATGGCCGATCTGCGTGGGCGCTCGTCCAGGTCCCCACTAAATCCAAGGCCGACCGTTCCGCTCCAAATCGGACCGAGTCATGAAAATAGACCAACGTCCAAACTTCGAGCGGCGCTACAAGATCCGGATGCTGCGCCAATTTGGCGGCAACACGCTGGCGGACATCCGATGAAGCCTTGGTCATCACTCCCCGATAGCCGCCCTTGGCCAGTAGCGGATGGGCGGATCGCTTCGATACATCCTCTTGCGTCGCCTTCAGCCTCGCATCTGCCATGAAATCGGCGGACAGCATATGTTCAACGCGATGCTCAATGTAGTCGCCGAGCGTGCGTTCGTGCTCGACGATCGCGTGCTTTCCCAGTATTTGATCGATTGAATCCACCGTCGTATTCACAGTACTTGTTCCGTTCTGATCCGTGTGCTTAACCGTCAGCAACACGCCACGGTCCTTCTTCGACGGGACCTGAAAATACTGCGGGGCAATGAGCTGTTTTTCGAGCTGCGGGCCACTCCAGAAAAGTTGTCCTGCCGCCGGGAGCGGTGGATAACCGCCTAGTCGATACTGGACTGTGAATTTCACGCGAGCAGGCTCGTCCTGCGTTAGATGTATCGGTTCACTATCCTGCTTCCAAGCCCCTGGTCGGGACTGTAGGATAGTCTTGCCATTGATGTCCACTGTTAACCACAAGCGAAAGTAAGTGACTCTTCCGTTTTCACGTGTGTTAGTCAGGTTCAGCGGGCTCAAGTGGAACGTGTAGTCGCCCGATTGAGGCGGAACAATCTCGGTTTCCCAAACTGCGTCGATTTTCTGGGGAGGTGTATCTCCCAGGTACTCAGGCAACATTTCCATCATCGCCCATTCGACCGCATCGTCGGCAAGAGACTCCGGCGGATGTTCCGCCGCCCATTTGGCGACTATCTCACGGCGCACGAAGCGTACAGAATCCGCCTCCACGGTGGCCACATATGTCTTGAGAGCCTGCTTCAGTTGCTTCGCCGTGAGGTTACTAAGGTCATCTGTTTGATCAATAGGATGGGATACGAAGACAACCTGTTTTTGCTGAGTCTTGGATAGACTATTTTGCGAGGTACAGCCTGCGGTGCAACAAAACAGGACCAGCCACCAAGTATATTTGTATCGCATTGCCACCTCACGTTCGCAAATCCGGTTCGAAACCTGCTACCTTCATGAAGATTATTACGGCATGGTCTCTCGATATACCAAGCTGCTCGTAGCAGGATTATAACACGGATTTCTCCACACGTTTTCGAGGGCTGGCGGTGACTATAGTCGTTCGGACCGAAGAGGGTCGCGACGAATTGGATGTCGCAATCCGCGGACAAAATCCAAACAGATCCGCGAAGGAATGAAGTACGGATTCCCCTTTCTGTTGGTGGCAATTTCAATAGGTGATTTCATCGAAGAACATCTCACGACGATACGGTAACACCGCTCCGAGCCATACTAGAAATCGACGGAAACTACGATTGCCTTGTACGGCAAATCACCGTACAATTCAATGCGGAGGCATGTTTAAATGGACACAAGATCAGCACGTATCGAAACGCGTGTTTCGGCTGAGCAAAAGGAACTGATTGAACGAGCGGCTGCGTATCTCGGCCGCACCGTTTCAGAATTTGTGCTTGGAAACGTTGAGCAGGCTGCCCGGGATGTGATCGCCGAGCACGAACGAATCAAACTCGACAGGCGTCAAAGCCAAGTGCTCGTCAAGTCACTACTTTCTCCGGCAGCGCCAAACGATGCGCTCCGCGATGCTGCTCGGCGCCATCGAAAGCAAGTAGAAAGTCGCTGATGAAGCTCATCTGCGAGGCTTTGAATGCGGGGCACGATCGAAAGCAGTTCGATTGCGGCGTCGAGGTCCTCAACACGTATCTCAATCGCTTCGCCAGTCAAGACATTCGTCGGAAAGCAGCCGCGGTCTTTGTAATGGTTCTGCAAGACCATCCCTCACGCGTTGTGGGTTACTACACGCTCTGCGCGACGTCTATCGAACTGACAGGATTGCCCGACGAATCCGCTAAGCGCATGGCCCGCTACCCCGATGTCCCCGGGATCTTGATCGGACGTTTAGCTCGAGACAACGACTTTCCAGGAACTGGCAGTTTATTGCTCGCCGACGCACTCAAGCGGTGTGTCCGTTCCGCCGACGAGATAGCTGCTTCGGTGATCGTTGTTGACGCGAAAGACAGTGCGGCCGTAGCGTTTTACTCAAAGTTTGGCTTCCAGTCGCTCCCACGAATTAAGTCTCGATTATTCCTCCCGGTGAAGACTGCCGCAAAGTTGAAGCTGTAATGAACCGCGATCCCATCGTCGGATGCATTTTGGGAACTGCCTTGGGCGATGCACTTGGGTTGCCGTATGAAGGTGTCTCTGCTGTCCAAGGGGCACGACTGCTTGGCCCGCCTGAACGACACCGATCTTTCTTCTGCCAACTTGCTCCACTGTACTGATGATGATTGACCGCGACACGATCGAAGCCAAGCTGCGCCTGCATGTCGATCGGCTTGCGGGATTGATCGGTCCGCGCACCTTAAACAAGCCCAAAACAATTTGGGCCACGCTCGGATACATCGAAAGTCAGTGGTCTGAAATGGGCTACAAGAGTGAACGGGAGTGCTACGACGCGGGTGGCGATGAAGCGACGAACCTGATCGTCGAGTCTTCTGGATCAAAGCGTGCCGACGAAATCGTCTTGCTCGGTGCCCATTACGACACCGTCTATTGCACTCCCGGTGCGGACGACAATGCATCAGCCGTAGCAGTGTTGTTGGAGGTCAGCCGACTGCTCCGCGATCACAACGGAAAACGAACCGCACGCTACGTCGCCTTTGCCTGCGAGGAACCACCTTACTTCCACACCGATTCCATGGGCAGCCAGCATCATGCTCGCCAGTCACGCTCTCGCGGTGACAACATTGTTGGAATGCTCTGCTTGGAAATGGTCGGGTACTACAGTCTGGCCAAAGGCTCGCAGGCAGTTCCGCCGGGTATACCTAAATGGGCGCATCGGTTCTTTCCGCAACGAGGCAACTTTATCGCCGCGGTCGGTAACATGCCGTCTTGGAAGCTGTGTTGGCGATTCCGCCGAGGCTTCAAACGCGGCACCCGCCGGATGCCACTCTTCTCAATATGCCTGCCCGAAAGAATCCACGAGATACGCCTCAGCGACAACAGTTCGTTCTGGGACCAAGGCTATCCTGCGTTGATGCTCACCGACACGAGCTTCCTGCGCAATCCCAACTACCACCAACCCACCGACACACCCGAAACACTCGATTACCCAAGAATGACCGAAGTCACCCTTGGCGTTGCGGCGGCAATGCGAAAGTTGCTCGGATAGGCTTACTCGTGGGCCGAGGGGCACTCCGCCGATTTACTTGCGTTGAGCTCGAGGAGGCAGAGCCGCTGGCAATGCTCGATACCGAAAGCGTAGACCGGGATGACGCGAGCGAATTCCTTCCGCGACTGAAGTCGGAGCTTCCTGAAGAGTTGTCGATCGTCATTGAAGGACTGCTTGCGGGCCGGGACACTGTCCCTGTGACAAGTTTCACTGAATCTAACCGACAATGTCACTGACATCGATCAGGTGTACCTGTCGGCCTTCACCTGTGTGTGGCGAGTCGATGGCGACGAGTTTTCCGTCGTTGCTGCTGCGTGGGTGCGTGTCGCAACGCCATTCTCCGGTGTACTCCGGCGGTGACCGAAAGCCGCCCAACTCAACTTTTCGACCGGTCGGAACATGAAACAGATAGGGTTTCTGTTCGCGAGTCCGCTTATCTGGGTACGTATCGTTAAGAATCCATTCATAGTCCGTGTTGGGCACATAGGTGTTGTGACCGTTGCGCGTCATGACACCTTCACCAACGATCTCAACTTCGTCCGTTCGGTCCTTGAAAAGATAAAACGCATCTTTGCTACCAGCGGGCCGAGTCCACGCGCAAACGTGCTGGGCGTCGCGCCAGATGAAGTGCGACGTGTACCCGGAAGGATCGAGAATGTAGCGTTCTGAACCGTCCATGTTGACCGTGAACATTCTTGTCGTGAATCGGCCAGTCGGCTCGGCATTCGGACCGCTGCCTGTACTGTCGCGCCAGCGGTGAAGCACGATAAAGCGATTGCTGTCCGGACTGATCAGCAAGTGGTTGAAGTAATTCCATTTATCAGACAACTGCTTGCCTCGATAATCGATCTTGGCGGCGTCTGCCAACGAGAAGATCAGTTGCGATTCCCCGGTCTCCAGGTTCATTTTCCAGACACCCGAGTTTTCCGGCGCGCGCTCCTGCGGATACTGACCTTCGAGGCCAACGTATCCGTAGCCGGGCCGCATGCGCTGTATTCGAGCAAAGTCGGCGGTGATAGCCCACTTGCCGTCCGGACTGAGTGCGTAGATCGGTCGCGGCAGCGTTCGAGTCTCCGAGGTCTTCACGTTCTTGATTCGGCAGACGTAACGTTCACCTTCTCGATCGTTCCACACCACTTCCAAATCGGACTGCGGCCGCCACTGCAGCATGCACCCCTGTTGCCAGCCCCACGCGTTGCTTGTACCCAGCTCAATCCAATTGTCGTTGGAATCGGTGTCAACCATCCCCACTCGAATGGTATCATCAGCCCGCGGCGTACGTCCCTCGAAGTCGACTTCGTTGGAAAGTACGTAACGGTTCGTCGGGTCGAACTCAAGTTTGTCGTAGTAGCCAAACCAATGATGCTTCGGACCGCCAGAGATCGTGCGAACGGGCGGGAATTCCGGTCGGCTGTCCAGTCCGATTGCGAGTGATTCGACGAGCGGGACCGTTGAAGCCGCCGCGATCGTTTGCAATGCGGCTCTTCTTGACATTCGTAACTTCATTCTTGATTTCTTCCTGATCTCTACAACACTGAACAATCTGAGTGAGTTTGAATGTCCCAAGCCTAACGCGATGCTCGATGACTTTCATCTACTTGGCAGCATCGTACCATGACGAACTTCTGTCATGTCGGAATTGCTCCATAAATCAAGTACAATGTGACTTTCAACTTTACTTCTGCTCAAAACTGTATTGACCGCTAGGACATCATGTCTTCTTTTTTCCGCATCGCTGCGTTGGGTTGTGCTTGCTTGCTCGTATCGTACACGCGTGCCGCTGACTGGCCACAGTGGAACGGGCCAACGCGAGATGGCGTTGTGCCCGCGCAGGATATTCTCACAGTCATTCCGCAGGACGGCTTGAAGCCGTTGTGGCGGCGGGAGGTTGGACTTGGCTACTCCGGGCCGGCGGCGGCGAATGGCCGTGTCTTCGTATTCGACTACGTCAAAACTTCCGGTGACGTCACGAACAATGCCGGTAAGCGGGATGAGCTGACCGGTGAGGAACGATTGCTTTGTCTGAATGCCAAGACGGGCGATGTGCTTTGGGAACACAAGTACGATCGCAAGTACGCGGTATCGTACGGTAGCGGCCCACGAGCAACGCCAACAATTCATGACGGATTGGCGTACGTTCTCGGAGCCGAAGGCGACTTGACGTGTTTGGATACGTCGAGCGGAGAGAAACGCTGGCATCGACAGTGCAAGGGTGAGTTTGGTGCACAGACGCCGCTTTGGGGACATGCAGCATCGCCATTGGTCTATGGAGACAACGTGATCTGCATGGTCGGCGGCAGCGGCAGCCTGGTGGTCGCATTCGATCGCAAGACCGGAAAGGAAAGGTGGCGAGCACTGTCGTGCAAAGAAACCGGATACTGTCCTCCAACCATCGTCCGGTGGGGCGCAACGGACCAGCTGGTCATCTGGAGCCCCGAGCAGCTCAGCGGCCTGAATCCGGCGACCGGTCAGGTTTACTGGCAGCATGTGTTGAAGCCTGCCTACGGCATGTCTGTCCTTCCGCCGGTCCACGAGAACGGTTTACTGTTCGCTGGCGGTGAGGGCAGTGTCGGTGCCATGTTCAAGCTCTCCAGCGGGAAGCCTGCAGCGAGTATCTTGTGGAAAGGATCGACCAAGACTGGCGTTTACCTCGCCACCAGCAACGCGATCTTTACGGGCGGGCATCTGTACGGAGCGGACATTCGCAGCGGTGCCTTGGTCTGCGCGAGGGCTTCCGACGGCGAACGTCTTTGGCAGTCGGCACTCCCCACAACCGGCTCAACGCGTGGTCGTGGCGGGGCTCATGGATCCGCCTTCCTTATGCAGTTGAACGAAAAGCAGTTCTTCATTCTCAGCGAAACGGGCGACTTCATTTCAGCGGAGCTGACGCCAGCAGGATACCAAGAGACCGGACGCTTTCACGCCATCGATCCCACTGGCAGAACGATGGGCCGCGACTACGTCTGGACCTATCCCGCAATCGCCGACCAGAGACTCTTCGTGCGAAACGATCGAGAAGTCGTCTGCTATGACCTATCACTCTAAGCGTCCAGAATGTTGCCCAGACATTTGACATTATCAGGAATATAGTTTGCCGCTTGGTCAGCGAATTTCCATGAGCCACATGACCGTAGTGGTTGCGGAACCCTAGATTGATCGCAGTCTTGCGAACGCACCGCAGATCAACGTCTTCTCTGACAAACTGCCAATTCGGTTGCACCTTCGCGGCAGACAGCAACATCCAGCCTGATCCACAACACGGATCGTTAACCAAAGTCCTAGGCGACAGTAACAAGCGAACAATTCGCAACTTCGTCCGGCAACAAAATCTCCCGTCCGGCGTCACGCGGGCTTGACTCCCTTCCGATATCTGTATATACAGGTAATGGAGGTAGAGATGGGAAACGCGAAACGAAAATCAGCTGCCGGACAAGTCATCGACGAGTGCCTGGGATTGAGAATGCGGATGGCCAACCGCGTGGTGACCAAGCTATACGACGATGCGCTTCGGCCGCTGGGCTTGCGGGCGCCCCAGTTGGCGATGCTGGCACTTGCCGAAGAACGAGGGCTGTTACGGCAGGCTGATATCTGTAGCGAACTGCAGTTGGATAACTCCACGCTGAGCCGTAATTTGGATCGGATGCGATCCAATGGCTGGCTCGAAGAGACCACCGGAGAGGACGCCCGCCAGCGCCCGTTCCAACTGACGGCCGAAGGGAGAAAACTGCTGCGGCGGGCAATTCCCGCTTGGAGCAAGGCTCAGCAGCAGGCGGCAGAATTGCTGACCCCAACCGGCGTCGACGCTCTCCGGTCGTTCGTCCGGCGCCAGGGATTCGCCTAGATTTTTTTAGTCCATTACCTGTATGTGCAGCTTTTTCCAGAGGCCTTCCAAGAGCCGATTCTTCCACATCCGCTTCTGTCGTGCGACGCCTGCCGCACGGGTAAAGCTCAAACGACTGCCAAAGGAGGAGAATGATGCGAGTGCCACTGCCCCCATTTCTGCTTGCCGCCGAACTCTTATTCTTGTTTGCCGTCTTCCAAAGAGGCCGGCCAGGCAAACGATTTCCACCGCCGCGTCTGGCCATGTTCTGGTTGTGGCTCGTGGCTTACTCGGCCATAGCAACCACCGCCGGTTTTCAGGGAATCTACGTTTCCGAGGCGCTTTTGAGAACCTACCCGGGCTTCTGGCTCCAACTGGTTACCGTGGTCGCCTGCGTCGCGCCGGTCCTCGGGAGTTCCCAGCTCAGGAGTGAGCTGGGGAGAGCTGTGGACGCGACCGGCCGCGAGCCCTTCATCTACTTCCACATGTTGCGTCTAGCCGCTCTGGGAACTTTGGTGGGAGCCAGCCGAAGAGAATTCCCGGTCTACTTTGAAATCTTGGTAGGATTGCCCGATTTGGCTTACGCGCTGTCTACGTTTTGGGTGCTCGGGAGAGTCAGAGCGGATCGCCTGTCCGACCGTCAGTTTTTGCTCTGGAATCTAACTGGGGCTTTGGTCATCGTTCCGGCAGCACCCATCTTGTTGCAGCTGGGACTGCCGGGGCCGCTGCAGGTCTTCACAGGTCAACCAGATGCACGGGCCGTATTTGAGTTCCCGATGTCGATCGCCTCCGTGATCGGAGTTCCCCTTTTGGTTCTCGTGAATCTGCTCGTCGCGTGGCGTTTGCTCGAGAAGAGGAAAAACAGTACCACTGAGATGGACCTGCGCCCATGTACAGCAGGTGCAGTCAAAACAGAGGCCAACGCCTAAGCAAGTACCAGATGAATTTTGGCAGGCCAATAGGATTCACGACTGTCTGGTATGACGCGTGCCCTTCTGAGCTTAGGACCTGGGGAATTCGGGCCGCGACTGCAATCCAAAAGGCGCGCCGGTCGGATCTTCTAGGACCGCGCACCGGTCTGAGCCAGGGACATCCGTTTTCTCCATGCGCAAGCTCGCGCCGAGCGCCGCTGCCTTGCGGGTGGTGGCCTCGACGTCGTCGGTCGCCAAATAGGGTATCCAGGCCGCTGGCTTCGCGGACTCTATAGGCCGCCTCCGGGCTCCGATCACTTCGTGCTGGCCGGCGCGCTGGAAGGTGGCATGCTGAGTCACCCGACCACCGTCGGCCTGACTCGCTGGCCACCCAAAAAGTGTTCGGTAGAATTCGCCGGCCTGCTCGACGTCGCCGGTGAGCAGCTCATCCCGCAAAAACGTGCCGGTGGGCGCGGGAAAGTCGTGTGTGGCGACGTGGAGGCAAATGGTGGCTCCCTGGGGATCCCGGATCATGGCGTTGCGACCAACGCCTGGAGCATCGAAAGGCTCCCGCTGGATCTTCGCGCCAAGCCTCTTTGCCTTTTCCGTAGCGGCGTCGACATCCTCGACCATCACGTAAGCTACCCAGTGGGAACGGAACTCGTCTCCGGAATCGACGAACCCGCCGTGCGCTGCTCCACCGCCGATAATCAACGGGTACTGCGCCTCGCCAGGCTTCCAGACGAAGTCCGCGGCGTGTTCGATCCTGTATTCCCATCCAAGCAATTCCGCGTAGAAACGCCTTGCCCTGGCTACATCGCTGGTCAGTAGGTCATGCCAGACGACTCGGCCAATCTCAGTCTCCAAACGCACGTTCTCCTCCTCAGTCGATCAGCCGGCTTGGTTAGCCGTCCCCAATCTCCACTAAACGACTCCGCTTTCAGTTGTCTTTTGACAGAGACATTTAGGATGTTTGCAAACCGAGTGCCGGCGGCTCGCCAGCTTCTGGGAAACGCCGAATGCTTTGGAGATGAGCCAGGGACTGTGCCAGACCGGCCCACGACTCGCCAGGCGCTGACCGGATGGGCGCGCACCTGTGCGACTGAGGTGCAATGGCAAGTAGCGCCGGGCAGCTGATGGCACGCGGGGAGAAGCGACGGCGATCTCTCGCATGATACTCAAGCTAACGAAAAATCGGATAAAGACTTGACGTCTAATTATGTAGACGTTATTGTCTATTGAATTAGACATGAATAGCTCTTCTACCAGAGGAGGACGATGTGGCCAGACCAGCGTCTCGCTATCCAACCGAATTGGAATTACAGATACTGAAAATTCTATGGCGCGACGGGGAATGTTCCGTCCAGCAGGTTCGCGAGTCTTTGGCTAGAGACGAAGCTCGCGACATTGCTCGTACATCCGTCGTGACGACACTGAACATCATGACGGATAAATGCCTTGTCCATCGCGAGCAGCGGGGAAAAGCGTATTTCTTTGCCGCTGCTGTCACGCACGAGGAAGTATCCAAGGGAATGCTCGGCGATCTCGTTCAGCGGGTCTTTGGTGGATCGGCCGAAGCCCTGTTGTTGAATCTGCTCGACTCCGAACACGTAGATGCCGAAGAACACCAGGCTCTACGGCGGCTGATCAATCGCAAACAACGAGGAGGCTCGTCATGAATACGGCCCAGTTCATCGCCCCCGGTATCAACGTCTTGGTTGCGAAGTCTCTCGCCTACGTGCTTTGGCAAGGAACTCTGATAGCCGCCATCGCACTGGCCAGTGGCTACGCGCTCCGAAAAAGTTCAGCGCGAATACGCTACGTCACGTATTGCTTCGCGTTGTTCGCCATCGCCGCCTGCCTGCCGATCAATCTGGGGATGCTGGCTTCCGGTACGAACCTCTTGGCGGACGCCGGATCTGCGACGCAATCTCCGAGTGCCCCGACGGGCGGTGGGACGGCAGCGGATTCTCTCCCTGGGACGTCGAGTGCCTTGCAGTTTCGCGAGGAGAGCGATGCGGTCGTCGCTAACTCGCATGCGCTGGATGAGCACGCGCCGATCGACGTGGAGCCGCTGGCCATGACCAGAGCGCGTCGGCCAGCCGGAATGGCTCAGTCTAGCGGTGCTCTCTTCTCAAATTGGATCGTCGCGCTGTACTTGCTCGGTAGCGGCACCATGACCCTACGTCTGCTCATTGGCCTCTACCACGGCCAGCAGTTGCGACGGCTTGCCAAGCCGGTGGAAGATCTGACCGTCCGCAGTGTCTTGAGGCGTGCAACGCGTCAGTTTGGACTTCGGGCGGAGCCAATCGTCGGTTACTGCGCTCGGGCCATGACACCGCTGGTCGTCGGCGTCGTGAAACCGGCGATCCTACTACCCACGACGATACTGAGCGAATTGACACCGGCTCAGGTCGAATCGCTACTGCTGCATGAAATCGCTCATATCCGCCGTCATGACCACCTGGTCCATCTGTTGCAGCGGATGGTAGAGGTCGCCCTCTTTTTTCATCCGGCAGTGTGGTGGCTCAGCCGGCAGATCAGTATCGAACGAGAACACTGCTGCGACGATTTGGCGATTCAGTGGGGAAGTGAGCCGTGTTGTTATGCCGAGGCGCTAGTACGAGTCTCGGAGCTGCGGAATCAGAGAGCTCCCACCAACCCGGCTGCGGCGACTGCCGTGCTGACAGCTGTCCGCGAGCAACCAACGCGGCTCAGGCAACGGGTTTCGCGGATTCTGGAAATGCCGGTGATCGGACCATCCGTTGGAATGACGCGGCATGGAGCCACGTGGCTGGCTGGACTGTTGATTGGCGCCACTGCGCTCTTGACGACCTACGGTGCTACCGGCCGAACGATCACGTTCTCCTCTGGCCCGCAAACTGCCGTCGCTGCGGTGGGCCAAACCACGCCCGTCGCGGATGCCAATTCGCAAACCGATCCGCGCCGAGGGCAGTGCAAGCTTGAGGTGCGCCTCGAACCACCGCCACCAGGCGAATGGGAAGTCAGCCTGATAGGCCGAGAGTTGAAAAACGGCGCGCTGCTCAAGAATAAGCCAGTCGTTGCAGGCACAGTGACCTTCGATTCCTTGGAACCGGGGGAGTACGTCGCGCTGGTAAGACCAGCTCAGCCGGCAGACCGCTACTATCCACCCACGCAGGTTACGGTAACACGCGGCGAGAAAGAGACACGGATCTTGTTGAAGCCGGGCCCGGTGCAAGTCGCCGGACGCGTGCAAGTAACGAAGCCTTCCGGCGCCGAGTACACCCTTAGTTTGGCGCGCTTGAACGAGCCGCATCTTCCGCTTCTGGCAGTAACCCGACTCGGTGATGATGGCAGTTTCCATTTGTCGGGGCTGCTTCCCGGCGACTATCTGGTAACGGTCAGTCGCGTTCGCCAATTTGCCGACTACGTAGACGGGGGCATCGGCCACTTGGAAAAATTTTCTCTCGCGTCAGGGAAAAACTCACTAGACATACAGCTTCCCGATGGAAAGATAGCGGGGCGAATCGTGGGCAGGCTGCCAGAGCGCGTCCCGGGTGAACGGCAACCGGTGTTCATCACTCGACGGTCCCCGCCAACGAATGTTCCCTTGAATTTGAATGACGCGATCGTTGAGTTGGAAGCCGACGGACAATTCGTACTCGAACACGTACCGCCTGGAAACTATTCGATAAGCACTCTGTTCCCAGAGCCTGGATTTCCCGGCACAGAAATCGAAGTCGAGCCCGGCTCTCTCGAAACGCAGGTCGTACTGCGAGCCGAGCAGCAATTCGGCAAGCTCTCCGGTCGGATCACCGGCGTGGCTTCCATTCCGGCTGCCGTCGTCGATGAAGATACGCCCAAGCTCTACGTCACAGCGTACAGGAAGCAAGGCAAAGAAATCAGGCTGGATCGCGCCGTTGATTGGGCCGAGGTCGATCGGACGAATCTGAATTTCGAGTTTCCCGCATTGCCCGAGGGGGCATACGGTGTCCTGCTTCGAGCCGATCTGGGCCACCTCGGCACGCCGCGAGAGGCGGTTGTTACCTGGTCGCCGGATGTCGAAGTACGGGTAGGCCAGACGCGGCAACTATCGATCGATGTTCCGGAGGGCAGGGCTCTTGAATTCAAATTTCCCTTGAGCGATCGTATGCCGACGCGGGCGCGTTGGGATCTGGTATTGCCCGGCGGTTCGAAGCTGCCCATGGAGGCGTTTGCCGTGTCATATCAAACCCTGAATGGCTACCGGTATCCCGGGCGAGTCCTAACGAGATTGCCCTATGGCAAATACCAAATCCAAGCTGACTTCGGAGAGCTGGGACAACAAACGACAGACTTTCAGATCCCGGCGGGGGACACGCGTCTCGCGTTGCTGCTGTATCCCGATCGCCCCGCACAGCTCACGGCCGCGGACGACGTCTTGACGCGAACACGCTCCTTCGTCCGGGTCGTTACCAGTGACGAGAAAATGACTTTTCAGGGCGATGAAGTAACCTGGGACCAACTCCAAGATCGACTTCGGCAAGTATCCCAGCGCGAATACACGGTGCTCGAACACGCCACGACACCAGCCGGCGGCGGACGGCAGGGTGAACTTCTCAAACTTTCAATCGAGTTGGGATTCGAGTACTTCAGCTCGGTTGGCGTTCATCCGCTCGGTGCGGTCGGTTCGCAGAGCGAAGAGGTCCCAGTGGAGACGGCCCAGGAAGCAAGACTGGCCCGACTGATCAAGAAGTTTCTCCAGAAATCAGCTGATAGTCGTGTGCGGCTCGCTCGCGCTCCTGATGGGCTGTACTCGATCGACGGCCACCTGGTTCCCGAGACGCTATGTCTTCGCGTGCTGCGAGCGATTCCGAACCGGGCGCAGAAGGTGTTGGAGGTTGTGCTCGAACCGGCGCCGGCTGTTGAAGAGCAGAAGCTATCTGGCTTAGCGGCCGTCGCAAGCGCAGCTTCATCGGAAAGAACTCAGCGAGCGATTGGCAAGCTGCTCGCGGAGGCACTTGGATTCCAAGAGGTGCAGTTCTTGCTGCTCACCCCTGGAGAGCGTGCTGAATTCCGCAATGTGCGGCCGGGCAGTACCAAGTGAACGCGATCACTGTTCAGGCAGACAGTTGGCGCCTGCGGAGGGCCGCCGCTGGCAGCCGGCGGCCTCCAAAGGCATCAAGTACCGCAGCTCGGCCAAACCGCTTTCTTCCAGATACAAGATTGAGATTCACGGCGTAGCGAGCCGTGAGGAGCTACCCCCAGGCCCCTTCAGGGCGATGGGCTGGTGAATGCAGGCTCAGGCCAAGCCATCTCGCTTGCCGAGGGACTCCGGCTCAGCGGTGCCTTACTTGATTGCGACCTGCCCGTTCGGCTGGCCGGGTGACTCCGGACCAGAGTTCAGCGTGTCGAGCAGCCGCAAGAGAGCAACGGAAGCCTCCGCTTCCTCGCTGACAACTTGGTCGGCCCCAGCACGCCGAAGCTTCTCCGCGTTTGCTTGATAACGACAACGCACGATCAAAGGCCCGTCGCTATTGATTTTTCTAACCGCGCGAACGATGCGCCCAGCCGATTCGTCGTGGGGTACACAGATCGCTGTTAATCCACCTTCACCCACCTCCGCCAACTCCAATATGTTGTGGTCGGTCGCATCACCGGCCACCGTCCGGAACCCTTCTTGGGCAAACGGGTGCAGGTTGATCGGGCTTAAATCAATCAGGCAAACGTCCTTCCCCACGATTTCCAATTGCGAGGCGACTTGCCGACCGATCGGTCCGGCACCGATCACCGTCGCTCGCTGTCTCTTGCTCGACAGATCGGGCTTGTGCCGCGAAGCGACTTCGTCACCATCGTTGGTATGCACCAGGCGGAGTCCTGCCTTCAGCAGCAGGGGTGTGAGAATCAGAGAACTCGTTGCAATGGCGACGACTCGTTGGTAATGGACTTCTGCCAGCACACCCGACTCGAGTCCGAGTAGCACCAGCACAAAAGCGAATTCCCCAACATGGGCGAGTCCAATTCCCATTCCCATAGCCCGCTTCAAAGTTAAGCCGGTTAGTTGCAAGGCGATCGTAGCCGCAAGAGCCTTAATGAGGATGACGGCAGCCAGCGAGACCAACATCCAGACCGGTTCATTCCAGACCAGCCGCGGATCGAAAATCAGTCCCAGACCGATAAAGAAGACCGCAGCGAACGTCTCGCGGAAGGGTAACACGAGCGCATCAATTTGCTTGGTCCAGCGATTGCCATTAAAGATCAGTCCGGCGGCGAACGCGCCGACCGCAGGAGGTAAACCGACGTAGTACGCCGCCAGAGTCACGCCACCGAGCGACACGAGCGTAAACAAAATGACCAACTCGGGGCTGCGGTAACCGGCGAACATCGGAATCAGCCACGATGACAGCAGATACCTCAAACCGACAACCGCCACCACACACAGAATAGAAACGGAAGCAAGTAGGACGTAGTCAACCAAGCTGGCTGCCGGGCCGCTTCCAGTTAGCAAGGGCACGAGCAGCAGCAGCGGAACCAGAGCGGCATCTTGAAACAACAAAATACCAATAGCGCGACGCCCATGCGGCTTCTCCGACTGGCCCCACTCCGACAGCGTTTTGAAGACCAGAACGGTCGAACTAAATGACAGCGCTGCCGCGACTAAAACGGCGGATTGCCAGTTCATTCCGAACCAAAGTGAGGCCGTGGCAACCGGTACCGCCACCAGCGTCATTTGGACGGCACCGCCAACGACCAGGTTGCGTCCAAGTCGTCTCAGATCATCTAGTGAAAACTCCAGACCGATCGAGAACAGCAGTAGGAACACGCCCGCTTCGGCGAAATGCTCAAGTTGGTGTTCCCTGTCCAGCACCCACCCCAGCACGCCTTGGCCCAGCACAGCGCCCACGACCAAGTAGCCGATCAACACCGACACTCGCAGCCAGCGACAGACGACTCCAGCAAACAATCCTGCGGCCAGGATGATGAGGAGATCGTGAATCAACGACTGCGTCATGAAAATCCGTTGTGAAAAATCGATTTCGTTCTTCAGTGAGCCGGATGGACATGCTGCGATGCCTTTGAAAAGCTATCAACCACTGGTTCTCATGCCTGCTGCCACGCCGTTGATCGACAGGCGACTGAGGTGCCGTAACTCCTCCTCGGCTTGCGGCATGTGGTCGGCGCGTGCTCGGCGCAACAACTCGACCTGAATCAGATTGAGAGGATCGATGTAGCGATTGCGCACCCGAATCGACTCTTTCAGCCAGGGCGTTCCATCTAGCAGCCCGTTTTGTTGCGTCAAGGCGAGTACCGCCTGACACGATCGGTGATACTCGTCGGAAATCATTGAGGCGATCTTCCGCAGCGACTCACTGTCATTGGCTAGAGTAGCGTATAGCCGCGAGATATCAAGATCAGTCTTCGCCAGAGCCAGTTCCGCATTGTCGATACAAGCCCTGAAGAACTGCCAATTTCTATACATCAGCTGGAGTTCATCGAGTTCCTCCGGGTTCCATAACAAGGATTCAATGGCCGTGCCCAGACCGTACCAAGCGGGCAGCAAGCAACGGCACTGTGTCCACGAGAACACCCAAGGAATCGCCCGTAGATCACTCAAGCTCGCACCGCCGCGACGACGCGCGGGCCGAGAGCCGATCGGAAGTTGTTCGATTTCGGAAATTGGCGTGGCGCGACGGAAGAACTCGACAAAGTCTGGCTGTTCTACCAACTCGCGGTACCGCTGATGGGAATGGCTGGAGAGTTTGTCCATCGTCGCGGACCATTTCGGGTTTTCCTCGACGACCGGCCTACCGGCAGCTAGGAGCGACGACCACAGAACCTGCTCGAGATGTCGATTGGCAATAGCAGGATCATCGTACCGATCCGCCAGGACCTCGCCTTGTTCAGTCAGCCGGAGTGAGCCATGAAACGTTCCCGCCGGTAGAGACAAAATGCTACGTGCCGCTGGTCCGCCACCCCGGCCCAGCGAGCCACCTCGGCCGTGAAAAAATGTTAGCTTGATGCCCTCCTCTCGAGCGACTGCAACCAGCTGCTTCTGCGCCTGATGCAGAGCCCAACAGGCGGACAAGTAGCCACCATCCTTTGTGCTATCCGAATAGCCCAACATGATAATCTGTCGATCGCCCTGCTCACGCAGATGGTCGCGGTAGGCTGGCACGGCCAGCATGCCACGGAATACCCCGGGCGCGTTTTGCAAGTCATCGATGGTCTCAAACAGCGGCACAATGGGCAGCGCACAGGAATGCTTGTGCACGGTGCCTTCGGCGTGCTTCCACAACCAGAGCACGGTCAGCACGTCGCTCGGCGCGGCAGTCATGCTAATCACATGGCCTCCGATGGCCTCCCGACCGAAGGCAGAGACGGCTTGGCGCAGCAATCGAAATAGCTCAAGTGTATCTTGCGCAATCGGCGAAAGCTCTCCTGAATCCAGTGCCAGCCGGTGGTCGAGTGATTCGACGATCACCTGTTGACGCTGTTGTTCGCTGAGCGTCTCAGGCGCGTCGGCGAGCTGCGCCAGTCGCAAGACTTCGTTCAACACTTCACGGTACACTCGCGCGTCTTGTCGTACATCCAGCCGGGCCAGATGAAGACCGAACACGCGAGATCGTGTCAGCCAAAAACGCACCTCTTTGGCTGGCAAGTCACTACCAGGCAGGCTCGAAACGGCCTCCAGCAACACCGTGATATCCGCCGACAGTTCATCGGGTTCTCCATACGCTCCCTCAATTTGGGCACCGTCAAGCGAGACGTTCTGAGTTCGCTCGAGTCGCCACTGAATCACCATCAGCCATCGGCGGCACAATTCGCCCGGTGGCAGCTCTGCCAGCTTCTCTTCCAAAGCTCCCCAGCGATCCACAGCGCGGCCGATCGCTTGACGGAGCTCATCAGGAAATTGCGTTTGCCGTTCAGACAGACTCAGCGAATCGAACAGTTCCTCGCAATAATCGAGATGGAACTTCAGCGCGGCTTCACGCAGCCAGCCGAGGGTTTGCCGAGTGATCTCCGCGGTGACGCCTGGGTGTCCGTCCCGGTCTCCACCGATCCAAGAACCGAACTTCAGCGCTGGGCGGGAAACGTCGATATCGCTTCCGTAGTATCTACCGACCGCGTCGGCCAGTTCTTCTTGAATTTTCGGCGCTGTCTGCCAGAGTACCGGCTTGATAGACAGGCCTCGGCCAATCTCCTGCATCACCGATGGACGCCAAGGACGAATAAAGTCGGTCTGCCATAGCTTGACCAGCTCTCCGCGTATTTGCCCGCGGACATCTTCTTTTTGAGTCGGCGACGAGCTACTCTGACGCTCGATCAACAGCTCTCGCAATCGACGCAACTTGTGTCGTACGGACCGTCGCTTGGCATCGGTCGGATGAGCAGTGAAGACCAGTTCAATCTGCAGCTGGTCGAGTAATCCCTGCATCTCGTGGGGTGTAATTCCCAGCGACTTCAGTTCTCTCACCGCCTCGCCGATGGACTCGCGGCGAGGGGCCGGGTAGCAAGATTCAGAACGCTGGGCGAGAATCCTTAATCGCTGACGATCTTCGGCCAGATTAAGCAGGTCCATAAAAATCGTAAAGGCACGAATCGTGACCCGCAGTTGCTCATCATCGAGCGCGGCAATGAAATCCATCATCTGGCGGTCGGCTTCCTCGCGGCCGCTTCGACGGTGCCAAGCTAGCGATCGCAATTCTTCGACTGAATGAAATGCGCTTTCGCCCGCTATCTCGCGAATCGTCTCGCCAAGCATCGAGCCAAGCAGGCCCATTTCATCGCGCAGTGGGTCCTCAACTCTGTCACTGTCCGATTCCGATACTTTCACGCCTGTGCACATGCCAGCTTCCTTGCTTTGCGTAGGGTAATGGCCCTCCGTAGTTTTCCTAAGGCCTCGCTGAAGATGGACGCCACGCGCTGCTTACTCAATCCGACTTCATCGCCAATATTCTGAAACGAGCGCGGCTTAGCATCCCTCTCCAAACCAAATCGGGCCGCGACCACTCGCCGCTCTCGTGAAGTGAGCACGCTCAGCAGTTGCCGCACTTCATCACGCGCCTCCCTGGCAATAATCTCCGCACGATCGGCTGCCGATGCATCTTTGATTAAGCTTTGCGTCGCATCGCGCACATCGGGAGCAAAACGCTCCTGGTGGCGATTCTCGCTAGTGAGCAGCCCGTAGATGGAACGCTGGATCGCTTTGTAGGCATAAGTACTGAAGCGAAAACCGCGGCGATAGTCAAATTGCTCAACCGCTCGCAGTAGTGCTGCGTTACCCACGCTAACTAGGTCGTCGAGAGTTAGAGCCGAGCTGGCAACCGATTTTTTGGCGATCGAGACCACCAGTCTGAGGTTCGACTCCACCAACAGGTTCCGCGTATCCTCCGCTTCTTTCAGTCGCTTGGCAATCTCATCGTAGATCGCCACGCAACCTCGGCAACTGAGCAATTCCCGTTGCAGATCGACGGCACGATATTTGAGAAAGTGCAGTTTGCGAAAGTAGTGGAATTCCTCTTCTCGGCTCAGTAAGGGAATCGTCCACAAGTGCAAAAAATAGGATGGAAGCCCCGACGGCGGTTTGAGCTTGCTTTGCTTGAGTCGCTGAGGCGGACCTGCAAGAATCGCTTGCTCGGCTCCAGGAACCAGGAATGCCTTATCTTGAATATAGTCGACGTCTTCTTTTGCCGACGCTTCGCCAGGCGATGGACGGGTATCGGAACTCGCGCCGATCCGCCAGCCAGTCGATGGCCGTCCCTGCCAACCAGCAATCCGCGAGCGAGATGACGATGTCAAAGAGCGGCTCACCCGATTCTCTGGGAATCCGCCGGTCCCATTCCCGGTTTCCGCTCTCCCCGCAGGAGTGGTCCTGGATGTCGAGGCCGTCGTTCCGCTTCTGGTCGCCATGGTGTCGGTCGTCGTCATACTACTTCTCCGTGTTGCAACACTTTCCTAAGTGCCAAAGTTGAGAGATCGGAACTTCAACGCGTCTGCCGTGACCATACGACAGTTCAGCCTACGTACTTCTCTAATACCTAAACTGTACGGCATCAGGACAGATTCATCTAATAGAAAACTAGGCGTCCATGCATAGAAAAAGACGATGCATTCCGAACAGTCCTCAGCCGAGCTCAAGAGCGTCCAATGAATCCCGAAAAAATCGGCAAACCATTGCCCTGGGCTCCCGGCCGTGGGGCCAGGGAGACAGTTTGGGCAGTGAGAATCCTTGGGGACCACGAGTCTTTGATTTTCACGAGCCGGTGCTTTGGCTCCAGATCATCGCCAGGTAGGTACCTGCTCCTGACAAGTAGCCTAGGACAGCCCAAAAGCTGATCTTGCGGAGGTACCACATGAAATCGATGCGTTCCAACCCCATCGCCGCGACTCCGGCCGCACTGCCGATGATCAGGCAACTGCCGCCGGTGCCTGCGCAGTAGGCCAAGAATTGCCAAAAGCCGTGGTCCTGCGGGAAGTCGTACATGCGAATACTCGCGGCAACCAGGGGTACGTTGTCCACTGCACTGGACAGGAATCCGATGAGCAACGCGATCATACTTTGATTGCCAACCATCGAATCCAGATTCCTGGCGAGGGTTTCCAGCAACCCCACGGACGCCAGGCATTCGACCGCCAACAGAATCCCGAGAAAGAAGAGAATGCTACTGGTATCGATCCTTTGGAGAACTTCGATCACGTGCGTGCTACTGCGAGTCGTATCATCCAGATCGCGACGCACAATCTCGGCAACAAACCAGATGCAACTTAAACTTAGCAACATGCCCATGTATGGCGGCAGGTGCGTAAGCGTCTTAAATACAGGCACTGCAATCAGGCACGCCAGCCCCAACCAGAACATCAGTTGGATCTGCCAACGCTCCAGGTTCTTCTTCCCCGCTCCTGTTTCCTGGACCGGACGCTCGACTGTCCCCCTGAGTTTGAACGAAACCACAAACAGGGGCACGACCAAACAGACCAAACTAGGGACAATCAGCTGCCCCATCACCGCTAGAGGTGATAGTTTCCCGGAGATCCATAACATCGTGGTCGTCACGTCACCGATGACCGACCAAGCTCCTCCGGCGTTGGCGGCACAGACTATCATGCCAGCAAAGAACCATCGCGTCTCCCGGTCCGAGACCAGTTTGCGAGCCAATGAAACCATCACGATCGTCGAAGCGAGATTGTCGAGGACTGCGGACATGAAGAAAGCAAGCAGCGACAGAATCCACAGCAGACCTACTTTACTTTTAGCAGCAATTCGATCCGTGATGACTTGAAAGCCTTCGAATGCGTCGACCAGTTCGACGATCGTCATGGCTCCCAAGATGAAAAACAGGATGCCCGATATCTCTCCGAGAGCATGGAGTAGTTGGCCGTCAAGCAAGTACTCGAAGGCTAGCTTTGAATCCGCCGCATGAGCCTCCGCATGGGCACTGGCCTGCCCGCTCTGCTCATAAGCCAACTTAACGCTGAACCAGTCGGGCACACTCTCTGCCGTCAGCAGCGCCTCACCCGGTAACTGCCCACTGACGCTCAGCGCATAGATTGTCCAGCACGCCACGCCGGTCGCAAGTGCCGAACCAGCCTTGTTGATCCCGATCGAATGCTCCAATGCAATAGCTACGTAGCCGGTGATAAAAACTCCGACGAGTAGCCAAGTTGTCATAGGAGAGCCGATGCTTCAACGGAGGGTTTTTGAACGAGAGGAGGTGCTACGGAGGTTAAACTTCCTCCAGTGGATCGAGGAACTTCGGTTTGGCTCGATCGATTCGCTGCGCGCGGTCCACTACCCTGGAAACGGAGCGTCCCCCGCGTTCGGCGACACGAGCAATGCAAGCTTCCATGCCGGAGTCCTGCTCGGCTATGACCACGTCGTTTGCTTGCTTGAGCGTTACCGTCAAGCGACAAGATTTGTCAATTCCGCCACGTGGGCCATTCTGGTCCGATACGACCAACGAAACTCTCTTGATACGCGAGTCGAACCGCGAGAGCGCAAAGTAGAGACGACGCTCGGCAAACTTCCACAGTTCGTCTGTCAGTAGGCCGTTGCGATCGATGATCGTGATTGTCATTCATACTTCCTATCACTACGCTTATCACTGACGATCTGGACACCTTGATAACTCTAACCTCGGGACATACATTGAGACAAATAGAAATATAAGACGTGAACCATTCGAAAAGTAAATGAGTCGCGGATCATGCTTGAATGGCTGAATTATCACCACCTGCATTATTTCTGGATGGTTGCCAAAGAAGGCGGAATTACTGCGGCAGCGGAAAAGTTGCACTTGGCTCAGCCTACGCTGAGTTCCCAGATTCAGAAACTGGAGAAATCGCTGGGAGTCAAGTTGTTCCAGCGCATCGGTCGCGGGATCGCGCTGACGGATACCGGTCAGACCGTTTATCGATACGCGGATGAAATATTCGGTCTCGGTCGCGAATTGACAGACACGCTCAAGGGACGGCCAACGAAGGACACGATTCGGCTAGTCGTGGGGGTTCCCGATGTGGTGCCCAAGTTGATTGTCTACCAGCTGCTCAAGCCGGCTTTGTCACTTGAAGAACGCGTTCAGATTGTCTGCTACGAAGGCAAGTTGCAGGATTTGCTCAGCGAGCTGGCTTTGCATCGGCTGGACATCGTGCTGGCAGATTCCCCCTTGACGCCACAACTCCACGTCCGCGCCTTCAACCACTTGCTCGGTGAATGTGGCGTTTCGGTCTTGGGAACCAGCGAGTTGGCCAAGAAGTACAGAAAGGGCTTTCCTGCCTCTCTAGAGCAAGCCCCCATGCTGTTGCCCACCCAAAATACATCGCTTCGTCGAGCCCTGGAGCAGTGGTTCGACGAACAGGAGATACGTCCGGACATTCGGCATGAATTCGAAGACAGCGCCGTGTTAAAGGTATTCGGGCAAGCTGGCGAAGGTCTTATCGTTTCGCCGACAGCGACCGAAAAAGATGTCACGGCACAGTATTCACTGAAACTAATTGGTCGCATTCCTGAAATCACCGAACGCTTCTACGCTATCTCCGTCGAACGCCGCCTCAAGCACCCCGCCGTCGTCGCGATATGCGACATGGCAAGAACCAAGCTCTTCGGCGAAGCCAGTTAGGCGCCGCGTCGGAATCTTCGACTTCTTCGGTTCGCGGACGGTTGCTCCTGGGCCTTCCCAAGTCTCTAATGGTTTGAATTCGCGGCCCACAACCCCGGGAGAGGCGCCTTGCTACGGTTCAATAGAAAAGTCCCAGCGGCCATGCTGGCGTTGCTGGCCGTGATGCTGTGCTCTTGTCCAACTGATCAAGCGAACGACACTCCGTCGCCAACCGACGCGGTGACGGCCCACGAGCCGAACCACGAGGGCCAAGTGCTGCGCCACGCGGTCTTCTTTTCATTTAAGGAGACATCGAGCGATTCTGATATTCAAGGCGTCGTGGATGCGTTTCGTGCTTTGCCGGAAAAGATCGATTCGATCGTCGAGTTCCAGTCCGGCACGAACAACGGCCCTGAAGACCTCCACGATGGCTTTACGCATTGCTTTTTGTTGACATTCCCAGACGATGCCGGTCGCCAAACGTACATTCCTCATCCAGCGCATGCCGGCGAATTTGCGGACGTGCTACGGCCTCACATGGACAAAGTTTTTGTCATCGACTATTGGGGCACGCCATATGAACCTATGCAACAAGAGCTCAAGCATGCCCTGTTTCTCAAGTTCCGAGACGATGCGCCCGCCGAAACCCTCCGGCAGATCGAGGCGGCTTTTGAGGCGTTGCCATCCGAGGTGAGTGCCATCAAGCATTCCGAGTGGGGTATCAACAATAGTCCCGAAAGAAATGACCATGGGTTCACCCACTGCTTCATGACGACCTTCGACTCAGAGGAGGGGCGTGAAGCCTATCTCTCCCATCCGGCCCACAAAGCGTTTGCCGATGCGCTGGAACCGGCGATCGACAAAACGCGGGTACTGGATTTTTGGGGCGAACGTCCTTAGTTCGACTCTCTCATTTCTGAACGATTCGCTTCTCGCCAGCACCTGGCGGGCGCACAGCTCCGGCAGCGCCACAACGCCGTCCGACGCGCGATAGAGAACGCTCGGGGTGATATGCTACCCCCCCCATTTTAGTTTGTTAATCTGCGCTAAAACCAGTTGCAATGTCGTGAACTGGCAGCACAAAGGGTGTACCCCTGTGGATGTGCGACTTATCCAAGGGCGTTGGCAATGATTCATAGAAAGAGTATCGAAGTTCACGCTGTTCTCTTAAGGTTCGCCGCCGGCACCAAACGGGCGGTTGCTTGAGGGAGACTGACATCGCCGGTCCCTCCCGCGCCGGGACCAGGATCACTTCGCGGAGTTCGCCGCTGAGTTTTCATTGTCGGCCTACGGCTTTACTATCCCCCAAGATCTACTGATCATTGCTCGAAATCCCCAGATGGTGTGTCTCAAAGGCGGGCAGCATGAAATCGGGCGCCACATGCCCGATTCTTTGGCGCTCAGGTGTGCGACAGATCGTGTTCGTGATCGCCTTCTGTCCCCAACCCGTCTCATTTTTCGGTAGAGATTAGGGTGGGGAAGGCGCATCTTCTCTTAAGGAGGTATCCAGTGAGAATCGTCGCTCTAGGTACAGCGATTTTCGCCATGATCGGGACTTCAGCACTGGCACAACAACGCGGTGGTGGACGACGCGGTGGCGGGGCAGGTTTTGGAGCACCGCAAATGCAGCAACTCGGACGGGGTCAGCAGTTTGGAGGTCGTGGTGGCGTCCGGCTGTTTCGAGGGCAGGCAGCCGGTGGCGGGCTCCAAGCCAATCGAGGTCCAGGATTCGGCGGCGGAGGAGCCGCAGGAGGAATGGGGGCTGGTCAGTTTGGGGGCATGGCCCAGGGCGGAAATGGGCGGGCCGGCGGGCAGGCGAATGCCAACCAAATGCTGCAGCAGATCATGATGTTCGACGCGAACGGTGATGGCATGCTCTCGAGAGACGAGCTGCTGGGCCTTGTCAACATGCTCGCAAATCAAGGTCGGCCTGGAGCTGGACGCGGCGGCATGGCGGCCGGAGGAGGGCGCGGTGGAGGTGCCCCGCAAAATCAGCAAGCAGGCGGACGCGGCGGACAACGCCCACCACGACGTGGCGCGGGAGGCAACTAACTGGATCGCGTCATTTTCTTTACGAATGCGCCTCAGCTCGACTTGTCCATTTTTCATCGTTCTCCCGGCAGTTCTCGGTGAATTCCACCACACCAGCGGCGCGTGCCGAGGCTCAGGCCTTGGCACGCCTTGTCTTCGAGGCTCTGCCTCGTCTTCGATCCGCCATTTGTCACTCCACGGCTCGTAGCCGTGCCAGGCAGAGCCTGCGAGCACTCAGTTACCAGGCGGATCCAGGTAACCAGATGGTGACGCCTGCCGCGAAGTGTCAGAATTTTCACTGGGTTTGCCAATGGGTTGCTCGCTTAGCACAGAAAAGTCGTGCCTAAGGGACGCGGTGGTCCAGCTAAGCGGCCCCTGGGAAACAACCGTCCTGTTTTCTGGCAATCGTCTTTTTTTGCGTCCCCACAAGCAGCTACGTAAATCACCCGGATCGGCACTTGGACTTTGAATTCTTCCGCTACGTTGGTGCGTTCGGGATGGGGACTGGCTAAAATCGCTCCATAGCGTGCTGCCCCGATCGGCAAGGCACCTCGTGGGAGCCTCCCGGCCAATACCTTCCGAGGTGGAAAAGGGCTCAGTAGAGGTTCCTGCTGCAAGCTTCAGTTGGAGCACCTTCTTCGATTGTTCGGGCCACAAGTCATTCGTCCCAGCCATAGGAGATTCCGATGGAATTCGCGGTAAAGAGCAGGAGTGCGATTCGCCTCGTGAGGCTGGCCCCCAAGTTCGTCGCGGTGATCGCGGCAACTCTCGCACTCTGGTTGGCTTACTACGCTCTTGCCGATGAGGGCGGCGACGGCAGGGATGCCCCTGGGGAAGGACTGCCGCGTTACCGCTTGGAAGTCGGGCAGGAGTTGGTTTATCGACTCACTTCGATCGAAGACACCAGCGGCAAGGCGCCGCGCGATCAGATGCAGTGGCGAGTTTTTGTGGTCCGGCAGAACGCGGATGGCTCGTGGCGACTCTTGATCCGCATGAAAAGAACTTTTATCACCAGTACCGGCACAGTGCGGGCCAGATGGAATTCACTCGGGTATTGTGATCTCCAACCCAATGGAACGTACACGCTCGACGAGCAGACGGCAATTTTCAAAAAACTGCTTCCGCACGATCTATTTTGCCGCCTTCCTGATCAGCGGTCCGAACTCGATGGCGGTTGGTCGTACGAACCTCCCGTGGAACAACTCTCCTACGGGTTCCGTCAGGCGTCTCGAGCGGCGAACACGCTGCAAATTGAAGGTCGCAAAAATACTCCCTACCTGGCCATGAACCAGATGCAGATGACCAATCGATATGATTTCGATCTCAAAAGAGGATGCGTCGAACGAGTCACGTGGGAATCCGAGTGGCAAACTGAAGACGGCATCAGGCGATCTCAGTATACGATTGAGCTAGAGTCCGTCGCCGAACGAGAGCCTAGGTGGATTTCGCAGTTTTATCACGAAGCGAACGCTTACCTCACCGATTGCAAGCAGTGGATTGAGTCCGTCGAAAACGCGCAGTGGGTCCGTAGCGTCGCCGCATGCGAACCTCTGCTGCAAAAGGCGCGGGCAATACTGGTTGCAGGCCGTGAAAAGGCGGAGTTGGAAATCCTCCAGGCTATGTACGACGCGAATATCGAAGAGCATGATCAGCAAGCTAGATGGATTGTCGACTACGCCGCCCAACGCGAGGCGTTCTTTGCGGAAGTGCCAAAGTTCCCGACGGACTGGCAAACACAAGATTCCGACGGCAACACGTTCCGCTTAGCCGATCGACGTGGGCAGATCGTTGTTCTCGATTTTTGGGCCACCAGCTGTGAGTACTGTGTCTTGGTAGCGGGACAGGTCAAACAGTTGGCAGCAGAGTACCAAGGACAGGAAGTTGTCTTTCTTGGGATGCTGGACCGTTTTGAATATGATGACCAGGAAGATGTGGACAGAGAAGATGTAAAAGCTCGGTCTCTAATGAAGAATGCTTACCAAGGCATCCCGACCTTGGAAGCCAACAAGATTGTAGAGGACTACCGTCTTCCTCATTTTCGCTTTGGGTATCCGTTGCTTATCGTCTTGGATCAATCCGGAGTTGTCCATGAACTGCATCTCGGTTATGCCGGCAGCCTTCCGGGACATATGCGGTCGATCATTGACGGCCTGCTGGTAAATCCTGTCGATGTTTCGCCAACTCGGAACATTTTTGACTGAGCTTTTGATCATCGGGAGACAACCCATGTCCCTGCCAATTGAGATAGCGAGCCCTCGATCGATCTACCCGAGTCTCATGGCGCCGGGTGCCATACTGCTGTTGCTCCCGTTGGCCATCGTACGCAGTGAAGTCGTCGTTTCGACCGAATTTCCCGGAGGATCGGGCGAAGTACGGATGATTGGCACCGCGCAGCGGACGAGTGACCCGGCGGAGCAAACCAGCAACCCAGCAGAGCAAATGATTCACATCCATCCGACCGTCCATCGGGACCGTGGCTGGCCTTGCTGGTGGTACGTGCGGTTGGACGGTCTACAACCAGGGGAAAGAGTCTCGTTTCAAGTCAGCGCCAATCCGCAAGAATTTTCTGCGGGGCAAGTCCTGGCGCGCCAATGGTCGCAGCCGGATCGGGCTGCAATCAGCTTAGACAACTTACATTGGTCGCAAACGCCGCCTCACCGCAAGCTTGCAGGTGGCGTCGTGCAGTATCAGTTCGTTGCGTCAGCCTCTACTGTTTGGTTGGCATGGGGACCGCCATTTCTTCCGTCGGACTCAGATGAGTTGTTGAGTCGAATCGCTCTGCAAACGCCTACGGCCGAAAGGTTTGTCTTGGCAACTACGCGGCAGGGACGCGAAGTGCCTGCGATTCGACTGACGGAATCTTCGAGTCCGAATGGAAAGAGAAAGGCGATTTGGGTTCAGGCTCGTCAACACGCTTGGGAATCCGGGTCCAGTTGGGTAGGCCGTGGGTTGATTCAATGGGCGGCCAGCAATGATCCGGCAGCGATTTCGTTGCGACGCACGACGGACGTTTACTTCGTACCAATCATGGACGTCGACAACGTCGTCGCGGGCGCCGGCGGAAAGAACGCGAGACCTCGCGATCACAATCGCGACTGGACAGCCACACCCCATTATCCTGAGGTTGCCGCAGCGCAGAAGAAGCTATTGGAACTCAATCAAGATGCCCGGCTGGCGGTGTTTATTGATCTGCACAATCCCGGTTCCGGGCACAAACAACCCTACTTCTACGGTCCGCCGAATTTAACCGAGATGCCCGCCGACCAGCAACAAGCGTATGCGCGGTTGCTGGCCGCAACCGCAGCAGCGATGAGCGGCCCGCTGGAGCTCCATCCAAGATATCGGTTTGCAACGTACATCAAAACTGACGAAGAGCGGGCGCGCGTTAGCCGCAACTGGGTCGACGATCATACCGATAGTCACGTCATTGCTTTGACGCTCGAGACGGCTTGGAACACACCCCACAGCACGACCAGCGGATACCAGACTGTCGGCCGTCAACTTGGGGAAGCCCTTGCCAGCTACCTCGCTCCACCTCCCAGTTCCTAGTGACAGCTGCGCTAGAAAGCTAACGGTGTCTGTATCGAACAATCGCCTGATTTCCCTGCAAATACACATTCTGCATGCAAAGTGATTGTCGCGGGGATCAATAGCAATAGTGGGCCAAGCGGGAGGAGCATCTGATGAACCTTTTGCAGCTATCAAGCAGCGGTTCGCTTAGCTATAATTACCCATATTGACTTATAGGTCTTTCCCTAGATTAACTAACTGGGCGGTTAATCCGGGCAGGTGCCTCGTGACGAAAACCGTTCCGCGGGACATGCTTCTCGTGAATCGCGCTCCGCTCTGCCGGATGGGCGTCGTCGATTTGCTCCGCCTGATCACCATCACAACGATCAGTCACCACCGGCAGCGCCGGTGGTTTGAGGAAGGCCCATGAAAGAGGCCGGCACATGAGCGCCATGCCGCTCACTGAAGAAAAACGGCGGAGCCTTGTTGGTTTGCATCAACATAGCTGGTGGCTTGCGAAATTAGTTAATAATTCACCGGGAGTTTCCTATGTTTCTTGATCTCTTTGCGCTGTTCATTCTGCTCATCTTGCTTGCCAGCGCCTGTGCCGCTTGGGTAATGCTGGGCATGGCGCCCGGCCGCATCGCTCGCGCTCGCAAGCATCCACAGGCAGATGCCATCGCGGTATGTGGATGGTGGGGAGTCATTACCCTAGGGCTGTTACTTCCGGTGGCGTATGTCTGGGCCTATACCACCTCCCAGGACGCCGAACCGACGCAGGAGGCATCGGAATGATTGTCTTTCTGACCCTGTGTTACGCCGCTCTACTCATGTTGCTGGTGAAGTCCGGCATCATCAAATTGAACTTATTCTGGAAATTGTCGCCTCTACTGTGGATGATCACGCTGTTCATTGGACTGTTCATTCCGATGCAATGGGGGGCACCGCAGGGCAGCGCGAACGTCTACCAGTACATTGTGGAGATCGTTCCGAACGTGACCGGTCAGGTCATCGAGGTCCCCGTCGATCCACTGAAGCCCGTTCGAGAGGGAGACGTGCTATTCCGTATCGACTCCACGCCCTATCAGGCCCAAGTGGATCAGTTTCGAGCGAAACTGGCGGACGCGCGACAATCGGCCGATCAATTGCGGGCTGCGGCCGATGCGGCTGCCGCGTCGCTCTCGAGCACCCGGCAGAGCGTCGAACTGGCCAAGACCGATCAAGTCGCCGCGCTGGCGGCCCTCCGTGCCGCTAAGGCGGCTCTAAAAGAGACTCAGGGGCAACGCGACCGAGCTCAGTCCATTGTTCAGGATCTTGAGAAGCAGGTGAGTATTGCCCAAGTGGAATTCGATCGAATCCAAACCCTGGTGGCTACGGACGCGGTATCCGAGTCTGAAAAGGACCGGACTGAGATCCAGCTAGCGAGTCTCGGCAGCCAGTTGAACACAGCCCGAATCGATGTTCAGGTAGCCGACGATGCGATTTCCCGAGCTCAGGCCAACGTGGACGCGGCCGAAGCCAAACAGAATTTCGCTGACTTGCGACTGAGGCAACTGACCACGAGCGACATCCCACGAGCTCAGGCCCAAGCTCGCGAAGCGGAACTTGCCGCGACATCGATGCTAGGAGAAGAGCACGCACTCGTCGCCGCCGCGCGAGCTCAGCTGGAGAAAGCCGAATTTGACTTGGACCAAACCGCGGTCCGAGCCCCAGCCGATGGATTTGTCGTGGGTGTCACACTCCGCCCGGGACAGCGCGTAGCGAGCTTTCCAACTCGCTCATGGATGACTTTCGTTTGCTCCGAGCAGACGATTGTGGGCGTAGGCATACCTCAATATGCGATGCGCTACGTAAAAGTGGGGCAACCCGCCGAACTGACGTTGAAACTCTATCCCGGCAAGATTTTCACTGCGGAAGTCGAACGCGTGATGGACATCACGCCAGGGGGCCAGTTGCAGGCGTCAGGTACGGTCGCGGCAGCCCCGATGGCAAACCAACCTCAATTTCCGTTTGCCGTACGGCTGAAGCTGAATGCCGACCAGGGCATCGATGCGACCTCGCTGCCCGGCGGCGCCGTTGGCAGTGCAGCGATCTACACAGAGAAAACTCGTGCGGCACACGTGATCCGTCGAGTCATGATCCGCATGGAAGCTTGGATGAACTATGTGATCCCTTGGTAGAGCGAAAGAAGGGGTAGGCCACTTTTTCCCGACAACGCTACCCCCAAAGATAAAAATGCACCACCAAAACTAGCCATGCCACTATAGTCTCGATAGCCATTAGTGGCAGGGCACGCGCTGCGCAAGTACCCTGCGGGCGCCGGTCGCGATCGGCGATTTGCGTTGGCGCAAGGAGTATTGCGCCACGGAGGAGTGTCAGCAACCAGACGAATACTAGTCAGAAAGACTCGACATGAACCGACTTGCCTACTTGTCTCTATGGTGCTTCCTACTGACGCCAACCAGTTTGGCGCAAGATGGCGAGCCTCATGCAAAAGACCGTGAATCGATTATTCAAAACATCGTTTCCTATGTGGATGCGTTTAACGCCAGAGATGCCAAATCAATGGCCGAGCATTGGTCCAACCAGGGTCAGTGGCTTAATCCGGAGACAGGCCAGCGTGTCGTCGGACAGGCAGCCATTGCTCGGGAGCTTCAGGCGCAGATGACCGGCGCCGAGGACGAGGGTGGAAAGCTGAGTGTTTCCGTCGAATCCATCCGATTTGTGACCAGCAGCGTGGCCGTTGAGGAAGGTGTCGCGACTAATTCCTTGTCGACGAACTCCATTAAGAGCACCTATACCGCAATCCATGTCAAAGAAGACGGAGCCTGGAAGTTAGACAGTGTTCGCGAAACGATGCTAGCACCGCCGAGTTCCGAGCCGAGTGCTCCGGGCGCGCTGGCCACGTTGCAGTGGATGACTGGAGATTGGACCGACGATGCCCCCGATTCGTCCGTTGAGACGTCTTGCAAGTGGACCAGAAATCGCAGTTTCATGACACGCTCGTTCCGCGTTGTGACTGCCGACAACGTCGCCCTGGAGGGTACGCAAGTGATTGGTTGGGACCCGCAGCGAAGCGTGATTCGATCCTGGATGTTCGATTCCGACGGCAGCTTTGGTGAGGCGGTCTGGACGCCTACAGACACGGGCTGGGAAATCGCTGCTACACAAACGCTAGCCGACGGCGGGTCTGCCTCTAGCACTAATATCATAAACATCGTCGATAGCGATACGTTCACTTGGCAGTCGATCAAACGAAAGATCAATGGAGTGGCGGCACCAGATGTCGAGCCATTCCGAGTTGGTAGAAAACAATAATTGTCCTTGCACGCACTGAATACAATTCTGTGGTAAGACCGGGCTCAAGCCACTCTAATTGAGAAAAGAAGAAAAAATGGTCATCCGCTTCAAAACGGTTTGCGTATTGATGGCACTCTTGCTCGTGCCGAGTCATTTGTTCGCCCAGCGAGGCCGCGGTGGCTTTCGAGGCGGAGGAGGGGGGTACCGCGGTGGTGCCGCTAGATCCATGCCATCCCGCTCGTACCATCCTGCGATCAGTCGCAGTCCATCGATGAGTCGTTCTTCCACGCGGCCACAGGCCGCCACGGCGCGGCGCCCATCTGCTAATCGATCACTCCCGCCCGGCCAACGGACTCCGCTGGGCCGCGTGGCCACACCGGGCAGTGGCCTAGCTCTGGCGGCACGCACTCCAGGCAGCGCCGCCAATCGCCTGGCATCCCCGATAGGTCCCGCAGCAATTGGGGCGCAGCGTTCTTACCAGCGTCCGTCGGCCGGTCAGCTCAACAGCTTCCTCAATCTACCTGGAAGCACTACGTCAGCGACCAGGTCGGCAAGCGGTAATCCTAACCTGAATACCAGAACTATCGAGACGCCCGGCGGATCGACGATCACAGTCGGCGCGGGACGTGGCACAACAACCGGCCCAGGGGGCGCTCAAGTTGGCGGCGCGGGGATGGGTGTTGTCGTGCAGGGGCCTGACGGTCAAGTTGCCGTTCGCGGACGCGGCGCGGTGGCCGGCACCGACGGGCAGAACAAGGCAGTCGCGCGTGGTAGCGGAGCAGCAGTTCAGGATCGGCAAGGCAACACCGCCGTAGCCGGTCGCGGAGGCGCCGTGGCCACTGACGGAACCAATTTGGTTGCCGGAGGTGGCGCGCGAGCGGGCGTCCGGACTGCCAGCGGCGGTTCGGCTGTCGCGGGAAGAGGGTTCCGAGCGGCTACCGACGGACAGAATACCGTCGTTCGTGGCGGGTCGGGTGCCGTCGTCCAAGACCGATACGGTAACACCCAGATTGCCGCGCGACGCGGGACGTTCGCTACCGATGGAACCAATGTCTATCGTAGCGGTACGGCGGTCCGCGCGATTCGTGATCCCGCAGGCAATATTGTCGCCACCGGTCGGGCAGCCGCGACATACAACGGTGCGTTGGTTGCCCGCCGGCAGTTTATCGGCGTCCGCAATGGTTTTACCGGCTATCGTTGGTACTACACACCGGGTTGGTACGCCCGTTATCCACGCGCCTGGGTGGCCGCCGGGATCGCCACAGCAGCCTGGTGGAGCGGAGCTTATTGGGGGGACGCGTCGGACTACAGCCAGTGTAGCGGCGAGCCTGTCTCTTATGACTACGGAGATACCGTTACCTATCAGGATGGGGGCGTATACTCCGGAGACGAGATGGTAGCAACGGAGGAAGAGTACTATGAACAAGCCACCGAAATCGCTGCCGCCGGCGACGCGACTGAAGACGAAGATTGGTTGCCCCTGGGTGTCTTTGCGGTGGTGACTGAGGGTCAGGAAACCACGGACAAAGTCCTGCAGCTGGCAGTCAATCGCGAAGGAGCCGTTCGAGGCAACTTGCACGACATGGTGATCGATGAAGTGATCCAAGTCAGTGGCTCGGTCGATCGTCAAACGCAACGCGTTGCCTTCAGCCCCATGGATAAGGAAACGCCCGTAGCCGAATGCGGCCTGTACAACCTGACTCAGAATGCCCTGACGGCGCTGGTGCACTTCGACCGGGATCGAACCGAGCAACGTACCCTGATTCGACTCGAGCAGCCCAGCGAGACACAACCCGGCGAAGCACCATCCAGATGACTTGGTTGCTACCCGTTTTCTCTCCCTGCCTCATGGTGTGAGGCAGGGAGAGCGGAAAGATCCGTCGGGAAAAAAGGCGCAGCGCCGATGGGTCTCCAATTCCCTACGGATCCGATGGCTTGGGTGGTTGTTCTCCAAACTTCGCCTTGTAACGGGCAGCAAATTTGGTTTCCAGTTCGGGATGGCAGTGGAAACACTGCGAATCGGGCCGTTCGTGGTCGTCGCACCAATCCTCCTTCTCCTTAAAGTCAGCAATCAAGCTGGAATCACAACGGGTACACTCCCCTTCGGGAACGCCGTGTTCGGGACGCCACCAACCAGAATGGTCGTGGTCCGATTCACTTCCATGATCGTCGTCTCCGTGGTCATGATCTCCGTGCGATTCTTCGGAGGATGGCGAGGTCGTGTCATCAAGCGGTTCGCCGCAGCCGGCCAAACACAGGGTCATCAGCCCGATTTTGGCGACGGACAGAAGACTCAAGGGATGTAGGTAGCGCATCGTCTCTACTCCTATAAAAGGGACCTAAAGGGTAATGGGCTCGTCGAGTGATTCTGAGATCATTTCGGGATGTGGCGGTTTACTCTCGGTGGGACTCTTGAAAACTAAGTACAACACGCGGAGCACCAGCAGCGACATAAAGGTCGCGCTAATCACGCCGCCAATGACGACCGTCGCTAGCGGCCGTTGGACTTCCGCTCCCATGCCCGTGCTAAACGCCATAGGCAGGAAGCCAAGACTTGCCACCAGCGATGTCATCAACACCGGCCTGAGT
>JANQJJ010000473.1 GCA_028281725.1 Pirellulaceae bacterium | reverse complement strand
CTACGCATCGTGCCTTGGTGCTCGCACATTGCCGGAGCTGCCCTGTTTTTCGTAGCGGGATACCTCCTCAGCAGGCGCCGGCCCGATCGAAACGGGTTGCTGTTTTCCGCTGCGTTCACGGTCGCATACGCGATTGTCGACGCCGCATCGGTCGGATTCGCCGGCATTGCAGAAGTAAAGTTTGCACTTTCGATGCTGGCCAAACTGCTGGCTGCTTTAGCGGGCGCGGCCATAGCGATGCGGGTATTCGCGGGGGCAGTCCATGCAAGAAAGTCGAGCTTAGGGACTGAGTAGGCGTTAAATCGCATGGCCAGCGCCAACACCGTCATGACCACTGTTCCGCGCAGCATCATCCGGAGCGGAGATCGAATCATTGCTGGAGCCTGGGGCAGTTGGTGTACGTTGCAGATCAGGGACATGCACTCCTTCGTATGCGAATGACCGAAATGGGGCTTGATGGAGCAACAATTTGGTCCGTTGGTCGGGTAAAGGGGTCAGGAGTCAATTGCCGCCAGCGGCCCTTCGGGTGCTGTGCACAATGGACTCCTGCCCCCCTTACCCAAATCTTTAGTGTTGACAAAGCACTAGTTGGATATCTCGAGCGGATCCTGCACAATGGGCAGGCTCGGTCCCACCAACGTGATGACCGGTCCAATCGTGCCGATTCTGCTGGTGCCCTTATCTTCTGATGCTGATTGAGTAACGCGGCCATGAACCCGATCGTCTATGCCATTGCGACCATGGACACGAAAAGTGAGGAAATCGCTTATGTTGTGCAGTGCTTAAAGAACTCTGGCGCCTCGGTGCGTACCGTGGATGTCGGAACGCTGGCGCCCCCACCGGTGCAGCCTGATGTGTCTCGGGAAGATGTGCTGAGCGGTCGCACGATTTCCAGTGACGATCGCGGGACTGCCATCACGACAATGGCGGAGGCACTCACTAAGTATCTGCTGAGCGAACAAGCGTCCGGACGAATCGCGGGAGTGATTGGAATCGGCGGTAGCGGCGGAACTGCGTTGATTACGGCGGCCATGCGAGCTCTACCAATCGGACTTCCCAAGCTGATGGTATCCACGGTCGCCAGCGGCAATACGGCGCCGTATGTCGACTGCAGCGACATCACGCTGATGTACTCGGTAGTCGATGTCGCGGGGTTGAATGTCGTTTCGCGGCGCGTGCTGGCGAATGCGGCCCATGCAATGGCCGGAATGGTCGCTCACGATGTCGTGCGCCAGGAGTCGCGGCCGTGTCTCGGGATGACGATGTTCGGTGTCACAACGCCCTGCGTCACAGCCGTTCGTGAAGAACTGGAGAGGAAGGGATACGACTGCCTGGTTTTTCACGCCACGGGCACGGGCGGACGCGCGATGGAGCACCTGGTCGGTTCTGGGCTGATCCGCGGCGTGCTGGACATCACGACCACAGAAGTCGCCGACGAAATCGTCGGAGGCATCTTTGCGGCCGGTCCGGCTCGATTCGACGCGCTCATCGAACAACGCGTTCCGTTGGTCTTGAGTCTCGGCGCTATGGACATGGTTAACTTCGGGGGCACCGAAACGGTCCCCGTGCCGTTCCGCGGCCGAACCTTGCATGCTCACAACGCACAGGTCACCCTGATGCGAACGTCGGTGGAAGAAAACAGGCAGATCGCACGATGGATTGCTCGCAAGCTGAATCGGTCGACCGCACCGCTGACCATCCTCATTCCCGAACGCGGCGTTTCGATGCTGGATAGGGAAGGACAGCCGTTTCACGATCCGGTGGCGGACAAGGCGCTGTTTGAAGAGTTGGAGTCACAGATTCAGCAAACTTCTCAGCGGCAGATCGTGCGGCTACCGTATCACATTAACGATCCCGAGTTTTCTCAAGCGTTGGTCGAACAGTTCGAGATAATCGCTCGGCACAATTAGCAAATATTCAACTTGTCAACTTTCACTAAAGGGATGAAACGATTGTGGCAGAAGCACGAGAGACGATTCTACAAAGGTTCCGAGAGAAGATCTCGCAGGGCTTGCCGATCATTGGCGGCGGGGCGGGAACCGGTATCAGTGCCAAGTGCGAAGAAGCCGCGGGAATTGACTTGATCGTGATTTATAACTCCGGTAGGTATCGTATGGCCGGACGAGGCTCTCTGGCGGGACTGATGCCATATGGCAGTGCGAATGCGATCGTGAAGGAGATGGCCTATGAGGTCATTACGGCGGTGAAGCATACGCCTGTTCTGGCCGGCGTCTGCGGGACCGATCCGTTTATGCTTCGCGACCAGTTTCTACGTGAGCTGCGAGAACTGGGATTCGCAGGCATTCAGAATTTCCCGACCGTGGGTCTGATCGACGGAACGTTTCGAGCGAATCTCGAAGAAACGGGCATGGGATTCCGCTTGGAGGTGGATTGCATTGCAGCGGCACACGAGCTGGACATGCTCACGACGCCTTATGCCTTTAGCGCCGAACAGTCGCGGGAACTCACCCGGGCCGGAGCCGATATCATCGTCGCCCACATGGGGCTGACAACAAGCGGTTCGATTGGCGCGAACACGGCGCTATCGCTCGAGGACTGTGTGCCGAAGGTGGCTGAGATCGCGGATGCCGCACGAAGCGAGCGCGAGGACGTCTTGGTTCTATGCCACGGCGGTCCGATCGCGATGCCGCACGATGCGCAGTTTATTCTCAAGCAACTTGATACCGTCGACGGATTCTATGGCGCCAGCTCCATGGAACGCCTACCAACCGAAACAGCACTGACCGAGCGCGTGAAAGAGTTTACACGGATGAAACGTCACCCCGGCACCGAGTAACGCAGCGGAACGCTTGCACGGGGCCGATTAGACCGTGTTTTTGAACACGTCAACGGGTACTAGCGGCGGGAATGTGGAGGCGTATCGTGTTCTGGAATCCACTTTTTCAAACGCGCGATCGTTTCTGAGTGGGCCGGATCACTAGCCAGATTCTTCCATTCGTACGGATCGACCTGTTCGTCGTACAGCTCTTCGCTTCCGTCTTCGTAGCGAATGTAACGATACTGACTCGACCGCACGGCGTGACGATTAAACCCGTGCGTTGTGAGAGCGGGACGGTCCCACTGGGCGTCGGGATTGCGGAGCAGCGGGGCAATGCTGACTCCGTCACAATGGTTCGGTGTTTCCAGCCCGGCCAGTTCACAGAGTGTTGGGTAGATGCTCACGAAGTCGACGGTCCGCTCGCAAATGACGCCTTCGGGAGTGACTCCGGGCGCAACCCAAATCAACGGCGCCCGGGTGGCCTCTTCCCACAAGGCAAACTTGCGCCAATGCTGCTTCTCGCCCAAGTGCCAGCCATGGTCTCCCCAAAGAACGATGATCGTATTGTCGCGTACATCCGATGCATCCAGCGCGTCCAGCAGTCGGCCGAGCTGCGCGTCCGCGTAGGTGATCGACGCAAGATACGCTTGAATAGCCTCCTTCCAAACTCCCTTCTGCGTAACCTTCGCGTGGTCACCGCTTGGTTTAGCCGTTTTCACTCCAGCCTGAGGGATGTCGGCCAGATCGTCGTCAATGTGAGGTGGAAGCTCGATCGCGTCCAGAGGGTGCATGTCAAAATACTTCTTAGGCACCGACCAGGGCATGTGAGGCCGAAAGATACCGCACGCGAGAAACAATGGCTGGCCATGATCGGCATTTAACTGGTCGATGCAATACGAAACGGTGTGATAGTCCTTGAGTACATCATCTTCACCGCGGAGTTGCGACCACCTGATTCCACCGGCGCTGTTTTTTGACAATGCTCCAAGACTAGTCGGTTTGGTCCTGGCACCATAGTCGTCCCACTCACTCAGTCGCCCACCACCTCCATGGTAGATCTTTCCGGCGCCAACAGTCAGATAACCGTTGCGGCGGAAGTGAGAATTCAGAGTCTGATCTGGTCGAATGTGGGGCTTGTAGTCGTCCGGATTGTGGTACACGCCCGTCGTGGATGGCCGCATCCCACTCATCAGGGCCGCCCGCGAAGGATTGCAGGCCGGCGCGGCGCAGTACGCATGGGCAAAGCTCACGCCTCGTTCGGCGAGTCGATCCAAGTTGGGAGTGATCGTCTGCGGGTTGCGTTGCAGATGACCGATCCAGTGGTTCAAGTCATCAACGGCGATGAACAGGACGTTGGGACGCTCGCGCTGTGTCTCCTGGGCAATCATCGCAGTGGGATGGACGGCGTGGGTCAGGGTCAACAGAAGTAGGCAGTAGATGGAGCGCGTCATAGTGAACTCGGAGACAATTAGGGTGGGAGATTCGCAGGTTCCTACTCTGCCTGGATGAGGTCGGCAGTCACCTACTAGGATACATCAATTAGTCGCCAATCGAAGTGTGCATTTCTAATGCCTTCGCATCGCAGATTGGACGTTGCTTTACGATGGACGAAATGTTGACGAACTAGCTTTCCCCTCTGGAGAGAGTCGCTCGATGCAGGAGCGGGGCGCAATCCAGCCCCCACCGGCCCGCTGTGCGTGACCCCGCGGTCGCCCGTCCCGTCCGCGAGAGGGGCGGTTGAAATAGCAGAGGCTTCAAAATCCTGATCGATGGCTGCCCCATGCCTAGCCGCTATAATACTCGCGTTGCCTGAACTCGATTGATCTCGAGGCCTGTGGAGCGTCACCTATTTTCACTTTAGAACCATGAACTCCAAACGCCTGTTTCTACGGTGGGATACCTTTCGTTGGATTCCGATATGCGTACTATTTGCTGGAGCGACGTTCAAAGCTTGGTATGCGCCACAAATCGTCGCCGGTAGTGGCCTGTTGTCCGACGAGTGGTTTTTGCTGACGGTGGTTTTCGTGGAGGCTGCCGCCGCCGTGCTGATACTCGCGTCGCCGCGCCCGCTAGCGTGGCGCTTGACCATCGCATTATTCGCCACTCTATCTTGTGCCGCGGCTTATGCCCTTTGGACAGGCCAAGACTGCGATTGCTTTGGGAAGGGAATTGGCCCTCGCTATACGCTTCCGCTTGACTTAGGAATTCTTCTGCTTGCCTTGGCCTGCATGCCCAAGCCGCTCGCTGACGATCAAGCCCGCCAGATCAAGCGGGCGCTGGTCATGGCCAATGGCGTCGGTTTTCTGTTCGCGGGTGTCGGATTGGTCTATACGCAGTCGGCTGAGTTGAACGATCCGATTCAGTTTATGCTGGCCGATTCGATGATTGACCAACGGTGGCCTCTGACTGAGGAGTATCATCCAGATCTCGAGGCACTTCGAACCGGGCAGTGGATGGTTTTGGTCGTCCGCCATGATTGCTCGCACTGTCGTGAGTTGATCGAGACATACTTTGATGAGCCGAGGCCGCGCAGTGCCCAGGAACGATTTGCGACGTTCGTAGCTGGTGAGTCCACGTGGCCATTCGTGTTGGACCGAGTGGCATTGGACTTGGCTGATGCCCCCACGATTGCTTGGCCTGAGGACGAGCCTTTCGTAGCCAGCCCGGCCGTTTTCATTCTTAATGACGGCACGGTGGTCCAGGCTGCCGACGGAAACGACGCAGACGATTTTGTTGTCGGCCTGTTTGCCGATGATGGATGATTTTACCGAATCAGGTATCGTCACACTCAGTTCCAGCGGCAGCGAGCGGAACGCCGGCGGTGTTCCGCGGGCCTTTTACCGTGGTGGACTCAGCGTTTCACTGATGATTTGCCGGCTTTCTTAACGCCCTTTTTCTTCGTTGTTTTCTTCGTTGTTTTCTTCGTTGTTTTTTTCTTGGTTGAAGATGCTTTCGTCAAACTCTTTTTTGCCTGCTTTTTCTTGGTCACATTGGCTTTCTTGCGGGTGGCTTGTTTTCTGCTCGCTCGTTTTCTACTCGCTTTTCTTCCGCTCGAAGTTTTCGGGGACTCAGCGTTGGGCAGGACGAGGTCGATGCCAAAAATGTCGCCCAGGTCGGCGTCGTTCAACGCGGAGGCTCCGTTGATGCCGAGCAGCGTGTCGACGTTTTCGGCCAGAGAGGAACTGATCAGGTCATTTTGGTCGACGCCGCGCAGCAGAAACAACAATTCGGGTGACGCGTCCAGCCTGTTACCGACTCCATACAGCACCGCAGCGAGGTGTTTGCATAGATAGGCACCGTCGGGGCAACTGCATGACAGCTGGATCTCGCGATTGCCGGGAAACAGTCCTGATTTGGGGTCGGTTAGCGATTGGATCACGTTGTCCGGCAGCTTCCCTCGCATTAGATCAATCGCGCTATGAACCGACTCCGTACACTGGTCACAGAGCTTCTTCCATGCGGGCTTGGGCATGGGATTGATACGGATCCGAATCCGGTACAAATCGGAACCACAAACCATGGCTGTGATCTGACCGGATGCGATTTCTAAATGGGCGACCGATCCATTGCGAGCGTATGTTCGCCCACGAGGCAAACGATTGCTAAAGTCGCTGTACGTTTCAAAGTGATTGCACCAGCCCTGTCCCCAAAATGTGGTGGCAATCTTGCGTCCTGAAATGTTGATCGGCTGCAGCGGCTTGTCCTTACCCAGTATCTTTTGCGCCTTCGACAGGCCCTGTCGTCTTCGTTGGGCTACTGGTACATAGGGGGCCCATCCACCGTATCGCCAATTCATGATTCGATTCCTTGGTCACAGAGGCTAGTGGTCTGTCAAAGCTTAATCTTTGGTTCGGGTAAAGGGGTCAGGAGTCAATTGTGCACAGCACCCGAAGGGCCGTTCCGGCAATTGACTCCTGACCCCTTTACCCAAATCTTTAGTGTTGACAAA
>JANQJJ010000421.1 GCA_028281725.1 Pirellulaceae bacterium | reverse complement strand
TCCTTGCCTGGGGAGCCAAACCAGTAGATGCGAGAGTACTCGTCTCCGCAATCGGACGCTGTAGATCAAGGCAGGATCACCACCCCGGGCGAGCGGAATATAGAGCAGTTTCTTCGACCGCAGTGCGTTCAACAGGCGGGGGAAAGACGCCTCGACCTCGGCATATCGGCAATGCAGGAGATCTCCGACGATCTCGATGGCCAAGCGGTCATCTTCCGGAAGACTCTTCAGCTCCTTTTCTACCGACGGGCCGACATTGTGGCTGGCATGCAGGTTGGCCAACAGCAGCCGTCGTGCGTCCGCGGTCTCGACGGCTGCAGCGATGATACGTTCCAGCAGTGATTCTTTGATCAGCCGCTGGCGATCATAGCGTGACATCGCGTCGTGGTTGGCACCACTTTTGGAAATTTTGAATGCGGCGACATCTTGGAGCAGCACCAGCAAGCCTCTGCGGTTGGCCGCGGCCTGAGCGGCCCAGGCTTCCATCGCTTCCAGACGCGACTGGCGGACGTCCGACGGCTGAGAAATCTCGGCGCGCAGATGGCGACTCAGGGCGGCACCTTTCCACATCTGCGCCAGAGCGGTCAGGAACGTCAGATGTTGATTCAACCGCTCCGACTCTTCGACCAACTCGGTAGTCGTCTCGCCTGTGTCCTCTTCGGGAACGTCACTCTCAATGCCATCATCTGTCGTATCATTGTAAACGACCCCCTCATAGGCGGCGTCAAAAATACCCGCATCTTCATCGTCGGGTCCCAGGAGGTCAAAATCGTCTCCAGCAGAATCGGCCAGCTCACTCCGTTTTCCTTCCCCGAGCCGAAACGTTGGTGGCTCCCAGAAGTGTTCCGCGTTGGCCTCCAGGTAGTCAAAGAACTTCTGAGAAACGCTCCAGTTGAGCGCAGGCGGTGCCGTGCCGGATTGCAAGTGGTGTTCGAGTCTTTGAAGCCAGCGGCGAGCAAGATCGGAAAAGGAATCATCTCCCTTCTGCAGACCGACCCGCTCGGCTTGACCGAGCCAGTGGACCAGCAGAGCCATCGAAGCGACGAAGTCGTTGCGTTCGAGCAGCGATTCAACTACCAACGCGTAAGCTTTCGGAGAATCAAACAGTTCTGCGTGCGGTGCCCAGAATTTGACATCGCCAGACGCCGCGTCACCGGCATGCCACAGCGAGAGGGCTTTGGCAACCAGGACCGCCGAGTTGACCGTTTCCATCGGATCGGTCGCCTGAACATCGCTCACTTCATGCGCCGCGAACTGCCTCCACCAAGTCGCCCCCGAGCGGAGTTGTTCCTCCAACTGGAGGCAGAGATCATCGCGTCCAGCCGCTGCCGCCTCACGCCAAATACGTGATTGCAGAGCGAATACATACTCCATTAACTGGACCAGATCCTCCACCCGATGATCGTGAACCGCCGAATCGGGCCCGCCGAATCGGGCGAAGTGCCCGGCGAAACCCAGGATGTTCCAGGGATCGACAATGGCGCCGCACTGGATTCCGCGGTGCACCAGATCGATGACCTGCGGCGAGATTGCGGCCGCTTCATCGAGTTTTTCAACTTGCAGGTAGTGGTCCGCTGCCGTCATGAGACAATCAATCCGCGATACAATGCGGGCTGAGGGCACCGGTACAAAGTCGGATTGCTCTTTCGCGGCGCCGGCATGCCCCATGCGGGCAAACAGACGCGCCAGGTGCACGTGTTCCAACTGGCTCGCGCGGTGCTTGGCGAGATGTGTGTTCAAGTGCTGACGCGCACCACCGAGCGGTTGCCGCCGGATCTTCTGCTCCTCGAGCAACCGCTGAAGATGGGGGCCTTCGAGTCGGCCGAGCAGCTGTTCATAGAATTCATCGCGGTACTGCGCGATCGGACCGAGCAGGCTGGCCAGGGAGACCGTCGAGGCAAACGCGCCCGGGCCGGAGCCGCAGACGCCCGAGGCCATCAGGATGGTGCCGGCCAGCACGGCTGCCGCCTCGATGAGCAGTTCCTCCCGCGGGATTTCCGATTGTTCGGACACCCGCGCCAGCAACGCGTCGAGCGTCACCTGTTGAACCACAAACCGCCGGTAGTTGCCGGAATTGTCGACGCGGTTCGGATCCCACTGGCCAAAATGGTAGTTGGGCCGCTGATTGACGGGGTGGTCGAAATCGTACGCTCGCGGGTCAATGGCAAGCTCATCGAGCAGATCCAAATCGAATCCAGCGCGATGCAGGATATCCGAATCGGTCGCTCCCAGGATCTCCAAGCACTGCTTGACCACCGCCTCATAGGGACCTGCGGTCGAACCGACGCCGGCCACATAAACCGGGATCGGCCGAACCCATTCGTGGGCGTAGGGTTCGAGTTGATGCCCTTCGAGCACCGCGACCGGACGGTAACCGACAAAATCGTTCAGCTGCGTAATCGCTCCGTCGACAATGCGATCGGTGTCGGTCCACGGCTCACCCTGTTGCAGGACCGCCTCCATAGCACGGCCCAAAAAGAAACCGTTGAAAACCCCTTCCGGTTCCTGGTGGAACAGCAGATCGCGATGGAAGTCCAAGTAGGCCGGCAAAAAATTGAGCCACAGCAACTCAAGCAGTGAAGCCGCTTGCTTGCTTTCAGCGAAGGCGGCGTTGTTGTCGGAGATTCGGGCCAGTTCGTCCTGCAGCCACTGTTGAATCTGTAGCCACGCGGGCATGCCTTCGAACGGGCCCCCCGGCAGAGCCCGAGCGTAGATTCGGTTCAAAGCAGACAGTGTCTTCAGATCCACCTTACCTGAAGAAAAGTTCAGGTAGCCGAGGACCTGGGTCAGATCCTCCTTCAGCATTGTCTCTGCATCGCAGTTACGCTCGTCCACACGTACAAACCAATTGCAGCACCACTGGGAACTCCGAAGATCTTCTAGAAATGGCCGGCATCTTGCCCCTCCTTGGCTTCACACCAAGCTCTTAGGTTGGACGACCCACTAGGAGTCATACATCGTATGATCAGACCCAGAACGGGTCTAGGATAAGCGCACGTATGTTCAGATCTCGGAGCGTCTTGCCACCCGCTGATTGCCCGGAGTTGTTATCCAACCGAGATGGATTATCCTGCCTGCGTTTTGCGGTTAGAGTATGCAAAGCAAAGCGGCATGCCCAGTTGGGGACTGCGCTAGCGGAATGCAAAAACGATGTCAGCTGGAACAGACCTTTGACGGACAACCTGAACGACTTAGTCTCCAGCTTGCCACCCCTGCCGACTGAACAGCTGTTGATGGATCAGTTGCCGGATTGGGGAGGCGAGCGGGCGATCGTGATTTCGCCCGGGCGTGCCCAACTGGCGAAACACCTCATCCAAAACCAGGGGGTTCGCGAGGCGTCGGCCTGGTTTGTCGATCTGCACTCAGCCCAGCTGGCCGAAACCTATGACGATAGCGTGGAAGTCATCTGCAGTGCCGATTTGCCCCCTAAAGAATACGACCTGGTTGCCATGCCTGTACTCGCCCGAGGCGAGGCGGAGCTGACTCGAGATCTCCTGCAGCAGGGCCATGATCGATTGATTGCTGGCGGATACTTGGCCGTTAGCGTCGACAATCCACGCGATCAGTGGTTGCACGAGCAAATGCAAGTGCTGCTGGACAAGGTCACCTGCCGGCGCGTGGCACAGGGGTGCGTGTACTGGGGCCGCAAGAATAAGCCGCTGAAAAAAGTGCGGGACTTCACTTGCCGGTTCTCGTATCGCGACGACCAGGATCGGTTGATTGACGCATTCAGCCGTCCAGGTGTCTTCTCTCACCGCCGTCTTGATCCCGGAGCGCGGCAATTGATGCTGTCCGCCGATGTGGGAAGCGAAGACAACGTACTCGACATGGGGTGCGGTGCGGGCACGGTTGCCTTGGCTTGTGCTTTGAAAACGTCCGGCACCGTTTACGCAGTCGACTCCAACGCGCGTGCCATCGAGTGCCTGTCGCGCGGAGCCGAGCAAAACGGACTCAGCAACATCCAGCCGATTTGGAATGCCGACGGCGAGTTGGAACTTCCGCAGCCGGTGGATCTGGCACTCGCCAATCCACCGTACTTTGGTGACGACACCATCTCCAAGCACTTTGTTGACACGTCGATTGCATCACTACGTAGCGGCGGTGCGTTGCTGGTCGTGACCAAGCGGCCAAGTTGGTACGAAGAATACTTTACACCGATTCTCGAGGACGTGGTGGTTTTCGAGTCGTCGCGCTACTACGTCGCTTGCGGTCGTAAGCCCTGAGAGCGGCTACGCTGGGCGTTGGCAACGGACCAGGTCGCAACGCCGGGCGAGTTCTACCAGTTCGCGAAAGTCACTATCCTCACTGGCGGCCTCGATAATCATGTGAGCTCGCTCCCAATCATCGTCATTCTCGAGCGTTAATCGAATGTCCTCACGTTGTAGTGGCTTGGGCAGTGGCAGATACCGCGATGTAAACATGCCCGGCAGAGAGTGGGCCAGCTGGATCACGTCACGCGATTCGCCACTGAGCGTGGTGGACCTCGACAGCCGCTCGATGGCTCGTGCGTTGCAAACGTCTGCCAGCATCCCAAGATGGCTCAGTGATGACGGGGACTGGCTTTCCGATGCAAAAGAAACCAGGTCGCTGCTCGAGGAGGCCCAGGCGGCGGCAAGTAGGCGATCGATGAGCATGGGATCTGCGAACGGACGGTTCGGCCCTGCGATGACCAGCCAATCCGCCTGAGTCTGCGTCACGATTTCCGCAAAACGCCCTAATTGGGTTGGTTCTGCACTTGGAAGCCAAGCTGCGGGGTGGATCGCTTGGTCTCGGAGCGCTTCTGAGTACTCCGCCGGGCCGGTGACGACCACCTGATCCAGCAGCGAACAATCGGACAGTCGCCGAATCGTCCACTCCAGCAAGCTGCGGCGACCCATCTTACGTAGCGCGGCTGAATGCTTCGCATCGCTTCCAGCAGACCGAGTGTTTTCAGCTGACCGGGCGTCGCCGGCGCGGAGTGCTCCGTCGTCAGCCCGAGTGTTCCGGCCGTCATGACTATGGGGGCCTAGATCGATTACTGCTACCGAGCGTCGTTCATCCGCCATGATAAAGATCCTTCCGTCACGAAAAGTTCAGACAAAAGATCGCCACGCCCACCAACTACCGCGCCGTCACTGGCGCAGACAAGACACCAGCCACCCTTCTTTCCAAGTGACACTACGGCTAGATTCTTTGGGGCAAAGGAACATCCATGTTGTCAGGGTGATCGATCTTGTGCAGCAACTCCATACGGTCGGGTTCCCTCCGTCGCATGCGAGTTTATCGAAATTCAAGCGGAAGTCAAATTTGCACAGCTCACCGATGACCACGGTGGCGCGCCGCCAACCCGTGGTCTGCCGGGAACTCCCGGCAGCGTCCCCCAAAAGAACAGCGGGGCGCCAGTTCTTCTTGACTTAAGGTTTTGGCCAGCTACGGGCCAGTTCTTTCACATTGGCGCTGGGCCGCGCTTCTGCGGTCTTGAAGTCATTTTGTCCCCATCGGGGCCACCAAAATGCCTGCGCCGTCGCTAACTTGGCTCGGGCGACGGCTTGGGACGCGGCTTGGGAGCATTGGTCAGAACCGTGATGGCTCCACCGATCACCACGGCCAGGCTGATCCAAAACATCGGCTTGACCAGGCCCCATGTCCCGGCCTCACTGAGTGAGATAAACGTATTGATCACCGGTGCAAAGCCAAAGATCAGCGGCATGACGTAGTAGGGTTTGCCGCCGGAGTTGAACGCAAGAATGACGCCCAGAGCACCGATGGCTCCGGCGATACCGGCCAAAAACGACCAAGTCATTCCGCTGGCAGTCCAAACGCCTGGGTCCTCGGTTCTGGAGTAGATCAGTACCATCGGGGCGGCGACTGCAATAAAAAAGTAGGCGAGTCCGACGCAGGCGAATGGCCGCAGACGGCTGCCCGCCATTTTGCCTTGTCCCACGTGCAGCATGGGGCCGTACGATCCCCAGCAGAGGGCGGCGGTAATGATCGAGAGAATAATGCCGACCACGTTGTTGGAACTTTCTGACGGAGCCTCGGCGGCTGCTTCGTCGCCTGTGGACTTAGCCTGACCGGAATCTGCCGAATCAGCCGAGTTCGTATCGGCGTCTGGTGACGCATTGTCGGCGGCCGGTTCGCCGGAATCTGCGGTTTGATCTCCATCGGCTTCCTCTTGATCTCCATTGGCTTGCTCAGGGGGGGCCTCGCTTTGAGAGCCCCCGTCGGCCGGCGTCATCGCCTTGCCATCGGCCAGGTCCGGTTGGGTTGCTCGAGGCGTTGGCGGTTTAAAAAACAAGACGCCTCCGGCTCCGAGGGCTGCAGCGATCACACCGCCAATGAAGACAGCGCTAATCTGCCGGAACGAGTTACTTAGCCAGGCGGTCACCAGCGTATTGACGACCGGCGCGAAGCCGAAAACCAGCGGCATGACGTAGACAGTTCTGCCTCCGTAGCCGAGGGCCAGAATGATTCCGAGGGCCCCGATCGCACCTACCGCTCCCGCGATCAGAGAATAGATGGTACCGGTAACGGTCCACTTGCCCGTCTCGCCGCTTCGCTTCAAAACCAGGACCGGAATAATGACGGCAATCAAGAAGTAGGCCAAGCCAACTCCCACAAAGGCTCGCATGCTGTCGTGGTCCAGTGCGTCCGCGCCATGATGTAAGACAGGGCCATAGGCGCCCCAGGCAACGAAGGTCATGGCGGTAAAAAGGAGTACAAAAGGTAGGCCCTTCATTGGCTCTTTCTTTAAGATGGAATAGGGTTACTTGGCAGGGGACGCGCAGGTCGACGCTTGCCGCGACAAGCCGGCAGCTTTCCACCTGGAGTCGATATTTCTACCATTGACCTCCAATTGCTGACAGTCGCTCCCACCGAATGGGTGGGGGTGCTACCCGCACCCGGTTTGATGGTCCGTGCTGGCCATGGCGACAGGCCGCAGTGATCTGAGGTTGCGAGTTTTCCAGAATGCGATAGGATTTCTGGATTGTAGAAAGCCAGAGAAGAACTGAATGCCACCCAGGGACGGACTCCCCATAGGATGATGTTGTGCGCGCTGACGCCTTCGCATGTCGGTGCCGCGCAATCAATGATTGAAGTGGGCAATTTCCTGTCCTTGGAGGCAGACGACTCGCATTTTGTCGACAGTTAGTAAGGACTGTTAGAAAGCTGACGTATACAAGTAACGATATGACAACCACAGCAGAACTGAAGAAACAAGCGATCGGGGAATTCAAAACCTCCGAAGGGGATACTGGCTCATCAGCCGTTCAAATCGCCATTTTGACTAAGCGAATCAATCACATTACTGAGCACATGCGTACGAACAAGAAGGACTACGCAAGCCGCCGAGGTCTATTGCGAATGGTTAGCCGTCGACGTGGGCTGCTGGATTACGTCCGCCGACATGACCCTCAAGGTTACTTGGACTTGATTGGTCGCCTCGGCATTCGTAAGTAATTTTGGATTGGCAGCGCTCGCGCTGCGTCTTGAATCTGCGGTACATTGCGTATCGCAGGTTAGGTCATGGTTGGCTGTGGTCGCTCGCGAGCAGTTGCAATCACGTGATACGATGTGCTGGAGTGAATGTTGCTATTGAACCGGTCCTGGCAACGTCACTGTACGGGGGTCGCTGTAGATCCGAATCTCGTCTAGTCATCAAACGGTTGGGCAGGACCGGACTGACGCGCGCGGATCTCAACTCCGGTTTCTCGAAGAGACGAAGGAGGCTTTTGGTAGGAGGCAACGCAGGCCGGCGTGGTTGTGACGCGGCGTAGCTAGGGGGTATGGACGCGATGATCTACTCTATCTTTCCTGGCGTTTGCTGGCTCAGCGTTTAGTAGGTTTTTGTTGTATATCATTTGTTGGATTAGGAAATTAGTGAAGTGAAAGTTAGAGTAGAAAAACAAATTGGTTCCCAGGTATTATCCTTAGAAACTGGGCAGTTGGCGAAGCAGGCTTCCGCATGTGTGCTCGTTCAGTACGGTGACACGGTCGTCTTGACTGCCGTCGCCAACGGCCCCTCTCGGCCGGGTATCGACTTCTTCCCGCTGACATGCGATTACCGCGAACGAATGGCAGCCGCCGGAAAATTTCCAGGCGGTTTTTTAAAGCGCGAGGGTCGACCCACGATGAAGGAGACGCTGACCAGTCGTCTCATCGATCGTCCCATTCGTCCGTTGTTTCCCAAGGGATTCAACGATGAAGTCCAAATCCAGAGCGTTGTTCTGAGCAGTGATTTGCAGAGCGATGGCGACATCTTGGCCATGAACGGAGCTGCCGCGTGTCTAGCCATCAGCCCACTTCCGTTCCAAGGTCCTTTGGCGTCGGTGCGCGTTGCCAAAGTCGATGGCAATTTGATTGCGTTTCCGACTAATAGCCAACTCGAAGAAAGCGAGTTGGATTTGATCATCTCGGGCAGCGACAAATCGATCCTGATGATCGAAGGCTTCGCCCAAGAGATGCCCGAGAATGAAATGGCCGAAGCGATCGTTTTCGCGCATGGCGTCGTACGCGAAGTCATCGGCTTGATCAACGAGTTGGTCGAACGGATTCAGCCTGAGAAGGTGCAGTTCGAAGCGCCCTCGGATGACGGACTGCTCGACCGGGTGAAAGCGGGCTTCTACGACCGGTATCGCGAAGCCAAGCAGATCGATGGCAAGCAAGCTCGCGCCGAAGCCGTTAGTGCTTTGAAAGAACAAGCCCAGGGTGAAATTATTCCTGATTCGGAAGCCGAAGGGGCTGTTTCCGAAGGCGCGTTTTCTACAGCCTGGCATGACATGGAACATCAGGTCGTCCGTGAATTGATCCTCGGCGGCACGCGGCCTGACGGTCGAGACCACTCGAGCTTGAGGGCTATTGAGTGCGAAACGGACGTGTTGCCCCGGACTCACGGTTCGGCAGTTTTCCAACGCGGTGAGACTCAGTCGCTGGTGACGGTGACTCTCGGGACAAGTCGCGACGAACAGCGCGTCGATGGGTTGGTCGATGAGTACAGCAAGAAATTTATGCTGGACTACAATTTTCCTTCCTACTCGGTCGGCGAATGCCGTCCGATTCGTGGCCCGGGACGTCGAGAAATCGGCCACGGTGCCTTGGCGGAACGGTCCGTCGCCCCCGTTCTTCCCGATGCTGAAGATTTTCCTTACACGATCCGCGTCATCAGCGACATTCTCGAGTCCAATGGATCGTCATCAATGGCCAGCGTGTGTGGCGCAACGCTAGGCTTGATGGCCGCAGGTGTACCACTGTCCAATCCGGTCGCCGGTATCAGTATCGGGCTGGTTAAGGAGAACGATGATCGCTGGGTCTTGCTGACCGACATCATCGGGGACGAAGACCACTTCGGCGATATGGACTTTAAAATTGCCGGAACGCCGGAAGGTGTGACAGGTATTCAACTGGATCTCAAGATTGATGGAATCAGCGAAGAGATCATGCGGGCGACGCTCAAGCAGGCGCGCGAGGCTCGGATGGAAATTCTTCGTAAAATGATTACTGCAATCCCGCGACCTCGGACCGAGACCAGCCGGTTCGCTCCGCGCTTGCTGAGAACGAAGATCGACGCCGACAAAATCGGTATGCTCATCGGACCGGGTGGAAAGAATATTCGATCGATCCAAGAGGACACCGGGGCTACGATTGACGTGGATGACGATGGCAGCGTCGTCGTAGCGGCTCTCGACGGCGATAGCGCCAAGGCCGCCATGACTCGCGTCGAAGCCTGCACGGCTACCGCCCAGATCGGCAAGGTCTACGACGGAATCGTCAGCAGTGTTCGCGATTTTGGCGCGTTTGTCGAGATTCTGCCCGGTCGAGATGGTCTGGTGCATATCAGTGAGATGTCCAGCGGATACGTCGCCAGTGTGGATGACATCTGCAAAGTCGGTGATCCCATGAAAGTCATCGTCATCGACATTGATGAACAGGACCGTGTGAAACTGAGCCGTCGTCGCGCTCTGGAAGAACTCGGCATCGAGGATGAATTCGCCGGCAACACCGACGACGGCGAACGAGGAGACCGGGTCGAGCGCGCTGACCGTGGCGATCGAGACCGCGGCGATCGTGACCGAGGAGGAGATCGCGGCGGACGCTACAGCGAATCCCGTGGCGGTGGAGGCCGACGTGGTGGCAGCCGTGGCGGTGGTGATCGAGGACGCAGTCGCCGCTGATCACAGCCCGCCAATCTTCAATCACTGATAACCGCTGGCTGGTCATCGCCTCGCGATGGCCGGCCAGTTTTCTTTCGGCCCCGGCGGCAGTAGGAAGATTCGGCAGAATACGCTCGGCGCTGGAACCCAAATGGTCGTTCCAGTGAGAGACGCACGGGCCGATAACGCGCGTGTGCCATCTACGAAACTGCTCCGCAATCGAGCGAGTGCGATGCACCACCGAACCAACCTACGCGCTCTAGTCGAGACTGCCGAACAGATCGGCGTAGAGCGGGTCAGCGCAAAGGTGATCGGCGCTCCGCTCGGCGAGTGCCGAAATCGTCAATAGCGGATTGCAAGCGATCGAGGTTGGCAACATCGCCCCGTCGATCACATAGAGCCCTTGATGCACGCGGGCCTGACCGGTACGCGGATCCAAGTCTCCACCACCGGCCGCGTCAAAAACCTGACCTTTGTGATTGACTACGCCGTAGGCTGGGTCGTCCGCCATCGCGCAACCACCGAGTGGATGAACGGAGATCATGCGATCGCCAAAAACCTTCAGAAACCGGTACTCGCCGCCAAGTCCCTGGGCGACGCGCTCGAATTCCCTGCGGATCAGTCTACGATAGGTTCCACCGAGCAACTCGGGCCACTTGACTTGCCCGTAGCCCTGTTCGCTCAGTACGATCCTGCCACCGGCGCCATCGTGGCCCATGCCGAGCAGAATCTGGGTTTGGTCCAGGTCGAAGTCTCTCATCAACGCACCGAGCACGGTCGTATAGGCTCGTGCGGCGGCACCATCTTGAATCAGCACTCGTTCGGCGAGAGGCCGGTTGGGGTACGTCAAATTGGACTCGATCGTGGGACCCACGGGCGCTCGATCCGTCGGATAAGCGCTAAAGCCTCCGATGCCGGTACGATACCTGCAACCACGAATGAATCCGAGCGCGTCGCCATTGCCGGTCCAACTGCAACCCAGCCGCGCGGGCAGTCTGAGGTTTCCCGACTCCGAACGCATCAGGATTTCGCTGCTTCCTATGCTGCCCGCACCCAAAATCAGAATGCGTGTGGTGGTTGAACCGTGGCAGCTATGGAATCCGCCCCGGCCGTCGTCGGCGTGGTGTGTAAAGTAAACGCGATAGTAGTGGCCACATTTTTCGATTCGATGAACGTTTGTCTGAGTAAAAAATTCGGCGCCCGCGCGGCGGGCGATCGGCAAGTAGTTCATCGCGAGCGTGTTCTTGGCTCCCACATTGCAACCGGTCAGGCAGTCGCCGCAGTCGATGCAGGCCCTCTGGCGTACCCCCTGCCGGTTGAGAACCGGCAGGCCGCCGCCATGACGCGTGATGTTGAGTTGCGCGGGCTCGTAGTGGGCGCCACAAGCGCCGAGAAAGTCGGCGGCCTTTCGCTGGGCGGCCATCTTGTGCGTATGGTCCCAAGGCTCGCGGGCCGCGCCGAGTTCGTATTCCGCCAGCTCAAAGTAGGGATCGAGATACGCTCGATCCCGTAGGTGCTTAGGCCATACCGCCTGCTGGAAAACGTCACGATCGGGGCGAATGGTGACGTTGGCGTTAATTAGAGAGGAACCGCCAAGGCCGCTGCCGCTGAGAATGGTAATCTCATCGAATTGCTGGACGTTGAACAGGCCCGTTGGCTTGTGGATCTGTCCCTTGTTCTTACCAACCAGGTTCAATCTGGATTCGTCAAGTACGTCCGGTAAACGATCGGGAAAAGTACCCGGCACCCATTCCTGACCTCGCTCCAGAACCGCCAGGCGGTGCCCTGGGTGCAGCCGTGGGGCCAGCCGAGCGGCCGTAACGGAAGCACCGTAACCGGAGCCGACAATCAGTACATCGAACTGCCATGGTTTGGCTCGTCGTAATTGACCGAGCAGTCGTTGCGGTGACGCCGACATGCGTCCACCAAAAGCGGCCATGTTGGCTTGGTAGTCCTCGATGGCGCGAGCCTTGTGAACCGAAGCCCCATTTTGGCGCCGTTGCCGTACTTGCTGGAGGACTCCCGGGTTTCCTCGAGCGCGGTATGCCAGGCTCGCTACAATCCCTGAGCTAGCCAGTTTGATAGCGGATCGACGGCTGATCTTGGCACCAAGCTTTCCGAAGGCCGCTCTTTTTCCTTGCTTTTTTGGGGGCATGGTGGCTGGTTGACCTGGTCTTCTCGGGACGATTTGGCAGCGAGGTCTCAGTTCGGTATCGACCAGGTTCGGTGGCCCCAAACGGCTTTTCAGGAACAGATTGAAGACTTCGCCCAGCCCTCAAACTCAATCGACTTCATGCTGTCATTCGCCGTTTTCGGCCGCCATCCAGATGAAAATGCTGAAGCCAAACCGGGCGAAGGAGCGCTCGGCCACTCCGGCAGCGCGAGGCATGCTAACATGATTTGGATTGGAACCCCCGAATCTTCTTCGCCTCTTGACGCGAGCCGGCTTGGTCGAGCATGACACAACACAAACGAGAACAAAGCGATCCACTCACTGAGAAGATGTCTTCACTCGAGCATCAGCTTCGTAGGATTGGCGACCTGCTGGAAGCTCAGGTGGCCGGTGCCAAAAGTCGGCAGTCTAGCTGGCGTTGGCGACCCAGCTTGCGAACTCTGTTTGTGATGATCGGCGTGCTTGCGTTGGGCGTGGCTTGGTTCACCGCGGAGTACCGGCAGTCCCGATTGCAGTCACGCGCGATCGAAGTGCTGCTCGACCAACGCGCCCTTTTCTTTTTCGAGCCGTCGGAAAGCATCTTAGTGGGTATGCTGCCCGGCAAATCGAGCGAGCCGCCCGCAGCGCTCGTTCGCGCCTTGGGACACGATTTTTTCAATCGGCTCCGGCAGGTCTCGATCGTGGGTACCCCTCGCTTCCAACAGGAGCCAGACGAAATCTTGGATGGTTTGGCTTTGGTGCCAGGGTTGCGAGCGGTGCGAATTAGCCAGCTGCCGTTAACCACCGGCCAGCTCCGTAGCGTTTTTCAACTGAAACAGCTCGAGAGTCTGGACGTTTCACGCACGGGGCTCGACAACGGTTCGATCGAAGAGATCCAGAATACGAGTATCCGCTGGCTGGATTGTTCGCATACGCGGCTTGGGAACATCGCAGCCAGCGAACTGTCTCGTTGTGAAGAACTCGAGTACTTGAATCTCGAGCGCACTGCCGTCTCAGATGCTGGCATTGAATACCTGGCTAAGCTCAAGGGACTTCGCCACTTGATTCTACGTCGCACTCCCGTTTCGCCACTTGGCGTCCAAAAGCTGGCGGATCAGCTGCCCAACTGTTACATAGAGTACCAACCGCTGGTCTTCCGCAATGACGGCACGGTCGACGTGCAAGCCTGTCGCCGCGGAAGCCTGGTTTTCGGTGATCCTCCCCCAGTAGACCCTCGCCAAGGCCAAACAGCCAGCGCTCCGCTTGGGGTAGGCAGGAACAAGTATCTGAAGACGATCGTATGGGACCCATCCGCAGCAGCACCCCGTGGCTACGTATTGCCCAATTTCCGTTAATTGACCACATTCCTTGGCGGTTCACCAAGCAATACGCGGCGCACGTTTTCCGACCCTTTGCGCCGCATGTCCTCCAAACCTTCTTCTGAATAGAACGCCGAGTGGGGTGTTAGAATCAGACGGTCGTGGGCGGGGTGATTGGGATCCCGCCAAGCACAAATCAGCGGGTGATCGTCCGCGGGTGGCTCCCGCTCGAGGACGTCGATACCGGCGCCAGCCAACCGACCGTTTTCCAGACCCTTGAGGACGGCCAGTGGATCGACCACCGCTCCGCGAGCGGTATTGATCAGGAGACTCCCCTCGGGCATCAGATCGATCGAATCGCAGTTGATTAGGTGCCGCGTCTCATCGGACAACAAGCAGTGGCAGCTGAAGACGTGGGCCTGAGACAGCAGTTCTTCGAGCGAGTGAGCCCGACGAATCCCAAGGGATTTATCTCGACCATCGGTAACGTACGGATCGTAGAAAACCACATCATAGCCCAGCGCTTTGGCCCGCAGTGCGGCGGCCGTTCCAATACGACCGATGCCGAGGATGCCGAAGACGCGACCACGAATTCGCCGAAGTGGTACGGCTAGCTCGTAAGTCCAGTTGTCCGTGCCACGTTGGCAGAGGTGACTGAGTCGATGGGTGCCACGCGCCAGCGAGAGAGTGAGGGCGATGGCCGCATCGGCCACATCTTCGGTACCGTAATCCGGGACATTGGCAACCACCACACCTCGCTGACGCGCGAATTCGTGGTCGACGTTGTCGTAGCCGGCTCCACATCGAACAATAATCTTGCAGCGCTCGAGCCGTTCGATGACGTCGCGCCCGATTGAAACAAAATGGTAGACCAGCAACGCGTCTGCTGATTCGATGCGGCCATCGAGTTCCGACGAAGATTGCGCGCCGATTGCGGTGACTTGGGCAAAGTCTCCCAAGATGTGACGTTCGATGTCGAGTGGCTCGGGAATGAAGTCCGTGACAACAACCTGGGGCGTTGGATCGGTGGGGTGGGACATGCGTCAGCTTGAAAAAGGGAGAAGAGAAACGAATCGTTTGCTGGGGCAGCCTGCGGATCAGCTTATCGCGCCGACCACTCTGCGCCCCAAGCGTCTGTTTGCGGCAACACTTTCAGCCCCACAGCATACTCTTTTCGACCTCGGGTGTGTCCCCGCGCCAGATTGAGCCCGGCCGCTTCAGGAGTATCGCCAGGCGTGTAGACGGATCTGCCCTCAGGTCCACCATGAACCGGCAGAGGTTATGCGGCCCTATGGTCAAAGAATTGCATAATCGCGTTACGATGGCTGTACTTAGCCTCTGCACTGAGTCCCATGCATTGAGTCCTCTGCACTGACGTCTCTGCATTCGTTCCTCTGCACTGAGTCCTCGGGAGAGACGCGAATGCTTTGGGGCTGTCTTTTGCCAAGTACTCTGGCCTTAGCGGCTACCAGAGATACTCGGCTAGGCCGTGAACGATCTGGGATAGGCAGACGCCGCGTACGGCTCGGAGCAGATCAGGCAGCGCGCTGGCTTTGAGCTGGTAGCAACGTTGCTTCAACACGAGCGACGATGGCTTGCTCAATCTTACTTTTGAACTTGTTGGCGGAATCTGGAATCTTGCCGAGCAGCAGGACGCTGTCGTCGTAGATTTCCGCTTTCCACTCGACGATATATCCGTAGGCCGCAAAGCTGATGTCGACGCGATGGTCTTTCAGATGCAGTTGCACCTGATGGACCTGTTGCGGGAAACGCTGTGACAGTGAGGCGACCATCTGGTGTACCCGCTCAACCGCTTCCTCTTGACCTAAACTGTGCTGAATGCTGGATTCTATCTCAATCATTGCCCAATCCCCTGCCAAACGTTCGGTATTGACTGCGTATGTCAATCGGTAAGCTGTGATTACTGAAAATCCGAAGGAGCGTCCAGACCATTCCGGAGGTTGGAACGCCAGGCTTACCCTGGCGCGGGGCTGCCCTAAACTGTGGGCCGGACGGTACGAGTTCATTCCTACCGCACACCATCTCGATGGACGCACGGGGTATGGGGCGACCAGATTGCGTCTACAATATTCCGAACGGCAGGAAACGGTCGCCCGCACCCTACGAGACTCGTCGCCCCTAGCCGCGTCTTCCCCAAAATGTCTATTTTGAAATCCTCGCGTTTTACGCTTGAGCCGGCGGATCGGCCCCAATGGGTTCGCAGCTCGACTCTCATTGCTTGATGTATTCTCATGCCGACTTCGCCACCGCCACCAGCCGCTTCTGCCGACAGCGCCGAGCAACTTCGCTTGCAGCTGGTCGATGCGTGGAGTCTTGCTTTGGAGCGACTTGGTAGCGAATTGGTTGGCGGCAGCCACTGGACGGGCTCGCTTTCAACCTCCGCCCTGTCGACGGCAACGGCCGTGAGTGCTTTGGTGCAAGCTAGAAAGGCCGGCTGCGTTGACTCAGCCAGCGAGCTCTTGGTGGAGGAATGCCTATTGGTAGCGTGCCGCTGGCTGGCCGAGCACCAAAACGCGGATGGGGGATTTGGAGATACGGATCGAAGTCATTCCAACATTGCGACGACCTTGCTAGTCATCGCCGCCTGGGAGCTTGCCGAGTTCTCGCGCGCCGAGCCGCAACGCGTCAGTCAAGCATGGGACTACGTCCAGCGGCAAGGCAAATGGGATGGATTGAGGAGGCGATATGGCAAGGACAAGACGTTTGTTGTACCGATCCTTAGCAATTGCGCGCTGGCGGGAATGGTTCCCTGGAAACAGGTTTCGCCGTTGCCGTTCGAGGCGGCCTGGCTGCCGCAAGAGCTCTATCGTTGGGCGCGCATGCCGGTGGTCAGTTATGCGGTGCCAGCCCTGGTCGCGATTGGGCAAGCTCGTTTCCATTTTGCTCCGCCTGGCAATCCGGTCATCCGGGCTCTGCGCCGGCGAGCGATCGCACCCACCTTGCAGGTGCTGCGCAACATGCAGCCAGCCAGTGGAGGCTATTTGGAGGCAGTGCCTCTGACAAGTTTTGTCTTGATGAATCTGGCGGCAACGGGCCACGGCCAGCTACCCGTTGCCCAAGATTGCATTCGCTTTATTCTTAACTCGCGCCTTGCTGATGGCAGTTGGCCCATCGATACGAATCTAGCGACTTGGTTGACAAGCCTGTCGGTTAGCGCTGTTGCGCGGCGAGGCAAGGTGATCCGCCTAGGTCTGGATACCGGCTCGGCCGACCGCACGGAGCCGGTTCGCGCGCGGACGATTCGTTGGTTGCTGAGTTGCCAGCACAGATCTCGGCATCCCTTCACGGGCGCCAATCCCGGTGGATGGGGATGGACCGACCTGAGCGGCGCCGTTCCCGACGCGGATGACACTCCGGCGGCTCTGTTGGCGCTGCATTCGGTGGACCTGAGTTCCCCTCAGTGGCAACGTCTACGGCACGAAGTCCATACGGCGGTCGGCGGCGGGCTGCGATGGTTGTTGCGACTGCAGAATCGAGATGGCGGCTGGCCCACGTTCTGCCGAGGTTGGGGCAAGTTGCCTTTCGATCGCAGTGGAACCGATTTAACGGCGCATGCCATTCGCGCGATTCAAGCTTGGCTCCCGCAACTCGGCCGACTGCAAGCGGTCGCGCGGCAGCCGCTTCCTGCGCGACGTCAGTTGGAATCTGCCGTAGCCCGCGGGGTCCGC
>JANQJJ010000420.1 GCA_028281725.1 Pirellulaceae bacterium | reverse complement strand
ATTCTTCGAAAGCATGTTGATAGTATCCGGTATGGTAAGCGTAGACGGCCGCACCGAGCATCGCCTCCAGTTGATCGACGCTCCGCCGCGGCGGTGGTTCAGCGAACTCGATCGCATCCGTTGGATTCCCCGCCAGCCCCACCGGCTGCTCGAGTTTCTCAACAAAACTGGTGAGGGCTTTTGCCTGGGACTCAAGTTCCTTGGTGTACGAGTCGTAAACGTCGTACGCCTGCTGCAGTGATTTGGGACCCACCTTGGTCGCATAGTCAGCAAAACGTGCTTCCTTGTAGGACTCGTCGCGGCGCTTGGCCAAGAGTCGCGTGGCCTGAGCAAGATTCTCTTGGGCAAGCGGCTTGTCACGATACCATCGCGCGTACAAACGAGCCCGCTGAAGGTAATAGCGAACGTTGGGTTGGATGGCGATGTTCACGCTGCAGAAGTGTTGTGCTATTTCTGCGTCGATGACTGACTTCAGCTCCTCTTGGGTCGGTGGGTTGCTGTCCTTTTTTAGCACGCCATCAATAAAGCCGATCACGACCGATGCGTTGTTGCGATGCCCTTTGAAATCGGACTTCTCTCTCTCTGCGTTGTCTTGCTCAGCAAGCGTTTTCGCGTTTTCATGCCAGCGCTGTGCCAGTGCAGTGTCCGCTGCCAAGTTGGGGCCGCCTTGCTCATGCAGATCGGCTAAACGAAGCGCAGCGGAGACGGTGCCGGATTTTTCATACCATTTCGCGGCGGCCCGAAAATCGGCTGGAGTGCCGCGTCCGAACTGGTAGCACTCTGCCAGTCGAAAATACGCCCTCGCGAATTCGACTTGGGCCAGTTCTTGAAAACTACGGAAAGCCGCCGCGTAGTACTTCGTGCGGTAGGAATAGACGGCGCGGCAGTAGGCTTCGAACCTCTCGTTTTGGAGATCCCATCGACTTTTCTCGCGCACACGCCCAGTGGGTTCTGGCAGCTTCTCCAGCAGAGCAAGTTGTTCGTCGATGGACTCCTTCAACTGCCCGTCCGAGACAAGCTGTTTTGCTTGGGCGAGATCCGGCTCGGCGAGAGCTTTGTCCTGGAACCAGGTTGCGTACAGTTTTCCGCGAAGATAGTAAGCGAGCGCGTTGTTTGGCTCTCTGGCCAGCATTTCGCTGCAAAGCGTGCGAATCTCTGCTGGAATTGATCGTCGCTTCCGACCCGCTTCCTGTCGCTCGGCGCTAAGTGGATCTTGCCCTGTGAGCGACAGAATGGTGCCACCAGGTGAGTTGTCTGCAGGCAACTTGCTGAATAGTCCATCGATATGAGCCTGAAACTGAACGTCATACGCTGCGATACGTTTCATCGCAACCGACTTTGCGTAGTCGCGCCACTGCTGGGCTTTTTCCTCGTCTGCCTTGAGACCGTGTCCGCCCTGCTGCGTCATTTCGGCAATTCGCAGCGCCGCATGCACGCTTTTTCGTTCGATGACGGCTCTGTGATAAGAGCGGGCGGCTGCCAGATAGTCTTGTTTTGTTCCACGGCCGAACTGCTGGCACTCGCCCAAGTAGAAGTTCGCTTCGGGAATGTCTCGGTGTAACTTTTCGAATCCTGCAAAGGCCTCATCGTAGTAGCGGCTTACATAGGCGTCGTACGCCCTGATCATTTCAAACGGCACGCGAAACCGATCTTGGCCGTTTGTCGATTCGGCGAGCGTCAATGCGGAGACAAACAAAACGAGTACGTGGCGAAAGCGGCGCAACATACATGGCTCCTTGGTGATTGCTTCTTTTTCACCGAGAACGTCGACGTTCGGCGTGTTCGGCGGTCGGTCCAGACGAGAGCACTCGCGGCGAGTGATCTTTGGTCAGCCGCAGCGACCTCATCACTCCCTGTGCTGGCCGCTTCGCTGACAACCTATGAGCGGGCACCAACCAACCTCGGGGGAGCCAAATGCTCTCGGTAGCATCCTTTTTCCGGAAAGCGTGTCATCAACAGTCAGCGGTCTCGCGGCGGGCCTGGTAATTGACGGCCCGCGCCAAGAAAAACAGTTGGATACAGCTGACACCGAGAAAAACGCCAAACCACGCTCGGTACATGTTCGACGCGAAGAACAGGCCATCGTGATCCCGCCAAGCGATGTAGAACTCGATGAGTGTCAGAATAAGAAGGGGCGGCAAGAGCCCCAACAGATATCGAATTTGGCGAGCCAATACTTCAAGCGTTTGCCCAACGCCCATCACAAACCAACTGAAAACAAGCATTCCCAGCATGTAAAAACCCAGCGCTGAGAAATCGTGCAGGATCGAATCCGCGGTATTCGACTGGATCAAGTGCAAGATCCAACTCGCCATGGCCGCGGCTAGTGCGATCCAGGCTTCGCGTCGTGCACTGGGCGACTTGGCTGCCGACAAGCATAGACCGCATCCAGTGGCAAACAGCGGCAGCGCTAGCGCAAGGAGGGGCTGAAACATCGTCAGCGGACCGATGGTTTGGACTTGTAGTAGCGGATCCTGGCTGAGGTTCAAAAGCGGCAACATGGCACAGAGATTCGCGGCGATGATCATCGGCAGCGCGACCCGAAGTCGGTGGTAATGGAATGCATTTAGTGAAGACATAACCCAACACCTGTATGGACTCTGTTGACAACTCTTAGGCGGATTCAAACGGCGTCTGGGGAAGAAAAGCTGCGTTTCCCGCAGATCTTTTTGGGTGCAGTCAATCGAAATCTCAGCCTCGTACCCCGAGAGCGAACATTTGCCTCCACAGTTCGAGCGCGGAGATTGTCAAGATTCGCAGCCCCAAAGCGATCGTTCAAACGCTGAAACCGTTGCCGCGTGAGGCAAACCCTGCCGAACTAGAACCGCCAGAGCACCAACTCGAACCCATTTTGCGATGAGGAGTCCCCCATCATGCCGAAAACAAATCTGCCATGTGTTGTGGCTGCTAAGCTCGTTTTCATAGCGCTAAGTTGTTGGTCATCGACTGAAGCTGACGAACCGAGGTACCAAATCCCGGATGCCTCGCAGGCGTATCAGGTTCGTGAAAACCGCGGCACCGGCGAATATGCCGAGCACTTTCTCTCGTTGCGATACTCCAACGATGGCCAAACTCTGATTTCCGCTGGTCAGGAATTCGAAGCCGGAATGGTGGTCAAGTATTGGGACGTCGCTAGTGGCCGCGTCAGCAAGTCGATCCCGTTTGATACGTCGGTGGTGGCCGATGGAAACGTCGTAGTTAAAACCCGAGTTGCCATCAATGATGTCCGGCAGATGCTACTCTCCCCAAACCAAAAATGGCTTTCGGTCCCGACTCGGGAACAGCAAGTCTGGACCTTTGAGCTGGCCATGCCAACGAACCCCGTTGCGCGATTCCAGGAAGATTTCATTGCGACCTGTTTCACACCAAGCAACGAGTTGCTCGCAGCCTCTCAAGCTGAAAACGCTGATGATCCCATCGTGATTGGCGTGGAGTCCCCGTCGGCATCGAGAGGAGGCAATCAGCAAAACGACGCTTCAAAGACAGGCAAAACTCTGTTCGAAATCGCAATGAAGTCAGAGCCAGGTTCACAGCGGAGTCCTGTCACTGTGGTAAGGACGATGAAGGCGTTCGCGTTGGCGCACCATCCCTCACGATCGATCATTGCGACGAGTCTCGTACAGACCGGCAAAGCAAGCGTGTCGCGCGGCGGCAGCAGAGCGGCGCTCCGAAACGCCATCCGCGGCAGCAACATCAGTGGCAAGCCGAATTGCACCGTGACCCTGTGGAATCGGTCGAGCGGCGAGCCTCTGGCGACAATCGAAAACGTCGGCTACTCCACCCACCAATACGATCAGAAGCTTTACTATCCCAAACGGAAGGAATGGCGGGAAAAGGCAACGCAGGACTACTATGGTCGGGCGGTCTTCTCTCCGGATGGCCGCACGCTGATGGCAGGTCAGTCCCTGATCGATGTCGAATCGAGCAAGGTTCGCGCTCGTCTCGCTGAGGCCGGCACGATATTCGATGCGGCGTTTGCGCCCACTGGCGCGTGGTTCGCAACCATCGGCTATGTTTCTGACACCACCGATCAAGATCGGCAGTCAACCAACGTGCTGCAGTTCTGGGAAACTGCAACCGGGAAACGCTTGGCTTCTCTTGACCTCGGAGAAACGTGGTTCTTCGACGTCCATCTGGCCCAACCCAGTCCTCCGACGCTGGCGATCTCGGGCGACGGAACGCGAGTGGCGACGACGCTTGGGTATCAGACCATTCGATTTTGGGATGCAAACCGCATCTTAGAACAGCGGCATCGTATTCCCTTGCACGATAGGATATTACAGCCAATCAATCGTTCGGCGGCACTCAGCGCCTGGCAACTTGGTACCGCCTGGGCCAAGTCGGTGGTGGCGAACCTGGAAGACGGCCAAGGCCGGGAAGCGCAGAAGCTGCGAACGGAAGCGGAACGGTTGGCCGCATCGGTGAAGATGCAACTCCCGCCGCTGCCTAGACGATCCGGATCCGCGCTCCGAGATCTGCGTTTCGCCTTGCAGCAACTCCTTTCCAAGGGAAGCGAACTCGGTAAACAGCTGGCCGCAGAACTCGGCTCCCGAGAGGCTTACTTCTTTGATTTGGCCGTCAACGCCCAGCTGATTCCGCTGCTCGCAGGCACTCGGCAGGCCCCGATGCTTGGTTCAGTCGCGAGCGCGCTCAAACGAGCGAATCAAAGCGGTGCGTTACCAGCCACGATCTCAGAACCTCTGTCGACTGCCCTCGATTCCCAAGCCTCCCCCGAAGATCTGAAAGCCAAACAGCAGGCATTCGTTGGCGAAGTAGCCACCTATCTTAGCGGCGACACAGTCCGTTGAGGTCCCCTGGGCTTGCCAAGCCGTCACAGCGATATTGCGGCACAAGAATCCGGGTAGTGATCGTTTGACGGACTGATGGGCCCGTCATTCCATGTCGATCTGCTCGGGTTGCGTTGAGGGATGTCCCGTGCTGATGGGCGCATGGCGGTCGCGCAATCTGCTCGTTTGCAGATTGGCCAGCGCATCGGCTCTTCCCTCGATGACGGCTTGAACAAGCGCATTCGCAATATCGTGCCCAGGTGATTGAATTCCCCCCAAAACAGGTCGACTCGATCCTGCCTTCGCGATGCTAGTGAGCAGCGTTTGCCCGATCGCTGGTCGCGAGGAATCTCGATGGGATGCCCCCATGAGTTGGCAGTTGATTCGGTAGAGTTCTTCGCGGTCGACAACTTGATAGGCCGACAATCCGGAGTCTCCGGGCTCCGTGATACGGACACGTCGTAGCATCTGTGCAATGATCAACTCGATGTGCTGGTCGGCCAATTCGACGCGATATGGCAAAAATAGTTGTTTGATTTCACGGCGAAGGTAGCGGATTGCCTCGTGCGGTCCGCGGTAACGAAACAAATCGCCTGGGTGTGGAACGCCGCCGGTCAATGGATCGCCCCGGTGTATGACATCCCCCACTCGGACGCTGGGGTACGTTCTGGCGCTCACCTTCTGTAGATGATTTGATCCACGTAGGTGAATGTGATGGACGCCACTGCGGCATCTTTCCACCGCAACCACTTCTGCATCGATCGGAGCTAGCTTCATGGTGTTGACCGGTCGTCGCAGCAACAACAGGTCGTTCAGCCGCCGTCGCTCGGTAGGCCGGACCGCGTGAGGAACCGCCGAGTCTCGGTACCCTTTGGCAAGGAGACTCCCGGGCTGCACTTGGCTCCCGGACGAAATTGACTGATCGATCGTCACCTCGAATCCGACACCCAGGTAATGAACTTCGATGATCTGGTCACGATTGTCTTGGATCTCAATTCGAGGCTTTCGTGGTAGATCCCCATCGGTAATCCGGATTGGATTATCAGCACGCTGGGTTGTCACGGGCGCAGGACCGTCGAATCGCAAGGTGGCTGTTCCGGCCCGTTTAGCGATCAACTTTTCCACGAAGGCTTCGAAGTGTGCGAGCTGTTGCTGCGGGAGCACCCTTTGCCCCTGTTGGACTGCCAGCACGGTTCCGCGCGGTACTCTATATCGCTCGACGACACGTTGTCGGTGGTCAAGGATTTGCACGGCGCCATCGTCGTTGAGAATGACGTCTCCGGCCAGCTTCAGCCGTTCAAAATCGATGGTGCCGTCGCGCTGGGCACGGACTTCGACTAACTCGCCCCACCGCGCCCGATTCTCCAGGGATCGGCGATCTTCCTCAAATTCCGGATAGTCTTTGGGAACACTGATCGGGTCGGGCCCAAATCGAAACACACGCAAGCGACACCAATCGGGATGCCGAAGTGCCTCAGAGAAAGCCATGGCTGCCCGGACACCGACAGCGGTACCGACCTCCACCAACGCTTGCGTGCCGGGATCCACACCGTAGCAATGTGCACAGATACCCGTAACGGCCTCACAAGTGGTTGGGCTACGGACGTCGATGTGCTGGATTCGGAGGTCTTCAATCCTTGTTGCGATTGCCGGTGTGATCAATTGATTCGCCGCCACCACGACTTCATCGGTAACTGGGAGAACAACCGACTCGGCGGATACGCGGCCAACGATCTGCCGAGCCAGTGATTCCAACTGTCGAAAGTCTTCGACGACGGCGGTTTTGGAGAGGGATTTCCGCGTGCCGCAATCGCGTGTGGTGATGATCACATCCCCTGCCGAGCGCATCAGCTTCCGTCGCAACTGATTGGCCGCCACTCGACGATCATGCTCGAACCACCATCCGTGCCGGACTGCGAACGACTGCCGCCAGTATTCGAAACATCGTAGTCCCTCGCGGAAATTGGACTTCACCGGGATTGGACTAATCGAATCATCCGGTCGAGCCAGCAGTCCGATCATGCTACACAAGTTTCGCAAATGGACATGGCTGACCGCGCGCGTGAAAGCTCCCATTAGCGACAATAAACTGACAGACCTGGATGTGGGATAGGCCTCTGGCCTCTGTTGGGAAGCGGGAGAATTGACAGGCTGGAAGCCTATCCCACTTTTCAATTCTTGCATCAGATCCGAGTGAATTTGCTCTCGGGCGTGCGTCCAAACGTCAAGCTGATTGTTGTATTTTTCTTGCTGGGTGATTAAACCTCGATGGTGAAGCTTCTCCGATTTCGTGATCTGTTTTTCAGCCTCGGAGATGTGTTTCGGTTTGCTCGTCGGCGTCACCAAATCCTGGATCCCAATCGACAAGCCGCTGCGGAGTAAGTGTTCGCCCGCTAGCTTTGCTATCTCTCCCAGCAGGCTGATGGTGTGCCGGCGACCGATAAGCCGCCAACCATCCTCAACGATTCGGGATAGCGTCCCGTGATCGACTTGGCAGTTCAGGAAATCCATCTCTGGTGGCATCATTTCATTGGCCAGCACTCTGCCTACGGTCGTCTGAATCAGGTTATCCGCTGGTGTCGCACGCTGCCCCTGATGCAAGTCTCCTTCGTTACGGTAACCTTTTCCGGTCGGAAGACGGACTTTCACTTGAGCGTGCAGGTCAACGCGATCGTTTTGCCAAGCGGTGATGACTTCGTTGGTCGAAGAAAAGGTCATACCGTGGCCCCGGCGATCCGACTGAGCTTGGGTGAGGTAAGCCAACCCGACCAGCAGTTGTTTGTCTAGCTTGATCGCCGGCTCGCCCGCTCGACCATCGAATAGGTTGTTTTCCGGTGCAAGCAGAGTCCTGGCTTCGGATTGCGCCTCGTCGGATGACGGCAGAAAGACCTTCAATTGCTCACCGTGAAACTCGATTCCGAAAACCCGACCGATCAGTGGATGGATCTGGATCGCGTGGCCTTCGATCAGCCTGGGCTTGAACGCCTGAACTTGTTCGCGACTCTGAAGGTCTGTGCGACCGAGCAGGACCCAGTGATCGCGCATCACAGCATCCAGGATGTCCCAGACAACGTCTCCCTGCCAAGCGACCAGTAACCTGGCATGATTCAGCGTTTGGGCGTGTTTGCATTCCATCTGACCTCGATGGACCATCAGCTCTTGTTGCCACGACAGCCTACTTAAGGACAGTGGTCTGGCGATGCCTGCCTCGATCAGACGCTGAATCACCAATGGTTCGTAGAGCGCCAAGGCAAGGTTTTTAGGCAGCCCGCACTCGTTCATTGCGATCCGTGGTCCGGGAACAACCACCGCACATGCCGAGGGAACGACCGGCGCATCCGGTGAAGGTAAGCCCCGGATATCGCGTCGCAGGCGGCAAGCAAGCGGTTCCTTGGACGAGCTGTTCAGAGTCTCCGCCTGAGAGCCTCTTAGAAGATGGTCGACCGTTTGTTGCAATTCCTGACAACTGCGCAGTACCGACTTTTCGAAGGTACGAATCTCGTCAGGCGTGGCGCGAAAGAGATGAGTTCCGCGTTTCTGTGCGATCCTCAGTATCCGACTGGCGAGACGGACTTCCGCATTGGCTTCCAGTATTTGCTGGTAGCCTGCATTCAAATGGTGCGGTGGCGCATCGGGATGAGGAAAGTAGTCGGGATATGGAGGTGCGCCTGGACGCAATTGCGGTGACACGACCGGCAGCACATCCAGGATGAGGTGTTCCAGTCCGATCTGTTGCTCGCGAAACGCATCGAGCAGGCCCAAGCGGGCCCGGATGGACGATATCTTGCGTCTTCTCGTCGTTGTCGCCAACTGCCGGTGAAGCTGGTCGGCTAAATCGTCCCAATCCAGCTGCTCCAGCAGGTGACGGACAGCAACAGCCCCTGAGAGCGTCTTAAAGCTATCGAAATCGAGCCGCTGTCGCGTCTGATCGTATTGGTGCTGGGTCAACAACTGACCAAGCTGCTGGTGGGTTTGTCCGGCATCGATCACCAAATGCATCCGGTAGTGCACGAGCGACCGCAGTTGGCCGGGCTGCATTCCCAGCAGAACGCTCAGCGGAGATACCTTTGTCGCGTACAGCCAGGGGTGGATCAAAGGGCATTCGAGTTCGATATGGCCCATGCCATCTTGCAACTGGGTTTCCCAACCCCAGTCGTTGATGGAAGGTCCGTAAGCGCGGCGGCGATTCATCGCGCCAAAAATCTTCTCGCAGAATAGTCCACCTTCGACTGGATCACCGTTTTCGTCAAACGTTGCCGAACGGGTAATCTCGCCCGAGGACCAGCTGCGGATTTCATCCGGCGTTGCGAAGGAAAGACGAATCGAATCCAAGTCATGCACGATCGCAGGATCCCGTGTGGCGAGGGCGTGAGACAGGCAGCCTGACTGTGGTGGCGTCATGCCAAACTGAAAGGCTAGATGCCTCTACTATTTGGTTTATTCGTCCTCAATCAACGCGACATACCCTCCGTCGGTAGAGGCATGGCGAGTACTTGCTCGACCGAAACGTAGTCCTCGTGCTGCTTCACCGGATGAAATGAGGGATGACACAGCAAACCAAATTCATCGACACCAGCCATTCGCTTTAGGCGCCGGGCCAACGCATCGTTCAGAACCAAGCCACGGACTCTGCGTCGCAAAAACGGGAAGAGCCAAAATAGCCACCAAAGGACCAGAGCGAGTCCCAGTAGCAGATAAACGATCGCGACTTTCCCACCGTGCTCCTCTCCGAAAAATTGGGCCGTCATCGCAAGGCCGATCGTCCAACCGATCATCAGCGGAACGATTGCCATGCCAGCGAGCATACGGTGCCATTGCAGGCGGCGACCTTTTTGGTAGCACGGATCACACATGGGCATCTCAATACCCGGAAACTGCTTGACGCTGACGCTCCCTATGCCGACGGTTGCTTGACCGACGCGAAGCACTCGGTTGTTTGTCGGCTGCTCAGCCTGACAGAGGACGCAAGTCGGCGGTGACGCCGGAGCGTGGTCCTTGACCACATCAGGCTCGACAGCCTGGGCAAGTTCGTCGGGGCGATCGTCCGTCTGAGGGTCTGCCAATGGGAATCCACACGACGGGCACTTTCCATCGCGTTGCGGCATGACCCTCATCTTGCAACTGGAACAAACGATGATCGACATCAGCTTATCTTGCTCCGAAAGGTAAAAAGGTGGGACAGACATTCTGCCAGGCGTTCGCGGATAACGAACCGCGCGGCGGTTGCCACGCTGGAGCGAAAAACAAAAACTGTTGATCGGGAACTCCCGCGTTTGTTCGCGTCATCTTAGCTTCTTCACTCATCAGCCGCTCGGGCCTTTGCCAAGGTTTCAACTGGAGTTGCGGGCGTCTTGATGGGCTCTTTCATCGCCTCGCGAAACACTCGATCGATTTCATCAACGGTGACTTCGCCCTCGATACGTCCGGCAACATGAATGTTCTCCGCGTTGGTTTTCAACACGACGAGCGTTGGATAGCGCACCACCCCCAAAGCCTCGACGAGCTGTTTGGCACCTTCATCCAGATCCTCGTCGGTGTATGAGAATCGAATTCGGCCGGAGTATTGGGCCAGTCTAGGGTCGTGGACCTTGGCAAACAGCCTCGGCGAGAATGGATCAAGGTTACCCGCTCGAAACAGGATGACCGTGTACTTGCTCTCTTTCAACGCTTTGGAATAGGCTCCAAACGAGTTGTTCCGATAAATCTCCGTCTCAATCAGCTTGGGCTCGTCGATTTGGCCATGCAAGGTGGTAGTTCTTTGGGCAGCAGAGCTGGAATTCGGTTCCTGGGCGCCAAGTCGACAAGCGAGTGTGGCTGCAATCAGAATCCACAGAGCAGTTCGTGAGGGGTGCATCTTCATTTTGTTTTCCTTTTTCATCACCGATGACGGCAGCGCGGCCGAGCAACGTGTCGGCCGTCCAATTGTGAAGCGAACGAAATCTGAGGAGAGGGGGGAAGGTAGTCGCAATTTTTGGTCGGCTGACGTCGACCGTTGACGGTACGAGTGCGCGGGCAGGCAATCGAACCGGTCGAAATTCAGTTCGCGAATCGTGATTGCCTTCTCAGGAAACGCCCCGGGCTGGCCTCGATGCGAGGAGCGACAGTTCTGTTGGTCGTGTTGGCAGGCACCCCGGCCGTCTCGGGAAGCCAGACATTCCACCCTGGAAGACTGGTCCACTTGGCAGCCCTGAGGTCAGTCTAATAGCCAGGATTCGTTTTCTTCGTCCTGATAGTCGGCGCGTCCCGTAGCGACTTCGCGAATGGTTCGATAGACCAGCGGATTCGGTTCGAACGGAGATTCCAGGAACTGGCTTTCGTCCTGCCATTTCAGTCGCGCGATCGCCGCAGCGACGGCTGACGAACGACTGATCCCCGCATCGCAGTGCACCATGAGCGTGTGGATATGATCCCAGTAGTGGGTGACAAAATCGAGGATGTCGTGGGCCTGGTCGTCATGGAACAGAACATAGTCGGCCATTTGCCGGGTGATATCGGCAAAAGCGAGTTGCAGCAAAGACATCCGATTAGCGTCGCCGATTTCGGCGAATTCCCGCTCGGTATTGGCAATGCTGATGCATGCCCAATCGTAAGGACAATCAAATTCTTCGGCGTTGATCCGGTTCAAAACGACAATTTCGCGTGCCATCTGAGTTCCTCTGCAGGTCCAAAGTTCCGGCGGCCAATGCCGCTCCAAGGGTTCAGCGGAGGCGTGTGTTGTCTGGGGGGAAGTTTTTACTCATTTAGATTTCGAAATCGTCTGGAAAGGGTTCGCGAGCAGCCACCCAGGCGTCGGGAACCGCTCCAACCGCCGGCGCCACGATGCCTCCCACGATCGCACAAGTCGTGTCCCGGTCTCCACCGGCACCGAGCGTTTGCCAGATCGCTGCTTCGAAGTCGTTTAGATGATGCGCGGCGCACCAGAGGCACAGTGGTACGGTGTCCTGCGCCGAGACATTCCAGCCGGCACCCAACTTGTTGACCGCCGTCCCCAACTGATCGGGTGGAATCTCGGCCGCTAGCCGAATGCCCTCACGCGTTTCTGACTCGGGCACGAGCGGCAAAATCTCGTCGATCAGTCGGCTGCCGGATGGCGGCATCTGGCCGGCAGCAATCGATGCCGCGACGGCGACCGCGATTGCCCCGGCTTGGCCTTCGGGGTGGGCGTGAGTGATCACTGCAGATTTACGAGCCTCTTCGGCTGCCGACTTCGGATCACCCGCGAAAAAACCGCCGATGGGAGCAGCCCGCATCGCCGCGCCATTGCCATAAGAACCACCATGAAAGACTTGGTCCGCTAGCTCCCGCCAATGCTCGCCGCCGGACAACTGCTGTAGCAGCCAAGCCGCACCTTCCCCGTAACCTCGAAAAGGTTCATCCGCGTATCGCTCAGCGAATCGTTCGGCCAGGACATCTTGGTTAATCTCACCATGGCCTATCAACACTTCAACAACCGCCAAGGCCATGTGCGTGTCGTCCGTCCATTGCCACGGCGGCGTTGGCAGAATCCCCGCTTCGAACTCCGCGACCGCATCTGCGGTAGCCACTCCTTCGCCAAACGTTGCTCCCAAGGAATCGCCAATCGAGAGCCCTTCCAGGCTCAGACTTGCCAAATCAACGTGCGACATTCGTTCATCCTCCATCACCGCGTTTTCAAACGAAACTCTGGATCGTTCGAGCGAATAGCTCCTTCGATGGGACATACCGATAGACAGAGACCACAGCGGCTGCAGGTATCCGAGTCGATGGTGACGTACTTGGCTCCCTTTCGGTTCCGCGGCCAATCCCCCCTTGCCTCGTCTTTTGCCCAACGAATCGACTCGGTGGGACAAACGGGAATGCAATCCGCAATCCCTTCGCAAACATCGGTTTCAACCCAAAATGCCATGAACGAGCTCCCGCGGAGTAAGCTAGGCGTGCGACGCGTCCAGCCTAGTGCTTTGTCAACACAAAAGATTTGGGTAAAGGGGTCAGGAGTCAATTGCCGCCAACGGCCCTTCGGGTGCTGAGCACAATTGACTCCTGCCCCCTTTACCCGCCCCAAAGATTAAGCTTTGACAGACCACTAGCTTGAAATGATTCGGATAGGCAGGAAACCATTACCCACGTGTGTGATTGCTCCGGGACGGGAATCGAACCCGTCAAAATCCAATTCTAAAACTGGAAGGTCTTGCCATTAAACGACCGGAGCTTGAGAGGATGGTACCCGGCTGGGGTTCGAACCCAGATGAATCGACCCTCAAGGTTGATTAGTCTTGCCCATTAGACGACCGGGACCGTGAATCGTGGGATAGGTTTTTGGCCTGGCCTGCCCAGGACCTGGCAAAATGGGCACCCACTATTCTACTGTTCCGCGATCAACTCGAGCACGGCTTTCTCGTCCGCGAAGAGGTGTGTCCAGTAACTGCCCTCATCTTTGCTCCTTGGCAAAGGCTGCGGCAGCGATTCGATGCCCAACACGTCCGCGATTTCTTTGGCACCGCCGTTAAAACCTGGTTCCGTCAATGCTCGGCTTAGCAACCGCTGTGAATTGGAATCGGGGAAGTTCTTCTTCAACTCTTGAATGATACCGTCGAGATCGGCTTGAGTCATTTCATCCAAGGTAGGAGCACGCTCGGGTACCTGAAACTCAGAGGCAATCTCGGTGGCGTCCAGCAGGTCGCGAATCTCGGTCACGTCAATGCTCATGTCCATCCAGCCAAAGTGTTCGACGCAGTTTTCGTCCGGCGAATCGACACTCGTGGCCGCCAAAGAAACGATACCGACGAGTCTACCGTGTTCGTCAAACACCGGACTGCCACCGTCTCCTTGAACAGTGACGATGCTCGATTCAATGACTTTCACGCCATCTTGACGACGTTGGTAGACGTTTCGAACGTGACCACTGGCGAATCCAAACACGCCACCACGCGACCAACTGGAATGGCCAATCGAAAACACGGATTGGCCGGGCCGAGGGCTCGCGTCAGCCAATAGGATTGCGGGAACTTCCGTGGGAATTCGCTGCACGTTCAGGATGGCAAGGTCGCGCCGCGCGTCAATCGTGAAGACTTTCGCTGGCACTGCCAAGTCCTTGGCCCGAGACACGTAGAAGTGCCGAGTCGTGATCACCTGCCCCTGTTCCATTTCAGGAAACATGACCAGAATCGATTCAGCATCTTCAACCACGCTGGCGGCGGTCAACACGGCGAACTGCAGCTTGTCGACGAGGGTGCCGCTGCCAAGCCGGATTCCCTGTTTCGTCTTTACCTCCACCAACACGGTCGACGGTGCGACCTTCTGGAATAGTCCGTCAAGTGCCTGAGCAGCGGTAGCGGCGCGGGTGACCAGCAGGCTGAATAACATGGCACAGGCAACACATCGAGTTTTCATGAGCATCGAGAGGTTCTCCGAAGGACTGTCCGCCGCAATGGCGCGAAATAACGGGTGTCGCTAGAGAAGCGAAACCAGGCGTGTCTTGGGGGGACGCTAAAATCTGTCTTTCTGCGCCCCCTGATCGCAAGCTGCTCCGCTTTCATAGCAGTTACCAAAACAGCCAGTTCGATCTGTGGAGAGCCCCAATGGTTCGAATCATCCATTTTGCCTTGTACGTCTTGCTTTTCCTGCCTCTTGGCGGCGTTGCGGTGGGATCCGAAAACGATTCGTTGCCAGCATGGATGGCAGAGCAACGGACCGACAGCGGTTTTCAGGCAATTTCGACCGAGAAACGGCGGATGAAAACAGCTCAGTCGGCCCGGGATCTCCCGCCGATGGCAAACTCAACACCCATGTTTTCATTGGAGCCACTCAGGTCAGCGCGCATGCCGGCGAAAGTCCCCGTAGTGGCGCAGAAGCCGGTGCGCGAACCGGGAGCAAGCGTTCGCAAAATCTTCGACGGGCTCGGCGGACTGGTGCAATGTTGTCTGAGTTGGGGACCTGTCGCCAGCGTGACAACCTGGCTGGGTCATCCCTACGTGTCCAAGTTGATGTTTCTGATCGTCGTCACCTTCTTCGTGCGAAGGTGGTAGTCAACAGGAGTGGAATAGGCCCCCGGCCTGCCATCTTCATCAGAAATCCGATGTGCATGACAGACTGCAAGCCATCCCACCTCCTTTTTGTGCAAAACGTATAATCGGTCCGTCTTTTTGAGCACTCTTCTGGGAATTGCTATCAGCATGCCTGACTCGAACGAACTGCTGAAAGAGCTTCATCGACTGTATGAGCAGCGTGAAGAGGAATCCGGAAAGAATACCGGAAACCCTGCGCGGGTTGATGTGGATTCTTTCCTAGACCAAGAAGCTGCTGATGCGCCCGAGGATGTACGCACCAAGTTCCGCAAACAGCGCGCCTTGCTGGAACGATTCAACCAGATCACGGCTCCTCCTTTGCCGCCTAAGACGCCCAGTGTCGAAGATGTCCGCGAATTCTGCGGCGGGCGTTATCAAGTCTTAAAAGTTCACGATGCGGGTGGGCTCGGCGTCGTCTATGTGGCGCACGACAACGAGCTCGGCCGTCAAGTCGCCGTGAAAGGAATTCGTCCCGAGTTGGCGTCCAGCGGGGATCACCGTGGCCGCTTTCATCGCGAGGCCAATTTGACCGGGGGGCTGGAACATCCAGGTATCGTGCCCGTTTATGGTCTGGGTGCGGACGATCGGGGGCAGCCCTACTACGCAATGAAGTTCATTGATGGTGAGCAGCTGACCGAAGCCATCAAACGCTACCATCGCCAGCGGCGCTCTCCAGAGCCGCCCACCGCGGAAACGGCGAGCGACGAATCGCTTGTCGACCTGGGTGACTTGCTGGATGTTCTTGTCGCGGCGTGTGAAACGATCGCCTTTGCCCACAGCCGCGGCGTCATCCATCGGGACATCAAACCTGACAATATCCTCATCGGTGGCTACGGCGAGGTTCTGGTGGTGGACTGGGGCTTGGCGAAAACCGACGCCGACAAAGACGAAGGCAACGGGTCGAGTGGGATCGTTTCCGGGAGGCCTGACAACGGATTGTTCGAAACAGCCAACGGTTCCGCCGGAGGCACGCCGTTGTTCATGAGCCCGGAGCAGGCACGTGCTGCCAAGCTTCCGAGCGACGGGCGCGATGATCAGGTGGGTCCCGCCTCGGATATCTACAGCCTCGGAGCTACGCTCTATCAGATTCTGACGGGCCGCTACTGCGTTGCCGGACGGTCAACCCCAGCGGTGGTGGAAGAAATTTTGGCGGGACGGATTGCTCCGATCCGACCGTCGAACCCGGAGGTCCCGCGTCCGCTGGAGGCGATTTGCCGAAAGGCGTTGGCATTGGAACCGCAAGCTCGCTATGCATCGGCAAAGGATCTAGCTGCCGATATTCGTCGTTTCCGCAAGGATCAGCCGGTGACCGCGTGGCCTGATCCATGGCATGAATCGCTTCGTCGGTGGATCAAGCAGCATCGAACGTTCGTCACCAGTTTGGCCGCCGCGGTGGTCGTCGCAGTCGTCGGACTGACCATCGCCTGGCAGCGGGAGCTCGGCAACAACCAGCGTCTTGCGGAACTCAACAGCGAACTGGGGACCTCCAACACAAGGCTCGCAGCCCAAAATATCGAACTGCAGCGGCCGCGTTATGCCACCCAGCTAGAGCTCGTTCAAAAACTACGTGACGAGAATGATCTGATCGCCGGCAATCGAGTGCTGGATTCCACGCTGGAGAATCTGCGCGGCATCGAGTGGCGCTACTGGAAAGATGCTTGCCGCCGGCCCGAGCCAGTGCCTGGTTCGAGCGGCTGTTCCCAGGTTGTCCTGGCCACCGATGGTTCGCTGCTGGCGACGCTCACCCACCGAACGCTGACACCCAGGGTCGACGTGCGCGTGATCGATACCCGAACAGGTCAAACCCGCTGGAGCCACACGGTTGCCACCACTCAGATCAATGATCTGCGGTTTAATTCCGACCAGACCCGGCTGACGCTCACTTACGTCCCTGGTCCCGATGAGTTTCCCATTCAGTCTGCCTTCGAAATGTTGGCGCCCGGACAAGAAGAAGACCAGAAGTCCGTCGCGCAACCTGCGGAGCCCATGACACAGGTTTGGAACTCGGAATCGGGCCAGTCCGTATCGCTAACCGAGGCCGCTGCGCCGGACAAGGAAACAGAACCGAGCAGTTATCACGTGCGAGATCTTACGGGCTCCCTCGGCGTCGAATATCGACGAGCGGGACGCAGTTTCGAGCAGCTTTACGAAATCGAATTCTTGCCTGCCCGGGATGCTTTGCCGAAGGAATCGGTCTGGCCGCCCGGACCACAAGCGTCAGTCACCATCTCCAGTCGCTCTCCGGTTGTTGCCGCAGCGCTCAGCAGTGACGCATCGATGATCGCGACGGCCCACAAAAACAGCAGCATCCACGTATGGTCCGTCCCTCACGGGCGTCCGCTGTTTCGATGCACCAGCGGATTGACCAAGGTGCTGGACGTAGAGTTCTTACCTGACGACGGCGGTCTGGTTTGGACTGGCGAAGACTACCAACAAGAATCCCAACAAGCGAGCTCACTGCAAAATCTGAAGGGCACTGCCGGCGCGTCAAAGTGGCTATTTCCGCGCGGTGCTCAATTGCAACCAGTAGCTGACCGACAGGGCTGGCCGTCGGCGGAGGACTTGCTGCAAGCCAGGCGGAGCGCGGACGGTCGTAGCGTCGCTTTTTTGCTGTCCAGTGGAATCGTTAGTGTGTGGGACACCCACAAGTTAACCAGGCGCTGGGAACAATCGCTGCCCGGACTCGCGCGAGCGGTTCGCGATCAGGCCTCCCCTTTCGCGGCCTCTTTGGGGCTGAATCCAGAGGCATGGTATCGAAAAAGCGAGATGGAGCGGAACTATCAAGTCGCGATTAACTCGTCCGGGACCCAGTTGGCGATCGCCAGTGTCTCGCCAGCGGATGGGGTCGATGTCCAGTCGAAACCGCAGGTGGAAGTCATCGAGCTCGAGAGCGGGAAAAGTGAGGTGTTCGCTGGCTATTGTGGTCCGATCGCGTTTGATGCTTCCGATGGCAAACTGGCCGCTGGGCTTCCAGGGACTGGCGGAGTCGCCCTGCTCGACTTGGAACGCGAGCGGTTGGCTGGCACCTTGGGTGCTCAGACAACGCCGTTCCCGACTGCGTCAGCACTCGAACCCGCGCATCCTCGCCATGTGGCTTTCAGCCCCGATGGAGCTTGGTTAGCGATGGTGATTCGAGCACCTTCCGGCGAACAGATTCAAGTTTGGCATGCTGAGCCGTCAGGCACTTGCGAGCACGTCATCGAAAACCCTGCGTGGGATCGCTACGGTGGAATCGAAGATTTGTTCTTCAGTCCCGATGGTGGCAGTCTCTTGGTGACGTTTCACCTGCGTAGCATGGCGCACATCCTTGAGACACAGAACTGGACCGTTTCCTCGGTGATCGGTACCGATGCCTATTTGCGCGGCGCGATCGCGTTTTCACCTGATGGCACCCGGATTGCCAAGGCGGGAAAACGCGGCGAAGTCGAAATCTGGGATGCTCAAACGGGCGATCTGTATTGGACGTTCATCGATCGTGCGGCACCCACCGACGCAGCGACTTTTGTGCTGTTTTCCCCCGATGGTCAAACGCTGCTGGTTGGTTCATCCAGCGGGGTTCGATGGTGGTCTCCCGCGCAGCGGTAGCGAGCAAGTCGATTGCTTCGCGACGACAGGCAAGGTCCCAGGACGATCTGGTGGAAAACTACGAAGATCCCACGCTGCGGTTAGCCGAGCCGGCCAAGATGAGGTAAGACCTCCTCGCACTCCTCAGCGATTTTGATTTTGATTTCGCGCCACAGGTCTTTCACACGATCCCGCTTGATGCCCATTTGCTTGGCCGCTTCATACTGCGTCAGCTCATTCATCCAGATCAGATCAAAAACCTCGCGTTGTTCCTTCGGTAACTCCGAAACTGCCGACCAGAACTTCAGCCACACGTCCATCTTCAAGACCTCGGTGGTCACGCCAGTGCTGGCCGCGAGATCAGCGAAGACCCCCGATTCTTCTTGGGAGTTCTTTGGTTTTCGCAGGAGGTCGTTGATATGCCAGCAGATATTGCGGGCCGCCAATCCGAAGTACTCACGAGCGGTCCTGGGCATTGCGGAATTGTTTTGCCGTATCGCCTTATCCAGCCGCAAATAGACTTCGGCGGCCACACCGTTTTCGGTAATCACCGGGTTGTTGCGAGAGATCTTGCTGCGGATGATCAACTCACACTTCTTAATCACCTGAGCAAACGTGAACTCTTGCAGCACCGACCAAGCCACCTCATCGTCGGATTGCAAACGGTCCAAGCAGACTTGCACGACCACTGCGGTGCCGGAATTCTCGTCGTCGCCATGTGACCGCTCGTAGCACGAATCGATCAGACGAGCGCAGGCCAATTCATTCCCGCTCGCTCGACGGTCCAGGCAAATGTGTGCCAGCGTCTGGAGTGGCTCCGAATTCTCGCGACCGAGCTCGTCGATGCATTCGTGAAAGATTGTGTCCCAGGTCTCTTTGCCAGAATCATCTAAACGGGCTTCGATCTGATCGCGTCGATCTTCATCGTTTCCAGAATGGACCACCTACACTTCCTCCCGCAGAACGATCGTCTTCAGAACCGAATTCTAGACCTAGATCGCCAGCCACACAATTGAGGGTCGCATGCCTCAAACCATCGATTCCTGTGCTTGCTGGGGGAGGCACCCTGTCTGCCATCAAGCCCAGGAAGATGCACTCGGAGCCCACGTGGCCGGCCCGAACAAAAATCCGGAATTATCGCCTGGCACGTCTCCCCAAGCATCTAAGACATACGCTCTGGAAGTGGTCAAACACCTCGTTTTGTGGCTCTTTCCACCTCTGGAGCAATCCAATTATGCCGAGTTTGTTGAGGAAATGTGACATTTGTCGATGCTGGGTCGATCCCGAGCGCGTCGCCGCGGTACCGAAATCGAAATTGTGCCTCACGCACGCCATCAAAGCCGAAGCCTACGGCGGAGAGTATCGGCTGATCTGGCGGCAAGAACGAACTTCTAAAGCCGGCAGTCTCAAGCTGAATTACGGCAGTGTGATTCCTAAATCCGTCCGCAATCCAAGTGCTGTCGAACGCGTGAGATTGGAGTACGAGGAATCGCACTTCTGAATCGGATGGGGGCCACCATCCGGTCCGTGTCGAAAGCCTGTTCCATTTTCAGATCCTCCCAACCCAAGGCGTGCCCGTGAAAGTGATCCAACAATTGACCCAACACTTCTGGGATCAGGGAGCCCTGTCTCCCAATCAAGTCGACTATTTGGTTGTCCGCGGGTATGTCCACGAGGAGGATCTGAACAACTACCAGCTCGAGCCAGCCAAAGAAGCCAAGGTGGCTCCGCTACCTGACTTTGATTCCCTGACGCATTGGGAGGAGCGTTTAGAAGGCTCATGCAGGAGACTGGCCGGACGTGGGAAGAAGCGGTCGAGAAAACCGGAACTGCACGTTACCACCGATCAGGTGCTTGAGCGTGTCGGGGCCGAATTGGGTCGGAGAGCCCGAAGGTGCTCCGCCCTGACAAAAATCGAGCACCCAAGGCTGCCTGGCGGGAAACCGCGTTGGCAAGATTACCTGCCGATCGCCCGACGTCTGCGAGCCGTTTTATGCGTTGATTTTCGATCGGCCGTGACGTTGATCGCGCTGCAGCCGCAGTTGCTGGCGGAGATGTGGAGGGCCATCGACATGTTAGCCTTCCACACCATCGTCGGCGATCGTCGGCTGCGTGGACCTGCAGCCAATGCTCTGCGAGTCTTGCTAAGGGTTGGTGACCGCCGCGAGCTGGGAGCCTACGGTTGGATCCTCAAATACGAACCTTTGCGATTGCTTGCCGACTTGTGTCACATCCGTCGTCGTTTCCTGAGCGTGTTGGGGTACATGCACGAGCGGCATTTTCGGCAACTGCATGCGGCGGTTGCCTGTGGCGTTGATTCGTCCCTGTTTTGGGCGCTGGTGCTGGTGCACAACGCTCGTCGAGCAGATCCAAACGCCAGTTTTCCCAGCCGAGGAGGGGAATACAAGCTGCTGCGGCCCGAGAGGGACGTTTGGTTGGCAGCCATTGGACTAGCGCGAGAAATCGATGGCCAGCGCGTGGCGGAGTGGATGACTCCGCGATACCTCCCGGCAGAACGATTCGTGTTGGCCATCTCCCATCTGGATTGTCCCGACGGCTGGCACGTGCCACCCACCGTATGAGAGCTGGACGGGCTTCCGGCCTGTCTTTGGAGGAACCTTGGGAGGAACTGGAAGAACTGACAGGCTGGAAGCCTATCCCACTATTTGCACTGGAGTCCTATGAGCACCGCCGACACAACTCTCGAAGAAACCGTCACCCTGTCTCAAGCAAAAACGTTGATTCGTAGCGCTGCGCAGGAGCAGAGCTTTCTGCTGCTGTCTCCGCCCGGCATCGGCAAGTCGGACTTGGTACGTCAGGCGGCGGCGGATGCCAATTTGCCGTGTCGATCACTGCTGGGAACGCAGATCGCGCCCGAAGATGTCAGTGGTGTGCCGCGGATCGTTGGCGAGCGTAGCGTGTTCTGCCCGCCCCGCATTTTGCTGCCCGAGGGCGATCGGCCGTTTTGCCTGTTCTTGGATGAATTACCCGCTAGTTCTCCAGACGTTCAGAAGGCATTTTACTCCCTGCTTTTGGAACGCCGCATCGGCGAGTATCGTTTGCCAGCTGGCACCTGGGTCGTCGCCGCGGGCAACCGAGCCGAGGATCGGGCCCTGGTGCGCACGATCAGCAGCGCGCTGGTCAATCGAGTCATCATTCTGCAACTACGGCTCGACGTCTCCGAGTGGCTGAGCTGGGCTGAAGAAGCGGACGTTCGTGTGGAAATCAGCGAGTTCATCCGCGATTGTCCCGAGGCACTCCTCCGGCCGGTTCCAGCGGATCCGGTCCCCCATTCAACTCCGCGCGCCTGGGCGTCGCTTTCCCGTGCACTCAACCTAGCCGAGCAGGCGGGCGTGCTGAACGAAGAAGTCTTGCTTACGCTCGTATCGGGGCGCGTTAGTCAGGAAGATGTACAGGCCTTTTGCAACTGGTTCCAAGCGGTTCAGCGCTCTCCGCAAGTGCTTGGCATCGGCTACACGAAACTGATGAAGACACGCATTGAAGAGTTGGATTTGTCCAACGTGGCCATCCAAACCTTAAAGAGCCATGGAGTCTATGAACTGGGGCAACTCGTCTCCAAAGATGTCGGTCACCTGCGGATGATGAACGAAATGAGTGGCGCCCGCATTCGCGGCACGATCGACCAAACGCGAATCGAAGAAATCTCGGGCGCAGTACGGAATATGGGATTGAATCTGCGGGAGGTGCCGGAGGATCCGGCGCCGACATTGACCCTCCGTCAGGCCAAATCATTGGTTCAAGCTGTGGGGCATCGGGAGAGTTTACTGCTGCTGTCTTCTCCAGGAATTGGCAAATCGACGGTTGTCAGGCAAGCCGCCGACGAACAGCAGATGAATTGCCGTTCACTACTGGGCACGCAAGTTGCGCCCGAAGACGTCAGTGGCATTCCCCGAATCGACGGCCAGCGAAGCGTCTTTTGCCCGCCCCGTGTGTTGCTTCCCGACGGTTCGGAGCCGTTCTATCTGTTCTTGGACGAGCTGCCCGCCTGCACACCCGATATCCAGAAAGCGTTTTACTCGCTGCTGTTGGAACGGCGAGTGGGCGAGCATCCGCTTCCCGATGGTTGCGTGGTCGTGGCTGCCGGCAATCGTTCCGAAGACCGCGCCCTCGTCCGCTCGCTCAGTTCGGCGCTCGTCAATCGCGTCTTCATCATCAACATTCGTATCGACCACTCGGAGTGGTTGGCCTGGGCCAAGTCGCAAAACATTCGCTCCGAGATTCTTGCGTTTGTGACCTACATGCCCGGATCACTCATGCGGCAGGCACCTGCCGAGCCCCAGCCATTTTCGACGCCGCGCGCCTGGGAATCCCTTTCGAGATCGTTGGACCTGGCTGAACAGAATTCGGCGATGACACCGGAAATCCGTCGCGCGTTAGCCTTCGGCACGCTCTCACCTGAGGATGCCTCTCTGTTTTGCGCCATGGCTGAAGAGTCGCTCGATGACCTGTTGCCGATCGAGCAATATCTGATCGACCCAACCAAGTTGCCCGCATCGGCTACGGCGCGTTGGTTTGTCATCCATCGCCTGCGCACGGTGGTCCAGCGGGGAGAGTTGCTCAAGCTGCGTGGTGAACAGATCAACGAATTCCTATTGGCAGTGCCCTCGGAAATGAGAATGGCCCTGCTCATCGACTTAGTAGAACCTTGGTCAGAGCTTGGCGCCGCCGATGCCATGCTTCGGTCGCTGCATCAGGTGACCGGGTTGGCACATGCGAGTTAACTGAACGTGGGACAGGCATCCCGCCTGTCATCAACCGAGGGATAGGCTTCTTGCTTGTCTCAAAAAACGGAAAGACCGACCGGCTGGAAGCCTAACCCACAGATCACCTGAGGAGAATCAATTGATGCCGACGCTCTCATCTGACGAGCCAACACTGAAAGAAGCGGCGCTTGCCCAGGCCCGGCAGGCCTTGCGGCTGGTCGAAGCGACCCTGCCGCATCTGAGCGGCTTGGTCCGACAAGTGCGACTGGTTGCCACCGAGCGCGCTCCAGTCGCCGCGGTGTCCGCCTCGGGATTGACACTGCTCAACCCGAATGTCTTCCGGTCGCTTCCCATTCCCGATGCGACGTACATTCTGGCTCACGAATTGATGCACTTGGCGCTCGATACTCACGGCCGCGCCGGCTGCGCAGACCGGCTGACTGTCAACATCGCCCACGACTACATCATCAACGACATGCTCAGTGAAGAACTGGGCTGCGCCCCGCCACTAGGCGGATTGTGCAGGCCGGGTGCCAGCGAACGTTCGCTAGAAGAGTGGATCGTTGAACTTCACAGGTCGGGTACCGATCAGATGCGTTGCTGGGTCACCTCCGATGAAAACGAAGCGGTCGCATCCAGTCCGTCGCCGATGTCCCGCGCATTGGAGGACGCGGGGTTGGCTCCCCCGGAGACGAAGTCTGATCGTCCGAAGCCAATTGCTTCACTGGAACAGGGAGATTTGTTGCTGAGCGAAGAGGAACACGAGTTCGAACCCGAAATCACCACCCGGCAGCGGCAAGAGTTGGCGGTTCAAACCCGTCGCGCAGCGGTTCAGGTGGCCAGCTTGACGGAACTGAAACACAGAATCGGCCGAGCCGCAAATCGCGTTGATGCATCGCCGGCGTCCTCTTCGTCGCAGACCGTCGAAGCGGTTCGCAGCGCCTACCGAACACCCTGGGAGCGAGTCCTGCAACGCTGGGTCGACTCCGTTGCCCCCTGCCAGCGTGATTACTCCCGCGCATCACGACGGGCGGGAAACCGAACCGATTGCGTCTTGCCAGGTCGGTCGCGGCATGGCTGGACCATGCACATTGTGCTGGACACCAGCGGATCGATGGTCGACGACTTGCCGCATGCGCTCGGAGCGATTGGCTACTTCTGTCAATCTAGCGGTGTTACCGACGTTCACATTCTTCAGTGCGACAGCTCCGTGACGAGCAACCGTTGGATTGACATCAGCGAGTTGGCGAGATTCGAAATCACCGGCTACGGCGGTAGCAATATGTCAGCCGCGATGAACGAACTTTCGGAGGACCCGGAAGTCACCGCCGCGCTCGTACTGACCGACGGCTCCATCCAATACCCGAAAGCAGCGCCACCCTACGACGTTCTGTGGGCGCTCATTGGCGGATACACCGATTCGTTTGATGCTCCCTACGGAAGCGTCGTCCGCATCAGCACCGCGACACTTTGCTCCCCAACCTCCCACTGAAACATGGAGAATGACCATGATCAAGAATTCCATTTTGTTGTTGATCGGCGGCCTGATGATCCCAGGCTCCGCCTTTTTCTTCTATCAGCGGACCCAAGCGTTTAAAGAGGCATCCAGTCTGCAGCTTGAGCACGCGTCCCTGGAGAACGAAATGAATGTCGAAATTCAACAAGCCGGACAGGCGACCGAAGAGACCCGTTGGCAATGGATCCGTCTGGGCGACGACAAAGCCCGCGCCGAATACAGCGCGTGGAAGAGCGGTATCTACAGTCTTGGCTGTCTGGTGATCGCCAGCGTCGCTGCGCTGCTAGGGATCCCTCGCTGGCGGCGCGGACGCTCGTTGCCATCGACGCCGAATGAGCAGTAACGCGGCCCTTGCTGTGGGACAGGCATCCCGCTCTGTCAGACCATCGCTTCCAACTGCTCACGAACGTACGCGACCGGGTTCTCCACTTGGTAGTTGCGATTCCAGATCGCCGGAAACAAGATCGCATGTCCGCCTGCCGCTTGGAACGCATCGACGTTGGCCTCCGCATCGTCGATCAAGATGTGGCCGGGCTGCGCGAGCAGGTGCTTTTGATTCCCGATCAAGAAATCAGAAAAGGCGCGTCCTTTTACTTTGGGAAAGTAATTTCGCAGCCAGATGATCTTGCCCTGAGAACTGTGTGGTGCCAGGGAAGGCGCGGTCAGGATCGACCAGGGCGCAAACTGCTGTACCTCGTCGATCAACAACGGCACCCATGAATAGGCTTCCAGCTGGGACCAAAAATCGACCCCTTGAGCATCGATTTTTCGCCAATACTCGCCCCGGCTAATGCCCAACACCTTCGGAATGTCACGCTCTCCGGGTGGCCACGCATCCAAGGCTTCGTTTCGGTCATGGACACGCAGCGCAGCCGAGACGAAATCGGTCAGCACGCCGTCCATGTCGAGAAAGATGTGCTTGATGGACATGGGTTGATTTCTATCTTTGGGAACGTGGGATAGGCTTCCGGCCTGTCCGTGACATACGGGCAGGCTGGAATTCTATCCCACTTTGATGGTTGGTTAGGCGTCTTGCCGATTCTCCAAGTGTTATGACACGCGACTTCAGGCTGTCAAGGATCAAGAGTCGGCGGGCCGTGAACCAAGCTTCAAGGACCGCATTCGTAGCAGGATGGTCAATCCAAGCGATATCGAAACAGCCAGGGCCAGGGCGATCACAGGGTGCTCGTGGAAAAACGCCGACACCACATCCTCTTCATAGAAATGATTCAGATCATGCCGAACATCGTGCGCGGAAACAATCTCACCGGACCGATTGGATTCGATGCGAAAATCAGCTTTTGAGTCGGATTCATTTTCCACCACCTGGCGGAGAATGTCGGGGCCCGTCGGTCGAGCCGGCTCCTGGGCGCTGACAGTTCCACCAGTTGTGCCAAGAAGCACGGCCAGAAATGTGACAGTTTGTTTCGTCATCGTGAACCTCGTTTCGTGAAAACACATGCAAGTTGCTATCCTGTTAGCGAGGTCCAGACGATTCTGGGGGGATTCCGCAGTTAGAACGTGTTTCAACATGGATTTCCCCCCACCGGCTCGCAAGACTGGCAGGGGCGGACGCCACGTGTGATTATCACCGGCAATGTAAGCTACCGCCTCCATGAAACACATGCCATCTTTGCGGTATGGGTGAACGCCTGTTCCGAAGGTAAACGGCCTATGCGATTCTGCCAATCTCAGCCTTCCGACGGCTCGTTGGGCCACGACTCAGATCCAGCGAACTGCTGGCTCCAGTCCTGCACCTGCTTTTCGAACTGGACGATCAGAAAACCTACAAAATCGGTCTTGATGATGTCCGGCGAGAGCCCCTGGACGGCTTCCTGGAACGCCTCGTAGCCCGAGAGTTCATCATACCGCGAGAAATGCAGGTTCGGCATGAAGGAGTACTTCACCCAACACAACAGAGTGTCCACCCACTCTTCAAGTAGATAACGCAAATGGATTCGTGGCGTCGTCAAGAACCAGTCTGCCGATTGCAGGCGTTCGCTGTGGTAGACCTGACACTGGGCTCTGTTTTCTACTTGAACAAGGGAACCGTCCAGTTCAGGAATTTCGGGGCAGTCCAGAAACGTGAAGCTCATTCGGTTCGCACTCGGATACAGCTTACGCGGATCGAACAACTCGAAGTCGACGCCAGTGACCTTCAAGCTCGACAGCTGCAAACACCACTGCGCTTCGCTGACCGAAGTCGAAATGCAGAAAGCCTCTTCCTTGTCCATACCGCCCTGGTCGATGACGACCTTGGACACACCGAGCTGTTCCGCCCGTTTCATCAGTTCGGGCGGCGTGATCGAGACCAATGGGTCGACGACGATCGCGCCCGACAGCTCACCGTTGAAGGCGCGCATCGGTTCGACTTCTGCCGCCGCTGCGTGCCGCTCAGCGGTCATCGCTTTGAGATACTCCGGACGTTCTTCAGCCGGCCCGAGAATTCGTGCTTGGCTGTGTGCTGCGATCTCGCGCAGGCAGGTCAGCAGTTCCTGCTGAACGTCACGATCACGGCAGCTTCCAAAGTAATGCACATAGACAGATCCCATCAATATCTCCTTGTGAACCGTTAAGCGGCGGGATTCGGCCCGATCGCTGCCTGCTGGCCATCGACTAACCGCCATCCCGAATGAACGACGACACCGATGACAAAACACGCGACTAGCGGATAGAACTTGAACCTGCGGGCCCGTGCGCGCTACCAAATCGCGCTTCCGCCCACCTTTTCTTCTAGTGACTAAGCGACACGAGGATCGCTTTGGGGGAAATGTCCTGGATGGGAGTCGAGCCCACGTAGTCCACCCCAGTGGGCTAAACCATCTTGCTATTAGACGACCTGGACCGTGAGGTAGGTTTTCAGCCAGTCGAGCGCCGCCGCAGACTGACAGGCCAGAAGCGTATCCCATTTCTTTAGATCAGGTAGTGCGGCGAACTTCACTCCAATTCTAGACTCGCGAGTGACAGCCTATTCCGCTTTGCCCGCTACGATCGAACGCTCTTGCCAGCTCCATCCGAAAGGTTGCGCTAATTCGCGCTGTGCCAACCAGGCCCATGGCGTGTCCGGATGCTCTTCGACAACGCGCTGTAAGTACTCTTTGGATTCGTCAACCAAATTCATGGCGTTACTTGTGTGATCGAGCTTTTCGGGAGTGACTACCCACGTGTTCGTCTCGGCGTCTTTTGGTGAGAGGCCAGCGTGGCCTCTGGCCAGGGTGAGACTGAGCGACATGGCTCGAGCTCGCATCGCCAAGGTTCGCCCCAATGCCAAATCGAAGCCGACCTGCCAACGCGGCGAGGTCTCTTGCTCTCGGTGCAGTTCGCCTGCTTTCAGTCGTTCGTGGATTGTCTCCAGTTCATGTTCCCATATCGCCGTCGTTCGCTGCGCTTCTTTGAGTGCGGTTGACCAAGTAGCTTCGTCGATCGCAAACTGCAGCGGCGGAAGTTTAGTGCCAGACTGAATACTGGTTTGCGATGCGGCGATTAGGGCTGAGCGCATCTTGCTTTCTTGAATCATCTTCATCATCTCCCGCTCGGACAGATATTCCGGTTGGTAGCGAGCCATGACCAAGGGATCGAAGATTGCTGGTCCGTCCTTTTTGTCTGCTCGTTGCGGGTGAATCATTGGCGATGACGTCAATATGGCGCCTCCCGTTTCACGGCTGATCCGACTCAGCGCATAGGGACCGAAACCTGAGTTCAGCGAAACCGCCGCTTTTCCATCGAAAAATGGCAGGTTCAGCCGTTCTGGGAACAACGACTCACGGCCTGGTGAAATGAAACCAACACCTTCGTTCACTCGGTCAAGGGAGTTCACGCCGCCCAGTGGAGCATTCGTTCCAAGGACATAAACCGCTGTCTTCCACCTCCTGCAGAGGGCGAGGGCTTGCTCAAGCTGGCGGTGGTCGTCTCCAGCTTCGTCCGTCACCACGATCAGCAGCAGTTTGCGGTTCTCTTTGGCATCATCTTGGGCAAATGCATTGACGGCGTCCGCGATCGCAGCGAAAACGCGCTCCTGCCCCGATCGGTCGACTTCGATTCTCCTGATTGCTTCATCGATCGAAGCGAAATCATCGACCTCTCGACGCGTCATCCAATGGACATCCTTTCCATAAGCCAATATCGAAGTCATCACCGGCTTGGACGATTTTTTAGCAGGGGAATCGAGACCGACCCCCTCGTCGGCTAGCTTCAAATTGAGCCGCGAAATGGAATCGCTTATCAGCACTCGCCTCTGCTGAGTCATGCTTGGCGATTGGTCAAGAAGCCAGACGAGATGGATCAGGTCTTTCTTCTTGATGCGGAGTAGCTCCTCCACTAGGTGGCCAAAAGCAGCTTCCAGCGATGCGACCTGCATGCTGGCAGGCAACGGTTCCAACTTCCCTGTTTTCAAGTCCCCGGGTTCTAGCTTAGCCTCATCGAAGTTGATTTCAGGTAGGTCAAACTCGGGTATATCCAGCGGAACTTCTTGCAGCTTCGGCATCTGGGCGTCGGTCTCGGGAATGTCGTTCATGTCGGCCACTGGTGAGCCGCTTTCGACGTCGGGATCGGCCATTTCTATCTCAACATCATCCAGCAGCGTGAGAGGACCATCCGCCTGAATGCTGTCGAGGATCGCTGCGGAGGATTCGTGCAGTCGGGAAAATAGACGCAGCCGCCCCTTGAAGCTTGCGGCAAGCTTTGAATAGTCGTCCGCAGTGAAACCGTCATCTCGAAACCGGCACACGATCCTGTCTCGTTCGTATCCACTATCGAGAAGCATTTCGAACACGTCGGTTGCGTCTCCTTTCCACACGGCGTAATCAAAATCAAGCACAAGCAGGCGAGACTCGCCATTTATTTTTGCCAGCCAATCCCGCGCGTCGCCGAGGGACACTTCACGGTTCTCGATGAATAAACGGCGCTCTCCATGTTCGTTCCCAGCGGCGACATGCAAGACGAGTGGAGGATCCTCATAACCGGCTGGCGCCAGTTCCGCTTCCGGCTCAACCAACAACGCATCCACCCCAAAAGCGTCTTCAAACGCCCAAGTCATCACTTGCTCAAGTTCCGCGCGGTTCTTGTACAAACCTCCGTTGACTTCGCCAATCGCCGCGCGGTATGCGGCCAGTAGATCGCTGTATTGGTTGATCTGATCCTGCAGATCCTGTGCGGGATGAAATGTGGTGCCGGCGAACCAAAACCCGTCTACCAGCTTCCACTGGTCACCAATCTTCAAAGCAACGAACTCCCGTTCGACGCTCGCCGCGTCTTGATTTCGGGCGAGGGTGACCTCGGCGGTGATCGCAACGCTTTTTGTGACGTCAACCCGCACCCCGTCTAGATCCAAAAGCGGGCCGCGGAAATCGCGTTCTTCTTGCTTCACGATTTTCGCGTCTTTGAAATCCACTTCAGGGTTGAAGTCGAACTCGTGCTTGAGAGCATCCAGTTGTCTAGCGATCCGTGCGCTGCCGAATGCACCGCGTCGTGGATCATCGTCTTTTTCAAACTTCGCTTCCAATTCGCCTACCAGGCGGTCATGCTGCCGAACGATGTCTTTCGAAATCTTGTCGAGCCGCTGATAGGCAGAACTCCACGGCTCAGGGAGCGTGTCCCAGTAGGCCGCCACATTCTCAGTTTTGGAAGCCTCGACGAAACGGGCGAAGACTTCGCTCGCGTTCTTTGCTCCCG
>JANQJJ010000414.1 GCA_028281725.1 Pirellulaceae bacterium | reverse complement strand
TCCCCTTGCGACGAGCATAAGCTTGGACCTGGTCTTGAGTTAACCGATCGACCGCAAAGTAACGAGACTCCGGATGGGCAAAGTACAAACCGCTGACACTCGCCCCTGGCCACATAGCGAATGACTCCGTCAACTTCACACCGGTCGCCTGCTCGGCATCGAGCAACTCGAACAGGGTGCCCTTCTCCGTGTGATCTGGACAGGCCGGATAACCTGGCGCTGGACGAATACCGCGATACTTCTCGTCGATCAACTCTGCGTTGGTCAAATTCTCATCGCTGCCAAAGCCCCAGTCGATCCGAGCCTGACGATGGAGCAACTCGGCAAATCCTTCCGCCAATCGGTCAGCCAGCGACTTAATGAGAATTGAGCTATAGTCGTCACTTTGGTCTTCGTACTCTTTGGCAAACTCATCCGCGCCGTCGCCGGCGGTGACGACAAAACCGCCGATATAGTCTTCTCGACCCGCTCTCTTTGGCGCGACGTAATCTGCTAGGGACCGAAAATCTTTCTGGCCCTTGCGTTCCCATTGCTGCCGTAGGAAGTGGAAAGTGGTCAGTTCCTGTTGCCGCGATTCATCTCGGTACAGCACCACGCTATCATCTTCGCTGGCCGCCGGCCAGAAGCCATAGACCGCATGAGCCTTGATGCGTTTCTCGTCGGCAATTTTTTGCAGCATCTGCTGCGCGTTGTCGAACAACTCACGAGCTTCTTTGCCATACTTGGCGTCATCGAAGATCTTGGGATACTTGCCCTTGAGTTCCCAGGACATAAAGAATGGCGACCAATCGATGAACTCGGCAATCTTCTCGATCGGGTAGTCGCGAAGTACCTTCGTACCCATAAAGCTCGGTTTGGAAACGTCGACGTCCGACCAGTCTGTTTGAAATCGCTTTTGGAGTGCTTCGTCGTAGGGAACCAGTTTGACCTGCCGCGTTTGATAGCTGGCGACCAATTCTTTCTGTAGCTCCTGGTTCTTCAGTGCATACTGCTGGCGGGCTTCCTCATTGCACAGCTTCTCCACGACTCCCACACTACGTGAGGCATCGAGCACATGCACTACCTCACGGTGGTACTGTGGAGCTATTTTCACGGCGGTATGTTTGGCACTGGTGGTTGCCCCACCGATCAACAAGGGCGTGTCCATCTCGAGTCGCTTCATTTCTTTGGCGACATAAACCATCTCATCCAGACTTGGAGTAATCAAGCCAGATAGGCCAATCACGTCAACACGCTCCTTGGCCGCAGTTTCCAAGATTTTGTCGCACGCCACCATCACGCCTAAATCGATCACTTCAAAGCTATTGCAAGCCAACACCACACCGACAATGTTCTTGCCGATATCGTGCACGTCGCCCTTGACGGTCGCCAGCAAAACTTTTCCGCGACCGGCCTTGCCAAGCTGGTTAGCTACCACCTTCTCTTCTTCCATAAAGGGTGTCAGGTAGGCGACCGCTTTCTTCATAACACGAGCCGACTTGACGACCTGCGGCAAGAACATTTTGCCGGCGCCAAACAAATCGCCAACGACACTCATGCCATCCATCAAAGGTCCTTCGATCACTTCCAGACACTTGGCTGACTGTTGCCGGGCTTCTTCTGCATCGTCCTCGATGAACTTGTCGATACCGCGAATCAGCGCGTGCTTCAGACGTTCTGCTACCGGCTCTTCGCGCCAACTCAAGTCTTCGGTGGCCGCCGCTTTGCCTTTGGATTTGACCTTTTCCGCAAACTCGAGCAGACGCTCGGTTGCATCGGCACGCCGATTGAGCAGTACGTCCTCCACGCGCTCCAGCAGGTCCTTCGGAACCTCTTCGTAGACGGCCAGTTGCCCCGCGTTGACAATCCCCATGTCGAGCCCGGCGCGAACAGCGTGATAAAGGAATACCGCATGCATCGCTTCGCGGACGTAGTCATTGCCGCGAAACGAGAAGCTGATATTGCTGACACCGCCGCTGACCTTCGCACCTGGACAGACGCGTTTGATCTCTCGCGTCGCCTCGATGAAATTGACTGCGTAGTTGTCATGCTCTTCGATGCCGGTCGCCACAGTTAAAATGTTCGGATCGAAGATGATATCTTCGGCCGGAAAGCCGACCTGTTCGGTAAGCAAATCATAGGCGCGTTTACAAATTCGGACTTTATCGTCTTTCTCTGTTGCCTGACCCTGTTCGTCGAAAGCCATCACCACGCACGCGGCGCCATAGCGGCTGACCAACTGGGCCTTGCGAAGGAATTCCTCTTCACCATCTTTGAGGCTGATCGAATTGACGATCGACTTGCCCTGCGTATTCTGGAGCCCTGCCTCGATCACTTCCCACTTGCTGCTATCGATCATCACCGGCACGCTGGCAATATCGCTCTCGCCAGCAATCAGGCGAAGAAAACGTGTCATCGCTTCCGGGCCGTCCAGCAAAGCGTCGTCCATATTGATGTCGATTACCGTAGCGCCGCCAATCACCTGCTGCCGAGCCACCTCCACGGCTTCTTCAAACTTGTCGTTCCGAATCAGACGCGCAAAGGCTCGCGAGCCCGTGACGTTGGTGCGTTCGCCGATCATCGTGAAACTGGCTTCCGGCCGGAGCACGAATGCCTGCGTGCCGCTCAGGCGGGTATAAACCGGCAAATCGGGCTCTTGATGGGGCTTGTGCTTGCGGACCTCTTCGGCAATCGCGCGGATGTGGTCCGGCGTCGTGCCGCAACATCCTCCCAAAATGTTGACCCAGCCGTTGGAAGCGAAATCGCCAACCAGCTCCGCCATCTCCTTGGGCCCAAGATCGTACTGGCCCATCTCATTCGGCAAACCGGCATTGGGATAGCAGCTGATAGGCACGCTACAAACATTCGACAGCTCTTCGATATAAGCCCTCATTTTCTGAGGACCGAGTGCGCAGTTCATGCCAATGCTCATCATCGGAAAGTGGCTCAGCGCGTTCCAAAAGGCCTCGACATTCTGCCCGCTGACAAACGTTCGCCCCCCCGTATCGAACGTTCCGCTGATCATGACTGGAACTTCGTTGCCCGAGTCGGCAAAGTACTGGCTGATCGCAAACAAGCACGCCTTCAAGTTCAGCGTGTCTATGACAGTCTCGGGAAGCAGCAAGTCGGCGCCACCTTCGACCAGTGCTTTCACCTGCGCATAGTACGACTGCACCATCGCCAGGTAGGTCGTATTGCGGTAGGCCGGATCATCTACTTTGGTGCTAATCGCGGTCTGCTTGGCAGTCGGACCAATACTGCCTGCTACGAAACGGGGCTTGTCCGGTGTCTTTTCCGAGAACTCCTCAACCGCCTTGCGAGCGCATTCTACCGCGGCTACGTTAATTTCGTGCACTAACGCGTCTGGTAGCGCGAACTCTTCCATGCCAACGGGGCTGGCACCAAACGTGTTCGTTTCAACGATATCCGCGCCTGCCTCCAGGTACTTGCGATGGATTTCCGTCACACTGTCGGGGTGCGTCAGACAAAGGATGTCCGTGAAGTTCTTAAGGTCTTTGGTCTGGTCGTGATCGGCAAACCGCTCACCGCGGACTCCCGCCTCATCCAGGCCCAGTCGCTGGACCATCGTACCCATCGCGCCATCAAGAACCAGAATGCGTTCTCGGATGAGCTCTTGGACCTGCTCCGATTTCGATGAACGTCTTAACATTCGCTGACTACCGAATTTTGGTGAAAGACTGACAGTCCGAGCACACTCGGTTTTGAGTTACTGCTCGGCGAGCATGACAAACGATTTCGCGCAATCGCCGCTTTTCAATCTCGTCTACGCTGGCTTCTCGACCACGTCTAATCCCTACGCTCAGCATTTCGCGCAAGAAATACCGAATTTTGCGCGAGAAGTACCAAGTTTCACGCAAGCCCTAACGACTTGGCCCTCTCGCCAGACACCCTGATCTCTCTTCCGGACGGAATTGCTCTACCACTAACATTCATCCGTCCATCCGGATGATTGATTATTTATAAAAACCCCTGGGCGTCAAGGTGAAATTGGCGTGCTCAGGCTACTGGGAGCCACGATCAAGCTGCCTAGATAGCCTGTAGTCCTCAATTCGCGTGATCGGAAATATCGACGTAACAGTTAAAACACTCAAGACCGTTCAACTTGATACCGATACAGAGCCCAGGAGTCCCTATCATTCGACCACACGATCTTGATTTGCAACCCGCATTTCCTGTACCTAAGTCAGACCGATGGTATCAGCGTCAACCCTGCTTCGCTTGCCCCGCAGGGTTGCTGATACCAGCTGACGCAAAATCTAGGAAGGCTAGCCATGCCACGGACGGCATCCACGCGACCGACAGACCGGCCCTTGCTGAAGGCACGTCCTTCGTCAAAGAACCGCGGCACCAACTACGCCGCGATTACTCCCGTCCTCTTTCGGTTACCAATGGCCCAGCGGCTGCATGCTTTACCTCCCCAGGACGAAACCGAATCTGGCCCGCAAGCCACTCTGGCACCCGAGACTCAGCCGCTGACTCGCCAGGATTTCGAGCGAGAAGAATCGCCGTCCGCCGTCGAACAACCGGTTCGGACCATGGCCTCGGCTGAGGCCAAGCCCCAATCGGCCGCCGTCTCGGAAAGCCCCCAGCCACCGCCAGTCCAGACGCGACCGATCTATCCTCGGGCCGCCACCGAGGTTCAACCTGCTGCGGCAAGATCATGGTGGGAGCACTGGTCCAGCGGAATCGTATTGATCCTGCTGATCATCGCGCTGATCACCGCCAGCATCATCGCATTCACCGACACCAGCAGCACGGACCCGGATCTACTGGCCGACAAAGAAACCGAACCGCCGTCTGGCTTTGACCTGGAAGACATTCACATTCCGGATGTTCAGTTGCCGCAAACAGATGCCAATCCCGTAGCCACGGCAACACCCCAGACAGCTCCCCAACCGGAGTCGACGGAATCAGCTCAGGACCCGGGACTGGAAGGCTCGCAAGTCGAAACCGAACAAGTCGCTGAAGCCCAGGTCGCTGATGAATCGGACACCGCTGGCGGTGAAGACACGCTTATCCCGGGCTCCTTGGCGCTAGGTTCTGGCAAACCGGATCATAGCTCCTTAGAACAAACACCAGCGAACCAGACACCCCACGCACCGCCGCCGGAACTAACGCTCCAAACACCACCGTCGGTCCAGGTAGGGGTTCCCGAGTCCACAATTCCTTTGCCAGCAACGCTTTCGCCTCCCGTCGGACAACCCGAGCCAACACTTTTTCCTGAGCAACAAGCGCTGGCCAGCTCGCCGGCGCCGACAGATCTCGTACCGACTCTGCCGGTATCTTCGGGCGACCACACGCCCCCGCAACCTCCGGTAGCCGGCCAAAGCCCATCGATCTATGACGAAGCATCCACCGGTTCGCCACTGACGAGTCCAGGGAACGCGGTGTCCACCACGGCGAGTAGCGTCACGACGCCTGGCGGGAACACCACCAATGCGATTGACACGAACATGCAACCGTACTCGGCTTTGTTGGCTGGCACTTCGCAGCCCCAACCTGCGCACTCGCCGGCTTCCCATCCGACCGTAACCATGGCGAAACAGACTCTGCCGGCAGGACCAGTCCCACCGCTGCCCTCCCAGGCGTCCCCGGTCACTCCCGAAGCACCCCATGCGGGCGTCATCAACTCGTCGACCCCCAACTTGGATGCGGACGCACTCATTCGTGCCTTCCAGCACTACCGGGAACAAAACGAAGTGGAAAACCGCGGGCCGACCAATCGTTATCGCTCCACCCCGGCTGATCACTCGCCGGCGCCCAAGCAGACCGGTTTGGGGCAAACCAGTGCTGGGCCATTTAGTGCAAACCAGCCTGCGGGAACCCCTCAGGCGCCAGTAACCTCTCAGACAGGTACTCAGACGCCTTCGTTCACTCTCGGTGCGCCTGGGATGTCCAACTAGCCGGTAGCCTATCCAGCCACCGAACTTACACGTGAAGAGAGTCAGGGAAACGACCATGACTAAAAGCCTCAATCAAGCGTTCATCAAAGCCTACTCCAAAGGTCAGGCCAGTGAGGCGAATCGCGCGGCAGAAACGGACTCGGCATCCCTGGCAGCCTCCCAAGCTTCCGACCCGTTTCTGATGCGGTTTGATACGGCTACCATTTCGATCCCCAGCCCCCATATCGGTAAGACCGATCGTCTCGAAGCGGTCGCACAAGGCGTTCCACGGCAATTCGAATCGACGGCCAAACGTCAAACGCTTGACCAACCACGTCCGGTTTCGCAGCCCGTTCCCGATTCGCAGCCAGTAGTCGAACCGACTGAGCAGCTCCGTGACTCGATCGCTTCCCAGATGCTCCAAGCAGGCGCCTGGGAAGATCAGCAGATTGACGCGTTCATCGGTGGTTTCCCAATGATCTCGTCGGCGCACGCGCCGAACGCTCGGCCGATTGCGGCCAGTGCCCGGCCGGTACAGCCGGCACAGCCGGTCGAGGAGACCGCCCCGCCGCCACTGAGTCCGTTAGTTCGCGAAGATTCGCCCAAGCATCCTAAAGCAGTAGCAACCTCAGAATCACCGCGTCCTGAATCACCAGTTTCAGAGTCGCGGCGTCCAGAATCACCCAATCTGGAACCTCCCGAAGCACCAGCCCTGTCACATCCGATTGCCCCTCAATCGGATAACGCGGCGGATAATCCGGCACCATCAGAGAGCATCGAACTCCACCATCGAGGTGGCGAAATCTTTCGGCTGGACCGGCCGAGCTACGCAGACCCTCCATCGGCCGGTGGTGCCGCAGCAGCTGGAGGCCTGGCCGCGGCTGACCTGGATGACAGCGGAGACCAAAGCTCCATGATTGGCGAGCTTTCGGACAGCCACACGAACTTGGATATCGACGGCACACCGGTCGGTAAAGTTTCTAGCACGCCAGCCGTCGAAAGTGCACGCGCCGTCGAAGAGGACCTGCGGCAAGCACGGGTTCGAATCTTCAATCCTGTTTGGGAAGTCGACAACCTGCAGTGGCCAGCGGTTTGCACGGAGTTGCTTCAACAACGTGCTGACAGCATGGAGCGTGTTGCGCAGAATCTGATCTCCGCTTGCCAGGAGGGCCTACAGGTTCTGGCTGTCACCAGCCCACGCAGTGGCGAGGGCCGCACCACGGTCGCTTGCTGCCTGGCCATGCTCGCCGGCAGCCGAGGTCTCAACATTGCCATCGTCGATGGTGACATCGAAACCCCGTCGCTCAGCTTCCAAACGAACTTGGAACTCGAACAAGACTGGAAGGCGGCCATCGTCAACCAGGTACCCCTTGAGGAAGTCGCTGTCCACTCGATCGATGACCAGGTGACGCTGGTACCCTTGCTCAGTCCTATCAGCCACGACGAGATGGCCTCGGACGACAATCGGATTGCCTTCATGCTCCAGGAGCTGTCCGAGAGCTTTGATCTCGTCATCGTCGACACCGGCCACATGAACTCAACGCGCAATCTGGTTACCGCCCTAGGCGAGCAGGGAATTATCAGTGCGGTCGTTGCGGTGGTCGACCACCGAAGTTCAACACCCGAAAAGATTGAATCCTGCCTACGCCGCATTCGGCAAACGGGAATCGCTTCGATCGGCCTCGTTGAGAACTTCGCGGCCTAAGCACGGCTCAGGGAGCAATGCGTCGTTTGTCGCCCAACAGGCTGCCGGAAACTTGGCTCGGCGCGTCGCCCTCTGTGCAAACAAATTTCATCTCTGCCTGGTGCACCACGCCAATAGAATTCATCCGTCACGGAACCGATCATGTACGAAGAACACTGGAAGCTCACAGGTCGCCCGTTCGAAAACCGCATCGACGGGCAGTTCTACTACCCGGCCGAAACTCACCAGGCGGCCCTGCTGAAACTTCATTATGCGATCGAGAATCGCAAATCGGCCGCCTTGCTGTGTGGTCCCGGCGGCATCGGGAAATCCTTGATTGTGGACACACTCAGTCGGCAGCTGGCCAGTGAATATCGCCCAGTTTGCCACATCGTCTTTCCGGCTATGTCCAGCGATCAACTCATTCGTTACGTGGTCGATCAGGTAGACAGCGATCAGACGGAACGGGTACGTGAGACCTCATCGGATCTGGCAAGATTCGAAAGGTTCTTGCGAAGCAGCATAGAATCAGAACGGCATCCGGTGATTGTCGTTGACGAAGCCCATTTGCTCGAACAGTACGACTTGCTCGAGCCGCTACGCTTGATGCTGAATATTGCCGCCGGCGAGTCTCAAGGCGAAGCCGCTTGGACGCTGGTCCTGGTCGGACAGCCCACACTTTTGTCTCACGTAGAGCGTTACCACGCCCTCGATGAGCGTCTGGCGGTCAAGTGCATGCTCAATCGCCTGCAACCGGAAGAAAGCACGGCCTACATCCAGCACCGTTTGCGGGCCGCGGGCGTCGATGCAGAAGATGTATTTGACTACCCTGCCCTGGAACGCATTCACGTACTCACGCAAGGCATCCCACGCCGTATCAATCGCCTTTGCGACTTGGCGCTGATGGTTGGATACGCCGAGGACCGGAGCTCTATCTCGACGGAGGTTGTCGACAACGTCCACGAAGATCTGGCTGCCCCCAGCTTTGCGTAGACCGGTTTTCGGACCGCGCGACATTCAAATACCTTTGGTACGCAAACGCCTCGAAGGCATTGCCGACGAATTGGATTTCCGACGAACCAAGCTTTAGTCCAGTTTGAGATCTCCGGCAGCTATGGACCTCAGAGGTGCCCAACGGAAAAAAACGTCAGCGGCGCAGGCCTCGCACCCTTACAGCTTGCTCAAGCGGCAAGTGGGGCGACTGCCGCTTGGCAGAACAGCGGATCAGTCGTCGATATACCACTGACCATCGAACCAAAGCATTGGTAGCTGTGGCGAGTCAGGTTTTGGCGATGAGATGAGGGCCGTTCCGGCGATCGGATCGAACTGACGAATCTCCGCGTCTTCGAAAAGCGTGCTGACCAGCTGTAGCGTTTGCTTTCGTTCCAACTGTTGCAGAAGGTCCCCCTGGAGTAACGCACGTTCGAGTTCGCTCGGCGAGAGCATCGTAGCTACCGCGGGATAGGCTTCGCCCAATAGGGATGGCGACTGAAACCTTTCAAGCTTTTCCAGCAGTGCCGCCTTCATCGTGGCTGCATCCGGGCGACGTTGGGTGTCGTCGGGAAGCGGAACGACGCCGAGTCGGGTAGGGGTCATCTCGCGCGTCGAATCATCCCTCAGCCTCAGTTCTGCCAATCGCGCCAGGGAGCGAATCGAGAGGTCTTCGTCTTGGGCCAGTCTTTGAATCGGTGGAAGGAGCGATCGCATTTTGTCGATGTAGGCGAGACGACTGACGATCACCGCGGCGCATCGGCGTGTGTCAGGTTCCGCACTCTGCAGCTGGTCAGCCAGTCGCTTCACGACGTTATCCGTTTGGCCAGGGTCGATTTGAAAAATCGCCCAGTAAGCCGTCAACCGAATCCATAGATCATTGACTTCGCGCCCAACCCGTCTGCGGGCGCCGGCAGATCGTTCCGCTTTCGCAAAGACGTCCTGGTAGCGAAGCGGGCTATCGACGACTGCCAGCAGATCATCTATGGCCGAACTCGCCGGCGTGCCTACCATTCCCAGTCCGAGGATTGCCTGCCGCCGAACGACGTCCGTGCCACTGGGATGCACATCGGGCCACTGATAATCGACCAGCCGCCTAAGGGCCATTATGGCTTCTGGTGAATTCCGCCAAAATCTGACCAAATCGCGGACCCAGTCCGGATGCACTAGAAATTCGCGCTGAATAACGGCCGCCAATACGGCATCGCGGTGGTCGTCGGAACCAGCCGTGATCGCGACCAACGCTTCCAAGGCGGCTTGCCTTACAGCCGCTGACGAGTCCGCGGTTCGCAGCCGGCGTATCTCCTCGAGAAATGGCCGGCCCGCACTCCCAAACTGACTGACCGCTCGGGCTGCTTCGGCTCGCACACGAAACTGCGTGTCCTGAAGATTGGTTTCCAGGGTCGATTGAAACTCAGGCAGCAAGGACGGAGCGCGTCGGCCGATTTCGCCAATCGCGCGAACTGTCGTGGCACGAACCAACTCGTCCGGATCCGCAGCGGCCGCCTTGAACGCTTGCGTGTAATCGGCGGGTGATCTCGCATATCGTCCCAACGTTTCCAGAGCTCGCAGACGATTGGTTCGATCCCCCTTGTTGTGCAGCATCTGCTCGTATTGCGAAACGGCGACCCCATTGATGGTTTCCGGTTCGTCGGCCACCGCGATCCCAGGCGGCAGCCCGAGTATCGCGATCCACACAATCCAGCTTCGCATGTGACCCTCCCCTGAAAGCCAGCCTTGATTGGCTGTTCCTATAGAGGCCACTGCGAGTAACGCCATGCGCTGATTCAACTGCTTTTTTTTGAGCCAATGTGTCAGAACAGAACCGTTGTTTCCCGTAGCGAAACTAACCCACTGCATCGTGCAGCGGGTTGGGTTAGGTGTGACGTATGGCTGGGCTCGTGCTGGAGCGTCTACAGACTAGCTTTCAGAACCATGTTGAACGGCGTTTCTGCTATGCGGCGGCACTCAAGGAATCCGGCTTGGTCAACGACGATTTCTCGCAGCCTCTTTTCTCCGGCTTGGGCACCCAGAGCCGCGCTGGTTTCTTGAGCCAGAGACGTAGGTACGCAAACCATGGTCGAAGCGGAATAGTACAACCTTCCAACCGGATTCATGTTGTCGGCGATGTTATCGCTAGCCATGGGCTCGATAATCAGGCAAGCCCCGTCGGCATTCAGCGAAGTACGAACGTGTTTCATTCCCCCGACTGGATCTCCCATGTCGTGGAGGCAATCGAACAACGTCACCAAATCGTATTTGCCGGAGATCTCTTTAGCCCGACTGACTTCGAACTTCAAGTTACTTAGACCGTGGGACGCGGCGTGCCGTCGCGCTTCCTCGATCGATGGCTCGTGGAAATCCAAGCCTATAAATTCTGAGTTGGGGAATGCTTCGGCCATGATGGTCGTGGTGATTCCGTGTCCGCAACCGACGTCCGCCACGCGAGCTCCCCTTTCGAGTCTTTCAACCATACCATCCAGGGCTGGAAGCCAGGATTGAATCAGGTGGTTTTGGTACCCCGGACGGAAGAAGCGAGCCACGGCACAGGAAAGGCACTGGGTTTGATCTCCCCAAGAAATACCTTCTCCGGTCATGAACGCATTGCGAACCAGAGGTTCGTTGTCCTGGAAGGTCGCCGCTGCGCTGAATGCCGGCGCCAGGTAGAACGGGCTTTCACGATTTGCAAAAACGAACGCTTGCTCGGGAGTCATCGAGAATTTTCCCGACTCCGTATCGTAGGTTATGTAGTTGGACGCGGCTTGAGCGCATAGCCATTCCATCAGGTAACGCTCGGCCACACCCGAGGATTGGGATATCTCCTTCACCGTGCTGGGGCCCGTCTCACTGAGCAGTTCATAGATGCCCAGTCGTTCCCCGATCTGCACAAGTGGAACGGAAAAAGCTCCTCCCAAATCATGCAGTACGCTTCCAACCAATGCGTGTAGCTTGTCCTCGTCCATCGCAAATTGCCTTGTCAGTTGAGTAGAGTCATCAACGGGAAACCTCGCTCCCACCAGGCAGTGAGCGAAAGCTTCGGCGACTCGTTACAGCCGACGGACGATTTATCTGAGAAAAAAGAGGACACTTCTCGGAGAACACCACCACGCGAACGACTCGTGCCAAGGCTCCCGCCTTGGCACGCCTTGTCTTCGAGGCTCTGCCTTGTCTGCGATCAGCCAATTGTGTCACTCCACGGCTCGTAGCCGTGGCAGGCAGAGCCTGCGGGTCAATCGGTTACCAGGCGGAGCCTGGTAACCAGATGGTGGCGCTGACCGAGAAGTGTCGAAAAGGGCAACCCAAGCCAGCGTCGCACATCAATCACTTGTGCCGCTATAGCAGATTCATTTCCTAGCTTAACGTGTTTGGGCATCAGAAATGTAGGTGGGAAATTTTTCTGAATTTTGGCATACTGTTTGAGTTTACCTATATTCCGCGTTGCATAGAGAGGATTGACCATG
>JANQJJ010000375.1 GCA_028281725.1 Pirellulaceae bacterium | reverse complement strand
CGCATCCGTTGCAACAACTACTTTCAGGGCGACGCGACGACTCAGTTTTTGATCGATCGCTTCGTAAACGACTCCCATTCCACCGCGGCCAAGTTCTCGGACAATTTCGAATTCGCCCAGGGTCGACAGGAGCTCTACAGAATGAACCTTCTTCTGGTTGGCCTGTTCGCGCTGCCGATTCTCAACGTCGCAAAACTGCTCCATCCGTTTCAGAGACGCGACGACCTCCGAAATCTCATCGGCCAGACTTGGGCACTTCTTGATGTAGTAAGACAGTGGCGGTGGGTTGCCTGAGCGAAATGCGGCCGTATAGTGCTCGGCAATGGACTCCAGCAACTCTTCATTCGTGGTCATGATTCCATCATCTTTGCAAGTCGCGTCAGGGCGCGGATGTAGCGCTTCGTCGCGGTCGATTTGTCGATTCCGAGTACACTCGCAACCTCACTGTTGGTCATCTGTTCGAGATGACGCAGGACCAACACTTCCCGGTCCAGTTCACTCATCCCCGCCAGCACTCTCCGCAGCTCGTGCGCTTGCTCGGCACGAATGACAACGCCGCTCGGGGAGGTACCACTGCCGGCTAACAAATTGCCAAGAGACTCCGCCGTCGACTGAAAAGGCAGTTGCTGGTGCAGGGACACCTCTCGGCTAACGCTTCGTTGCTGAACGTTGAAGTGTTTGCGATGAAGATCAATCAAGACCTGCCCGGTAATACTTCGCATCCAGATGTAAAATGGGACACTCGGGCTGGCGACGTAGTCTTGATATCGATTCTGGACAACCAGGAAACCCTCCTGCAATACGTCCTCCCAATCCAGCCGCCCCAGTAGCCGGCCGTCCATACGATGCATGACAAATCGCTTCAGCTTCTCGCGATCACGCTCAAAAAACTCGCTGGCCGCCTCCGCCCCACGATCACGCAATGCGGCTACTTCCAACGAAATCTCGCTGTGTGTATACGGCATAGGACTATCGTTCGTAGAGTGCTCAGTCTAAACGAGCCCAAGCAGCACCGTTTAGAGGGTATGGGCAGGGTCGGTGCGTCTGACAGTCCAGCGCAGACTCATAGCCCGTGCATTCCTACTATGATAGTCGATTTGGAAAACAGCGAGACGGCAGTCTGGTAAAACGACCGCGGTGACGACTGCCGTCTCGCAACACAGGGAGATTCGGCGAAAGCTGACCCCAGAAATGCCCAGAGAAACGAAACTGAGAAGCGGCACAGAGAAACGAAACTGCGAAAACCAGGCTATGGGCCAGCCGGCCCATAGCCCGCATCGATCCCGGGTCCCTATCGGCGACTAACTCGCGTGCGCCGCTCGTCGTCCAGTTCAGAAAATACCTGATCTACCGCCTGCGCACGCCCCGCTGGCGATTCAATCGGAGGGGTGTCTCGAGGGGCCGACCTGTCTCCGGGGGGTAAGTCGTTGCGGTGGCCACGCTCACCGGCGAGTTGGTCCGACGACACGTCCTGTGCAAAAAAGACATTCTGCCCCTGTGCGAAATCGATGGTCGTATTTCGCTCAATCACGTCTGCCAACGTCGTGCGTTCAATCTTTCTCAATTCGCGACCGCTAAACACGTTTTCGTAGTAGAAGCGATCGCCGTCTCGCAGGGCCATAAACTGCCGGGCAATGACAGTCCCCGCTGTCACACCGAGAGTGGAACCTTCGGCATGATCCTCCGCCAGCATTCCTACCCAGGGATCGATGGAATTCACGTCGCCATAAGCCTCTTCTAACCGAGCTTGGATCTCCGGATCAGACGAGATCTCCGCGAAGGACTGAACCATTCCCAGTCCCAGTTGCTCACGAACCTGGTTGTAGTCGGGTAGTCCATGGTCTCGTCCGCGCTGGATGTTGAGAGACGCCAGATCGAATCCGCCGGAACCGGGCTGGCCAAACAGGAAGTTACGCACGTCATCGACCAGGTAGGGATCTACCTCCTGGGCCGTTTGGGCACTGGCTCCGAGCAAAATCGAGTCGATGCCCTGATCAATCAATGCACCCGGGTTAAAAAACGCGTCTTGCAACGCCAAACTCCCCGCATCAATCGGCGTGCCGTCGCTGCTGAGCCGCAGAAGCTCTGAAGAGAGCATCGTGTGGCCAAAGCGGTAAGCGGCCGTCGAGAAGATGTTGGCGATATTGGGGTTGGCCTGCGAATCGTATCCGGAATACTCCGAGATCGCCCCATCGCCAAGCAGCGCCGGCAGGAACTCATTGTAAGTAATGGCCTGAAGCTCCGCAGTGACGAATTGCCGGGCGCGCTGGTAGAGCTGCTCGTCATTCAATTCTGGATGGCGCTCGGCCAGATTCTGAGCCACTCGATTGTGCTCGCGTACCCAGACCGTATGCAAGGCTGTTAACGCGGCGTTCTCGTTGGCGCGAATGTCACCGGCGAGAAACAGTGAAGAACTCGGACCTCCGGCGTTAGCCAGTCCGGCCTCGTTGAACGGGAGCAGCCCCCCGTCGCTCGTAGCAAGCAAACCACCTTCGAACGTTCGCAGGGCGTCCGACCGCTCTTGGTCCGAACCATAGATCACCGAACCGTCAATAAATGCGGTGATCTGATTGGTTTGCTGCCGAACCGCATCACCGTCTTCCAGGTAGTCCGACCGGCTCAAGTCAATCGTGGCATCGCCCTCACCCTGCGGATCAAAAAAGGGATCGCCGGCTGGAACCAGGATGTCGAACGCTTCATCACCACTTTCGCTCAGCGTGATGTCATGATCAATAAACTGTCCGAACAACCAAGTCAGGTCGGATAAGCCTGCGGCATTTTCTGTGTCGCCGGGCGTGGCACTGACAATATTGCTGACCTCACGGGCACTTGGCCGATCATCGCCCGCAGGTGCCCCGACGCCATCGGCGTAGTCGGCCGTGATCCAGCGTTCTAGGGCTTCGCCCGTGCTGCCCCACTGGTCATTCGATAAATTGTTACCCGTTCCATCAACCGACGCGAACTCCGGCGCAGGTCTCGGCGGTGGCGAGTCGGGATTTTGCCCCCGGGGTCCTCCCTCACCGCGCGACGGTCCGCCGTCTCGATTGCGCCGGTTGATGCCGTTAATGATATTCAGGACATCCATAGCGGTCAGCAGGCCGTCATTGTTGACGTCCAGAAACCGCCTTGAGCCTTCTCGCCGCGGATTTTGGCGACCCGCGTTTCGGTCGTTCATTTCGTTGATGACAGTCAACGCATCGAGCGCAGTTACGAGGCTGTCATCATTGACGTCCAGTGGGTCAACTGGATTCTGCTGCATAAAATCCAGATCCGCGGCGAGTAGCTCACGGCGTTCGAGCTGTTCTAATCGGACACGTTTTGTGGGGATATGCTTACGACGAGACATACCAATTCTCCAGACGCGAGATGAGATGAGATGAGCCGGAAAAGCGCGCCCACCCGGATAGGATCCACCTCTCCCCACTTGAAGATGTCACCCGTAGCATGCCGAGACGACGCCTTCCTGTTATCCCGAAAATCGCCAAGACTTGGGGACAATCCCGGACCACCCTGCCCGTGACCGGGTGGAGCGCCCCACACTTAAGATGAGGCCCACCCAGGAGGTGCCCAGCGGGGGTATCCCTGGAGCGGGCCGGCGGAGAAAAAGGCCTGGGGGCAGGCAAGCTGTTAATCTGCAACCGCCTCTGTGGCGATCTTGGCATAGATTTCGCGTGCTTGATCGTAGGCGGCTTTGGCCGCACCAATCTCTTCCGGGCGGATCCTGGGGCGCTTTTGATTCCAGCAGACGTCAACTGCGTCTCGGCACCACTCGGCGCTGCGACGACTGGCCCGGATAGGTCGGCCACCCACCTGGACGAAAATCGGATTGCTGTGCATCGAGGGCAAAATGCGAACGGCCACCCAAGAGGAATGCGGTAGATCGACGTCAAACTCCAAATCATGCACACTGCCGTCCGCGACAATCATCTTCCGGCCGACAACGTGACCATTGACGATGACCTCGACCGGTACGTTTCGTGACTGGCCGTCGCGCGCCCGCTCAAGATGCCAGTACGGTTTCACATCCAGGCGGCGAGCCGCGATCGATGCGCCCGCTGCATCCTGCTCCGGCGGCAACATGGCGGCAACCTGGCAGCTGACCTGCGTGGCACCGCCGGCGGGAAGGTTTAACTGGCTCGTCGTCCCGCCAGGACCGGCCGCACCGAGTTGCTGATCGCCGACGGAAAAACTGAGCAGGTGACTGAGGCCGTCGCCGACGTAGCTACGACCGTCCTTCAGCCCCTGCACCCAGTCGCTGTACTGAAGATCCGCCGCGGACTTGGCTTGGGGAACCTGCACATAGCTGCGGCCAAGCCCAACACGTTCTCCGTAGATACAGGGAAAATCGGTCTCACCGCTGATCCGCGAGCGGAAGCCGCAGTTCAGCGTGTGATACCAGATGTTCATTTCCCAGATCACCGGCGTGTCGACGGCGCTAATGAAATCGCACACGTCATGCGCGACGGTCACAATGAACTCGTTGGCGCCAATCCCATCGAACGGCGGCATGGCGTAGTCGGGTAATCTGTCGGCGGCGCGTCCGCCCTGCCGAGGATCTGAGCCGCCCCAGGTGTAAGGAAACACACCGCGGCCACCACCAGGCAAATAGTCGGGTAGAGCGAGGCCCCATCCGCTATGACTGTAGCCCACCACTCCGCCTTGCTCCTTACCCCATTTCAAAACCGGCAACGTCCACGTTGGCCACTCCTCGATCGATTGGGTACCGGGGTAGTCGTCCTCGGTTAGATTCAGCAAGCACAAGTGGCCCGCGTGCGACGATGGAAATCCGCTGACCTCTACGTCGTAACGCATCAGATTGCCTGGCGGCGAAAGCTCAGATACGCGGCCATCAAAAAACTGCTTCTGGTAATACCAGCACGGTCCCCAACTCAGAACACATCCCACGTTCAAGTCCTCGCCGACCAGATGCCTGACCATATCTTGCGGCGTGACACCTTCGGTCGGGTTTTCGTAGTGAGCACATCCCGCGGCATGCACGTGATGGTCGCCGGAAAACCATCCATGGTCGGCCATGTGGATCCAGCGTTTTAGCTGAACGTCGAGCGGCTTGGGATCGCCAGCGGCACTCACGTTCCGCTTGATCCGTGTCTGGTGATACTCCGGACCACGATAAGCCACGATGTCGTAGTCACCCGGTGCTAGCCGAATCGACTCGCCGTGGGCGCGGTAGATCTGTTCGTGGAAAAAAAAGTCGGGGGCAAGTCGCCGTGAGGGGTTGGGATAGACGCGACCGTGGGCGTCTCGAATCAGAAGACTACAAGTCGTTGGCTTGCCGTCCTCGTCGCGAATCGATACTGGAATCTCAACCGACGGCCTGCAAGAAAAGAGAATCGGTAAATCGCTGCGGAACCCAAGGTCTTGAGTGCCTTGTCCGACGTGCATCGAGAGCGTTGCTTCGCGCCGACCGGCATCGCGGCTGTATAGTTGCAAAATACGATACTCGACAGGCAGGCCAGACAGCGTTTTTGTCATGGGCTGAGAAGTCACCATGGCGATATCCAACCACCGGCGGGCAGCATCGGCAGGCGTAATGTCAAGCTGCGGCTTGGGCGATGCACTGCTACGACGGACCATCGGCGCCGCCTGCGGACTGGTACAGACTAGCGGCGCTGTCACCCCCGCCTCATTGACAATCTTGACCAAAAAATTTGTCCAGCCCAGTTCGTCGAGCGTCGGCTTGGCCGGGCCCATGGCAACTTTAACGCGGCTTTCTGGATTGATGTGAACCGCCGCCAAACAATACTTATCGAGCGTCTCTTGCAGCTGACGAACTACCTTGGAATCCTTCGCCTCGGCGCGGAGCGCGCGAAGCTTTTCCAGGTCGGAGCCGGGCAGCGGGCTGCCGGCGAGTTGCAACGCTTGCACGACGCGATCGATGCTTGCTTCGAGCGGCTGGCGATCGACAGCAGCGACCATTTCCAGCGCGACGTCTTGTGAAACAGCGCGACCGGCCCCCAGTGCAAGAGCCATGACGAAGCTAACGACCAGCAAGACCAGCGGCGGTTGCCTGTTATCTGTTTGCATCACGATTATTCCTCGGTAGTTAGGAACAGAGGTGGCGAGACTTTCCGGTCCGAGTGAGGGCCCTCCCGGGGACCGTCATCTCAGTCGACCGAAGGAGCCGGCCTGGTGGTGGGATTAGTGTGCTCGGAGCCAGCCAGTGCAGTGTAACAAAAATGCGAAGGGGGGAAGCTGCAGCGATACGGCCCCGGCGGGTATGCCGGCAGGAATTACAGATCTGAGGACAGATCGGTCCAGGCACCACGAGCAGTTGAGCTTCGTCGATCTGGGTCAGATCTGCCAACAAGCCGAGGGTAGCTAACAGACTGAATATCCGGCGTCTCAGGCGAGGATGTCGCGAACGACGTGCCCGTGGACGTCGGTCAGGCGGAAGTCGCGGCCCGCGTGGTGAAAGGTCAGTCGCTCGTGGTCAAACCCCAGACAGTGCAGCAGCGTGGCTTGCAAGTCATGAATATGTACGGGCGACTCGGTAACGTGGAAGCCAAACTCATCGGTCGCCCCCAGGGTGACACCTGCCCGGATACCGCCTCCGGCAAGCCACATAGTGAAGGCCTGCGGATGATGGTCTCGGCCTAGAGACCTACCCAGCGCCGGGTTGGACTCGACCATGGGCGTTCTCCCAAATTCGCCTCCCCAGACGACCAGCGTCTCATCCAACATCCCCAGCTGCGCCAGATCTCTCACTAGGGCGGCTGACGCCCGATCGGTTGCGGCGCAGTTTCTCTTGACGTTTCCGACCACATCGCTGTGTGCGTCCCAACCGCTATGGAAAATATTAATGAATCGCACTCCGCGCTGGACCATGCGACGGGCCAGCAGGCAAGCGCGGGCGAAGGATGGTTTGTCTGGATCGCAGCCATACATGTCGAGCGTCCACTGGGATTCCTGCCGCAAGTCCATCAGCTCCGGCGCCGAGGTTTGCAGGCGAGCGGCCATTTCAAAACTGGCGATGCGAGTTGCAATCTCGGGGTCCCCCACCACGGCCAGCCGCTGGCGGTTGAGATCTCCAATCAAGCGGTAGGTATCGGCCTGAAGCTGGTCGGAAACTCCTGCCGGGTTGCTCACATTCAGAATGGGATCTCCTTGGCTTCGA
>JANQJJ010000360.1 GCA_028281725.1 Pirellulaceae bacterium | reverse complement strand
GCGCGACAGCTTCCGTAGCAGTCCGCAGGTCATCCGTGTTGTGAACCAAGTATTCAGTAACTTGACCGACCATGCCAACTATGCTGGCTGCGAAATGGTCGCGGCCGAGTGGTCACGTACTTTTCCGGCACATCGCACGTCTCGAGAGTCCCTGTCTGGATACGTCAGGCTCCAGAACGGTCCCAAAGTCGCCAGGGACCTCAGCTCGGATGAACGCAAGCAGGCGTTTCTTGAGTTTTCCGCCGATCAAATTGCCGAATTGACCCGCGAGTGTAGTGCTAGCGTGGGTGTGTTGCTGCGCACCAACGCGGATGTAGGACGCATGATCGGACTGCTGCGGGATCGCGGTGTTTCAGCCAGTCAAGACGGAGGCAATCCGCTGACCGACTCGGCCGCTGTCGAGCTGATCCTGTCGCTGGTCCATTTGGCCGATCATCCGGGCGACGGCGTCTGTGCCTTCCACGTCGCCACGTCTCCGCTGCGCGCCGCGCTGCCGGTGGGCAGCCGCTGGGCGCCTACCAAGGTGGCCAACTGGTTCCGGCGTCAGGTATTCTTGCGCGGCCTGGGCAACGCCATCGAAGAGGTGGCGAACATGCTTGCCGACAAACTATCGTGGTGGGACCAGCATCGCCTGGAACAGCTGATTCGCAGCGCTTTCGAATTCCAGTCGAGTTTCAGTGGGCGACTGAGCGACTTTGAAGAGACCGTGACTCGCCAGCGTGTGGCCCTGCAATCGGAGGCCCAGGTCAAAGTCATGACCATCCATAAAAGTAAGGGCCTGGAGTTCGACGCCGTTTTTTTGCCAGATCTTGAAATCGACATGGCGGCCAATAGCAGCCTACTGGTTTTGCGCGGCGAAGATCCCTGCCAGCCGCCCAATGGAGTTCTGCGCTACATGAACGCCAGCCTGCAGGCGATGCTGCCGAAAAGTTGGCAAGAAGCCTTTGATTTGCACAAGCAGCGTGGCGTCACGGAATCACTGTGTCTGCTGTACGTCGCGATCACTCGGGCGCGCGTCGCTTTGGTGATGACCGCTCGACCTACCAGTGGCAAACCTGCCCAAGATTTCCAATCGCTGCTGCAGTCGACGCTCGGCGTGCCGGAGCTCAAGAACAACCCGGAAACCGTTCTCTATGAAGATGGAGATAAGCTCTGGTATCGCGCCTACCAGGTGTCAGGCCCAGTTGGTGAATCGGCAGTGGAGCTCGAAGAAGAGCCGTCAGAAACCGAAACCCTAAGTGTCTCGCTCAGGACAGATCGCCAGTCCGCTCCCGTGCGTGGCTTGCGTGTCGCGGCCCCATCATCGATTGGCCGGACCTACGATCCGGTCGCGCTGTCCAGCGCCTTTTCCTATAGTCAGTCCGTTGGAGCAACCTACGGAACGCTCATTCATGCTTTCTTTGAACAAATACACTGGTTGGAGGATTTCCAGGGCGATCACGACAGCTTGCGAAAAATCGCGTTGGCGACAGTAGAGCCCGAGGCGCTGCGGCATCTCTCACTGGACCGCGTCATCGGCGATTTTGAAGAAATGCTGGAACTGTCCAGTGTCCGGGCGGCGCTGAGCCGGTCGCGTTACCTGCAGCCTACCTTTGGGGCTGTTCCCGATTCGGTAGAAATCGATAATGAACGAGTCGTCAGCGTGGTCAGTGAGGGTCGTCTCATCACCGGGACGATCGATCGATTGGCCATACTAATCAAAGAGGGACAGCCTTACGCTGCGGAGATTATCGACTTCAAGACCGATGCGTTCGACCCGAGCATGACCCTGCTTTGGCTTGAGGAACGCATAGAACACCATCGACCTCAGTTGGAAGTCTACTCTCAAGTCGTATCGAAGCTGTTCCAACTGCCTCACCGGCAAATCGCTACCTACCTGGTAATGCTCAGCACCGATGACCTGGCTCATTGCAGTCACGTGATTCCACCGGAACCCAATTTGCGCAAGACGGAAACCTCCATACGTCAATCACCGCTAACGCCTCTGGATTAGACATCACGGCGGGAAACAACGGTCGCATCTCCAAGGTGCCGTCGCGCCTGGCCCGGATGCTTGCCAGAAGAAGAACTGGACAGTTGCTCTGAGCGGCAGGAGCTCTGAGGCACTGGCCTTCATCGCCAGTCATCATGGACGACTGTTTCGTCAATTTTGATGACACGCGAGCCCGTTACGCGCTAGACGCAATCGCCAACTGGGATGAATCCATCCAAACGATTGTCCTCAGCTGCCATTGGCGAGTGGTCCAAATCCTGGCCGAATTGGCTCCGTCGACACGCGTGATTCATTTAGAAAGGGAGACAACGACGACCGCCGGTGAGTTATCACGTGACATGGCGATCGGCATCTAGTCGGCAAGCTCCTTGCTGGGAACCACCAGTGGCGCTCAAGTCGACAAGATTGTTCACTAACTCACATACCACGCGCCTTCGGGGGCCTACAATCGCTACGCCTGGATCGACGCTCTCGATCCGGTGCGGCCTAGCTGGACAGCACTCCATGCGAGGTCGCAGGTGATTTCCCAGAATGACTGCAAGCGGTTGCGATCGTATGTCTGTTCAGTGCGCGCCAAGCGATAGCCCCAACCACTCCGTGCCGATGATGCGTACGCTACCAGTCCACCTGTTGATCGTCGCGATGCTCGGAATTGCCTGGGGCTCGCCCGGTTGTCAACCGACTAAGACGGAGCCCACCTCGGCACCGGCTGAAGGAGACCTCGCCGATGCCCGGGCAACGTCCGAGCCTCCCGCTTCGACAACGGCCAGCACCGGTGATTTTCTTGGGTTGTTGAACACAGATCGCGCGACCTTCTTCAAATCACTAACGAACATTGAAACCCAATGGCATCCCGGAAATCGAGTGATGCTCATCGAAACGATAACGCTCGCTGGCAAAGGAGCCCGAAACGAGGACATAATCAGAGTACTGGAACAAAAGACCGGCAAGCAATTCGGCTTCGATCTGGATCAGTGGTTCCGGTCGATTTGGAACGAAGACTACCAGCCCCATCCCGAATACGCAGAATTCAAGTCGGCACTTTACTCCCAGCTTGATCCTCGGTTTGCCGAGTATTTCCGGCGCGACTTTCCGGCCGCAATCCGACTTGACGAGATTCGTTGGGGAGGCGTTCGTCGCGACGGGATACCGCCACTAGAAAATCCACCGATGATCTCGGCAGCCCAGGCGCGATACCTCGATGACTCCGACGTGGTCTTCGGCGTCTTTCTCGGCGGCGAAGCCAAGGCCTATCCCAAGCGTATTCTGGCGTGGCACGAAATGGTCAAAGATACCGTCGGCGGCATTTCCATTGGCGGCGTCTACTGCACCCTCTGCGGATCGATGATCGTCTACGACACGCATCTCGACGGGCGGCATTTCGAGCTGGGCACCAGTGGCTTTCTCTACCGGTCCAACAAGCTCATGTACGATCACGAGACGCAATCGCTCTGGTCGACCCTCACTGGACGGCCCGTCGTAGGACCACTCGTTGGCCAGGACATCGAACTCGCTCGGCACTACGTGGTCACTACCTCCTGGGGACAGTGGCGGCGACGACATCCCGATACGCAAGTTCCCTCGCTCGATACCGGATATCGCCGCGACTACCGCGAAGGGGCCGCCTATCGCGACTACTTTGCAACAGACCGGCTTATGTTTACCGTGCCCAAGCTCGACCAGCGTTTGAAGAACAAGGATGAAATCCTGGCTCTCCGCTGGAACGAACCCACTGCCGTGGAGCTAGCCATATCCACCCGCTTCCTCTCGAAGAGACCGATTTACCACGGCGACGTCGAGGAACATCCATTTGTGGTTCTGACCGATTCGGCCGGCGCCAGCCGCGTTTTTGAATCCTCGGGCGTCAGATTCACCTCCTTCGACGGTCATTCCAAGGTGACCTCGGCCGATGGCAGCATTTGGACTCTATCGGAGGAGCAGCTCACAAGTTCTGGCAGCCGCTCCCTGAGACGCTTGCCTCATCATCGCGCATTTTGGTTCGGCTGGGTGTCAGCCTTTCCAGACACGCTGCTGGTTAAGTAAGGCTGATTCCTGCGCGAGTAATGTGAAGAGCGCTACACTGCGCCGAGTTCCTTACAAAAAAGGGGACCAATTAAGCGACTTCGTCGGTAAAGCTGCCGCGCTGGGACACGTCAAACGAGAGTCAAAACAGCCGATCTGGCTTCAACTTCTCTTCTTTGACGGAACGGGCATTCCATGGGAACAAAAACCATTTTGAATTGGCGCGCGCTCACGTTGTCGCTGATTTGGGGCACCGGATGCGGTGCTGTGGTCGCTCAAAGCTCACTAACCGGCGCGCCAGACACGGATCGATCTCCGTGGGCCCTGGGCGAGGTAGGGAGTGCCGGCGACTTGCTAGCCGAAGAACAACAGCTGCGCTCCGCTGCGGCCCAAGCCCTACAGCAGGAGGTCCGAACTCAACTTCGAAATGCTCAGACCCGTGCGGCTCGCAATCCGGCCGGTGTCAAGAATTCGCTAAAGATTCTGCTCGAAAGCATTGAAGGATCCGTCGACCTGGACGCGAATTTGCGATCGCAACTGATAGACCAGATTGCGTCGGCCATCGCGCAGACGGCGGTGCTCGAAGCTCGTTACCTGGACCGCGTAGAGCGGAGTGAAACGATTCGTGCTCAGGCAGACGCTAGCCGGCGTCTGTTGGCTGAGACTGGCCGCCGCGAAGAATCACTGAAACAGCTTGTCGAGCAATTCAACTTTCTTCTCAAACGAGAACACTATCTGGAAGCCAGCAAGGACATCGCCCCGCAGATATCCAAGGTCGCACCCAGGACGGCGCTGGACAACGTGACGCGCGAGGAAAGTTCGCTGATATCTAACCAGGCGCTGGTACGAAAAGCTTTCGAGAAACGGGAGCAGGGATACGTCGACGCGATGCGAGGCGTGGAAGAGGCGGCTGTTCCGTTCGATGGCATTCCGCCAGTGATCTATCCGCCTGCCGAAGTATGGCGAGCACTCTCAGCGCGACGCAAAGAGCGATACGGTGCGATCAACCTGGCCGGTGGCAATGAATCCGAAACGCGTATTTACACAGCACTCAAGCAGGAACT
>JANQJJ010000355.1 GCA_028281725.1 Pirellulaceae bacterium | reverse complement strand
GGCGGCAAGTATTCGCCCACGAGCTGCGCCGGCCGGTCACTCGAGTCGCACTGGTCACTGGACTTTTGCTGGCCGGTTCCCTGGGTGGGCTCAAGATCGTTCATGCGGAAGTGATCGGCGAAGGGCCATCGAGAATCGCAGATGCGCAGCACGCCGAGGCCCAGGAGAAAACATCGGCAACTGACGTCGACGCTGCCGCGGCCCAAGAAACGGTCCAGGAGCGCGCCGACAACCGCGCTGGGCACCCGACCGTCTCGGCCATCGACAAGGCTTTGACGTTTCTTGCCGCGCGACAACGCGCCGATGGCTCGTTCGGAGACGACGAGCGGGCTAATGAGCGGCTCGCAATCACCGCCGTTTGCGGCATGGCGCTGCTGTCCGCCGGTAGCCTACCGGACAACGGGCCCTTCGATGCGCAGATTCAACAAGCCACAGACTATGTGCTAGATCATGTTCAAGAAGGCGGCCTCATCGCCTCCAGTCCCGGTGCTGCCCCGATGTACGTCCACGCCTATGCCTTGCGGTTTCTGGCTGAGAACCACTTGGCTCATCCCAGTCCCAAAACGGAAAAGGCGATCGCTCAATCCGTCGAATTGATCGTCAAGAGTCAAAATGCGATGAATGGCTGGCGATATATTCCCAGCTCGCGGGATGCGGATTCTTCCGTCACCGCGTGCCAGATCGTAGCGCTCCAAGCCGCTCGACGCGCCGGCGCTCGAGTACCTCGAGAAACAATCGACCGCGCTATCGGCTACTTGAAGCGTTGTCAAAAGGATGACGGCGGATTTGCCTATATCGACAGTCCCGGCAGCGGGAGCTCCGTACCTCGCTCGGCCGCCGTGATGTCTGCGCTCTATCTTTCGAACGCGGATGACGCACGCATGCTTGCCAAAGGGTTGACCTATCTGAACGACAATGCCGGCGAGTACCAGGTCCAGGACGCGTATTTCTTTTACGCACAGTACCACTTAAGCACGGCGATGAACTACGCCGGTGACGAACATTTTCGCCGCTGGTATGCGCGCTGCCGAGATTATCTGCTCACGATGCAAGCTGCGGATGGCAGCTGGTCTCACCCGCAACTTGGCTCGGAGTATTCGACTGCCAAAGCGTGCATCATTCTGCTTTCGCCGCGACAACCCGTGATTCGCTTGTCGCGCGGATAGCCTCGCAGGCCGGCATTGCCTCCGGCCTGGCCGTCGCCGGCCGGTTTGCCCCATACCGGCCGGCGGAGCGGTCGGGGACCATGGGGCAAGACCGCGTGTAGGCTGAGCTGCCCTCAGGTCGGCCCGTTCTTACCAAGAAGATGCCGCAGCCGGGCAGCGGTTAACCGCCAAAAGCTGCTGATTTGCGCTTTCATCTCGGCGGAGGACCAAAACGCTTGAATTCTGGTTCCTGCCGCGCTATAACTAGCCTAGTCACTACGGGTGCCACCAGTGCTCCACTAGTGCCGCGCATCGTTACCATCGAGAATCAAAGCAACTGGGAGTCAACATGCCGGCTCATCCATGGCGTCGAGGTTGGCTGTTTTTGACTTTATGCCTGGTCGGTTGTAGGCCGAGCCCACCGCCGGATGAAGCCAAAGCAAAACTAGGGGCCACCGCAGACGAATCGCTTAGTTTGGCCCAACAAGCTGAAAAGTATTATCCTCCTGAAGATCGCGATCTATTCCGCGACATGGATGGCACGATTGGGGAAAACGGCCAGTATCAGCCGCTGGACCTGTCGCGGCAGGAGATCATCGGGCGCAACGCCTGGATGATTTGGACCGGCGGCAACGAAGCATTTTGGGACTGGCTCGCACGCAACGGCTACGGCACGATTGACCTGCTGAAGTTGATTGACAGCCGCAATCGCGGCAAACAATTTGCCGCCGCCGGGCTCATCACCGAACCAGGCATGCGCGCCCCGTCTCAAGCAGAAACAGACGCGGCCTATGGAATCCGCTACGCTAGACCCATCAAGCCGGAGGATGCCTATGCTGGCGGGGACACCTACGCTGCTGGCGAGCCTCCGGACCCCAACGTGTATGGTTTCCGCACAGGGATTCTCGGACTCCGACTGTTTCCCAACCCGGAGTTCACGGAAGCTAGCGACAACCGCTTTGACGCGGAGCGTTACTATAGCGACCCGGCCTATGCCAGTAGTCCGTCGACCATTCGCCCCTTTCGAGTTGGCATGGCCTGCTCCTTTTGCCACGTCGGTCCGCACCCTTTGAATCCTCCTGTCGATCCGGAGTACCCCAAGTGGGAAAATCTGTCCACGACGATCGGTGCTCAGTATATGCGCGTACGCGGCGTGTTTGGCAACACGCTGGAGCCTGACAACTATTTTTATCATGTACTCGATTCGCAAATGCCGGGCACGATCGATACATCTCTGATTGCGTCGGACAACATCAACAACGCAAACACGATGAACGCCATTTTCGGCTTGGGCTGGCGGGTCCGTCGTTCGCTGCACAATGCTCCCGAACAGCTGAGCCCGGAATCGAACGTTTATCCGGGCCTTTGGGATCAAAAGTATCCCAGCGGTATCTTTCCGCCCGATATTCTGGCCGCGGAGAACGAACTCGAGGGCAACCCGCGGGCCGTGGCACGCGTCCTGGTCGACGGCTCGGACAGTGTCGGAACGTGGATTGCCTTGGCCCGCGTCTACTTGAACATTGGCTCCTATCATCAACGCTGGATCCAACTCCACAACACCATCTTCGGATTCAGACAGCAGCAACCATTTAAGCTGCTCGACTGCGAAGAAAACTCGGTGTATTGGCACGCGACTCAGCTGCGAGTCGACCCGATGACGGCGTTTTTTCTCAAAAGCAGCAATCCGATGCCGCTCAAGGACGCGCCCCAAGGCTTGCAGGCCGGCTGGCCCCAATGGCACCCACCGCGCGACGGCGACACTCCGAGCGCCAGTGACAATCTCTGTACGGTCTCTCCGGAGGCCGACGTCAACGATTCCGGCAACGGGCCGGACGCGTCGTTGGTGACCGAGACTTCCGGTGAGGCTTTCAGTGGCCTGCCGTGGGATCCGGCGCTCAAACTCGGGCGTCAAGTATTCGCTCGGGGCTGTATCGCCTGCCATTCAAGCATCCAGCCCGGCAACGACTCTCAGCTTGAGCATGCCATCGTAGCCGACGGATTGCCCGCCAATCGAACTGACCTGCAGTTGAACTTAAGCGATCTGCGACAACTCACCCGGGGAGAGGGACGCCTGCCGAAGCTGTACAGTCGGTGGGCTGAACAGGCCGTTGAGCTGCCAGAATTCTGGCAAGAGAACTATTTGTCGACCGATCAACGCATTCCGGTCTCCCTGACTGAGACCAACTCAGGCCGTGCGATGGCGACCAACGCAATGCACGACAACATCTGGGAGGACTTCGCTTCGCTTACCTACAAGGAGCTCGACTCGGTCGGCACGATACGATTCCGCGATCCGCTCTCGGGCGCCCACAAGAGCTTTGCCCCGCCAGACGGCGGGCCGGGCTATTACCGTGTCCCTACCTTGATCAGCGCCTGGGCCACGGCACCGTTTTTTCATAACAACGCACTCGGAAAATTCAATAACGATCCAACCGTCGCGGGACGACTCGTTGCCTACAAAGACGCGATGGAGAAACTGCTGTGGCCGAGCAAGCGACTATCCGGCCACGATCGCGCAAGCCCGAGCACGGATGATGACGTCAGTCCAGCCGACTCAGTCGAAGATGGTGGACTGGTTTGGCGTACTTCGTCGGAATCCTATCTGATCGTTCAGGGGCATCAAGTCCCCAGTTTCGTGGCCGGCATGACCGGCTGGAGTCCATTTTGGGTTCGCACGGTTGTTCCTTGGGCTCCGACCGCCGCCTTCTTTGTGCTGGGGATCGCATTGCTGGCCAGCTGGCGGCTGACGCGTATTAAGCAGTGGTATGCTAAAAAATTCCCGAGGACGAGTGAGGCAATCTGGCCGTTTCGTTGGCTGGCCAGTGCTGCCTTGTTGGCAGCCTCTCTGGGCGCCATCTTTCTGGCGTTTCACTTTCGGGGAGTTCTTCAATTGGTCGAGACCTCATCCGGCTGGCTGTTTCCATGGTTGCGCGCGCAGTCTTATGTGCCCGCTCTTCTGTTGTTGGCAGGAAGTCTGTTACTGGTCATCGACGCGCTGCCTCTGAGAAACGTGCTGGCACGTTTCACTTCGCTCGGTGGCTGGATCTGCCTGGTCGCCGGCGTGTTTGTCGCACTCGGCTTGGGCAAATCGTTAGCCGGCCTGGGAGGCGATGTCCGCATTGGCCCGTTCCCCAAAGGAATGCCGGTCAATCTGGTGGCCAATATCGATCCGCAAGCCCCTCCCGGAGACTTGCTGGTCGCGATCAAGGCACTATCCGGTTACCTGAAAGACTGGCACTGGAGCGAGGGCGCTGACAAGCCGGGTTTGGAGGAGTTCGAGCAATCTGTAGCTCCGGCGCTACTGAGTGTCAGCAAGTGCCCCGACTTAGTACTCGATCGCGGACACGACTACGAATTCATGCAACATTTGACCGACGAGGAGAAGTGCGCGCTGATCGAGCTAGTAAAGACTTTTTGAAACTCGGTCGGTCACAGCAGGCCCCCTCGGCGGTTCGAGTCGTGTTTGGCCGGTGGCTTGAACCCGATAGAGTATTTTGCGAGTAGGACAACCCGGATGCAAACGATTCCAGATCAGTGGCAGAGGCCCAATCAGCGCAACGAACGAGGCGAATGGGATGACCAGGCGACGCCGTTTGATTTTGTCATCGTTGGCGCGGGTTCCGGCGGCGCGCCCCTGGCCGCTCGTCTGGTCGAACGAGGCTTTTCGGTTTTAGTCCTCGAAATGGGGCCCAAGAAGCCCGACAAGCGCCCCGGCGCGGTCGTCGAGGGAACGGACGTTCCGATTCTGCATACCGAGACGACGGAAGACCCGCGTCATTCGCTCCGCTACTTCGTGAAACACTTTGAAGGCCCACTCGGCGAGATCCAAGATCCCAAGGTCCATCGTCCGGCTGACGACGCAAGGTTTGTTGGTTCCAGGGAGGATGAAACAGGCATCTTCTACCCACGAGCCCAAGGTGTCGGAGGCTGCTCCATTCACAATGCCATGATTACCATTTGCGGGCCTGCCGACGATTGGGATGAAATCGCCGAGGCCACGGGCGATGTCAGCTGGCGCGGCGAGCGAATGCGAGTCTATTTCGAGCGTCTCGAACACTGCCTGTATGATCGCCCGCAAACCTGGCTAGGCCGGCTGCTTAGATGGTTGCGTTTGCCAACCGGTTGGGAGAACGGGCGTCACGGCCACGGCGGTTGGCTCCATACTTCACTGGCAGATCTGCGGTTACTCAAGCAAGAAAAAAAATTCTTGAAGATTATCCTGGAATCGGCACTCGTCGCCTTTGAGCGGGGGGCTGACCAGATTCGCGAGGTCTTTCGTTCGGTACTCAAGGGGCGTCCCGGACCGACACTCGACCCCAACCACTGGGAAACCATGCGCAAGAGCCAAGCCGGTATCAGCATGATTCCTTGTTCCATTGATGAGGACGGCCGACGATCCAGCCCACGCGAGAGATTACTCGGCGCGCAGCAAAAGCATCCCGAACGGCTGGAGATCCTGACCGGTGTTTGTGTCACGGGCATCGAGTTGGCTGAGGGCTCCGGAAATCCAGTCGGCGGATGCGCAGCCACAAAGCGTGCGGTCGGAGTGCGTTGTTTTCCGCGAGAACAGGTCTATCAGGCCGATGCGCAGGCAAAGCCGGTCGAAGCGGATTGGCGAGAGCGGGAGGTAACGGTTCACGCTCGCCGTGAAGTCCTATTGTGCGGCGGGGCATTCAATACTCCGCAGCTGTTGATGCTCTCCGGAATCGGACCGGCAAATCACCTGCGAGATCACGAGATCGAAGTCCATGTCGATCTGCCAGGTGTCGGGAAAAACCTGCAGGATCGTTACGAAGTTCCCGTTGTTGCGCAGCTGACTGATCGTTTTCGCAGCTTAGACGAACTCCGATTGACTTCTTTGAGCCCAGAGGCGAACAACGACCCGGAGCTGGCACGTTGGATTCAGGAGCAGGGACAACCGAATCGCGCGCAGAATGTCTGTGGCTCCAACGGCGGGTTGCTGGCGATTATCAAACGTTCCCGATATGAGAGTTCCGTTCCAGACCTGTTTATCTTTGCTCTGGCGGCCAGATTCCCGGGCTACAGTGTCGGCTACTCTCGGCCGGCCGCATTGGCACCGGGTGCGTCGCGGTCCGACACGGAGGATGCGGCCGCCGACGAAAAACGTTTTTTAACGTGGCTCATTCTCAAAGCTCGCACGCGCAATCGTGGCGGGACCGTTACCTTGCGCGACAACAACCCGTTCCGTCGTCCCGATATCAACTTCCGTTCCTTTCCTGGGGCGACCAGTGACCAAAATCTCGAAGGTAAAGATCTGGATCTCGAAGCCCTGCACGAGGGAGTGCAATTCACCAAGGAGATGCTCGACGTGGGAGTTCAGAAGGGAACGTTTGAAAACTACGAACTACCCGACCTCGGCAAATTCGACAACGACGAACGGCGATGGATCAAACACGTTGCGTGGGGGCACCACGCCTGCGGTACGTGCCGCATCGGTGCAGACAACGACCCCGACGCGGTTTTGGACAGCCGATTTCGCGTTCGGGGCGTGGAAGGTCTCCGAGTTGTCGATGCGAGCGTCTTTCCAAGAATCTATGGCTATTTCATCGTGACCAACGTCTACATGGTTGCTGAGAAAGCGGCAGATGTGGTGTCCGAAGATAACGCGGCCCCGCTGGGCAGTGGCACTGCTCGCGAGCCGCTCCTGCCATCGCAGGCCGCGTACGAACAACGCAGAGTCTATCCCAAAGCGCTGGAAGAGCGCGAGGCAGAATTGATCCGCATGCGTCGGCAGAGGGCGGGCGTAACGAAATAGGCTAGGCCGAAGCGCAGAGCGGCTCGCAACGTGCGACCGAGCTGGTTACGCTGTGCGCCCGGTGACCAAAGTAAATCCACAGACTGAGCGGGCTCCTGGCGGAAGTGGGTCGGGTAAAGGGGTCAGGAGTCATCAGGAGTCAATTGTGCACAGCACCCGAAGGGCCGCTGGCGGCAATTGACTCCTACCCCTTTACCCAAAGCTTTAGTGTTGACAAAGCACTAGTCAGATAGGACCGTCATCGTGGCCAAAAAACACAAATCACCTACTCGGAAACAGCAAGACATGAGCACTCCATCGCCAGCGCCTTGGATTCTAGGATTGCAAGAACCCACGCAGGAAACGGGTAAGCCTGAACCATCGCCCGAGCCGGCTGGTGAAACCGACGACGCCACCTTGCCGGAGGACACGCTGGGTCTTGCTTTGTCCGGCGGCGGCATTCGTAGCGCGGCCTTCTCCCTGGGCATCATCCAAGCGCTGGCACGGGCCGGCTGGCTAAAACACATTGACTTTCTGTCGACCGTTTCGGGCGGCGGCTACACAGGTACGTTCTTGGGACGATTCTTCGATCAGTGCAAGAAACCGGCGGGACTCGCGGGCCCTTACGGCGATGTTGCCGGCGGAGCGGCTCAAGAGAGGGTGACACGAGAGCTAGCCGATTCAAGATCTCAGACCATCAGCTGGCTCCGGCATCACGCCAACTATTTGTCCCCCTCCGGCCTGGGCGAGTCCCTATTCAACTTCGCGACATTCTGGCGCAATTTTTTGTCGTTGCACTTCGTTCTGGGAATCTATTTCTTCGCAGTTTTTGGCATCGTCAATTCGATTGGTTATAACGATGCGGTGTTGCGATGGTTGCATTCAGCCGAAGAACTGATCGGCGGGCTCCTGCCTCTGGTGTCCTGGTTGCCCAATTCGGTGAGTACCTTTTGGCCCTCGCTGGCGGAACTAGTTTTGTGGCTGGCCATCGTCCCGCTCATGTTCGCCTATTGGCTCGGCTCGCAAGATCGTCATCGCGAGTTCGTAGTCACGTTCTTCATCAGCTGCCTGTTGCTGGCGGTCGCTGGCCTGATTGCTACCAGGCAACCGGTCTGCATCGCCATCTTTGTCGCGGCCGTTGGCTGGACTTTGGAAAGCTGGATTGCGATTTCTCACAAGGAAGGCCATGGCAACCCGGCTAGTCGCTGGCGCATGGCACTCGGACGCAATCATCTAACCTATCGGCTCGCGTTTTGGGTCGCAGCAGGCACATCCATCGTAGGGCTCACGTTGGTTGACGCGCTGGGACAATCTTTGGCGCGAAGCTGGTTGATGGGTGAATGGACTTGGTCCGAATCGCTGACCTGGATTGGTTCTGTGGTCGGCACGATTCTGGCGTTGGCGCCGACGCTGAGAATGCTGGCAGGCTATCTGGCAACCCGAGAAGAGGAATCGACTAGTCTGCTAGCGGCGATCGGCCGCATCCCCTATCTTCCGACGATTCTGATCCTGGCAATTGGGGCGTTCTTACCGCTGGTTGCTCTGTCCGTAGCCAGTCACGTCGCCTTTGGCCTAGGCTACTCCTACTACCAAGGGATCGCCGCGACTGGCGTCGCCTTGCTGGTAAGTCTCCTGTTGGGAACGCGTGAATCTCTCCCGTTTGTCAATCGATCCGGCCCGCTCACGATCTACGCCGCACGTCTGGCCCGCGTGTTCATGGGGG
>JANQJJ010000338.1 GCA_028281725.1 Pirellulaceae bacterium | reverse complement strand
CGCGACTGAGACCGGACGCCTCCTGTAGGCGCTGAGACTGTTCTTGGACTTTCGTCTTGAGATCCTCAGACAGCTTGTTGGCTTCTTGCATCTTCTCCGCTAGCCGCCGCTGATTGGTTTCAACCATCTTCTCCTGCTTGCGGAAGTCATCTGCCGTTTGCTGCAAAGATTCCTCTCGGCGGTCCAATGCCGCCTCCTTCTTGCGAACCTGTTCGCGGAGCTTGTTGGCTTCTTGCTCCAGCTGCTGCTTCTTTTGCAGGGCGCTTTCCTTGGCCTCCAACTCGGCGGAGCGAACGAGGTTGGAAGCGTCGCTCTGGGCTTGATCAAGAATGGTCTGCGCTTGGGTCTTGATGTCGCGTCCGCGGAGCAGGTTGATCAACAACACGCCACCGCCACCAACGATCAATCCGACGACCGCCGCAATCATGGTGCCCAGTCCGATGCTACCCTGGCCCAGAAGCGCTGACGCCTCCATCGACTGAACCGTGTAAAGAGGAGCCACTACGACAACCTTTCTTTGCAGAAAAAGCGCGAAAGCTGCCTACAAAGAAAAACGACCAATGTCTCGGTTGCTTGCAACTGACCAACGAGTCCGACGCGATAGTTCACCCTGCCAGGGCACTCTCACATCGACGTCTTGACCACGCCCACCAACGTAGTCTCAAAGTCCAATCTATCGTCGTGCCAATTGAAAAAATTGGGAGTACCCCACCGGGCCCTCGCCAACTCCCCGTGAAAAGCGGCCGAACACCCGGCCCGTCTGTGCGACGGTTTCGCAATAAAGGCGCAGCTTCATGCGGTGACCTGTCGTCGGCAGAAGGCATGGCACCCGCGAGGTCCGGCCATGAAGCCTTTTCCGCCAGCCAGGCTGGGAGAAGGGCTAAACAGCAGCAAAACTTCTGGGCCGGCACGCGCAGCATCGCCTCGTAGCCCACTCGCCACGTAGTCAACACCGGCAGAAGCAACAGCAGAAGTCCAAGGATCACTGCGACACCATCGAAGGCATGGTTCAGTTGGAAACGAAAAGACGCGTTAGTTCATTGGGAGCAAGAGATCGTTTGATTCTTTAAAGGCGTTCGCGATTGACCAATCCCGAAACATCCATTCCCAAAGGGGAACCAGAGACCCGTCCAAGGAATGACTCGGCCAGCCTCTGGCAAATGATGTCGCCCTGCTTGATAGCATTGCAACTTCATCGGACGTTAATGTACCCCTCGGCTCGGGCGCCTGCAACTCCATAGAAATCTGCTGCACGCGACAGCTAAAGTCGTGGTAGATTGCCTATTCCCACTCCGACTGCCCGTATTTTCGATCTGGCGGCGAGTTGCGACGATTGCGAGAATCCAGTTTGGAACCCAACACCGGCTTAGGCAATTTTGGAGGCAGTGGCACATGGCGCGCCGCAATCGAGACAACGAAAGCTCCCGTTCTTCGCGAAGGCGACCCCAGTTGAAACGTCGCCACTTTCTAGGATTGGTGATGCTGACCGTTCTACTGTTGGGCCTCGTCTGCCTGCCAAGAATTGTCACCACTCCCTGGGTATTGGTCAGCCTAATCGATCGTTACGGTGGACTCGCACCTCTAAAGGTCGAACTGGAACAAGTCGATGCGGGATGGTTCGCGCCGGTCCAAGCCGGCGGAATTCGTTTGCTCGATGGTCAGGGGCAACTGCTAGCGCGCATCGAGAAGGCCACAACCGAAAAAGGAATTTTGGCCTGGGTCACCGGCAGTTCCGATTTGGGCACGATCCGCATCGAAGGCATGGAAGCAGCCGTCGTGGTGCAAGACGGAAAGAGCAACTTAGAGACCGCCTTGGAGCCGCTGCTACTGGGGGCGGATGCGGAGGAGAAACCGGATGCGTCGTCATCGAGTCTGCCTGGGTCGGGCACCATTGAAATCGTCGATTCCAAAGTGCTGTTGATGGAGGCAAATCGATCGGAACAGTGGGTCGTCGCTGTCCCGCAAATGTCGGTTACCTTGCCAGGGCCGTCGCAGGTGATCGGGCCGATCGAGTTCAAGGCGGCCATTGCGGAAACATCGGGAACAATCGCCGAAGGTACGGGCTCCATCGCGGCCGACGTCAAGCAGACCGATGGAACCGGCGCATTTGCCGTGCGAGCCAAGATGAATTCCGTGCCGGTCGACTTCTGGCATGTGGTTCACGCGCGGTTTCCGGAGATCCCTATTGTCGAGCTTCACGGCCGCCTGTCAGCGACGTTGGCGGGTAGTCTGGTCGATGCCCAGCAGTGGAGTTTCGACGTTCAGCAGTTCGAGTCGCAAGATCTATCCATCGACGCGCCCGAACTACTCGGCGAGAATCCAGCCGAGGTGGCGCTGGTCAGTGCCGCCGGGCGAGCCACCCTGGCCGATTCGAAGATCCAGCTTGAAAATGCGCAGCTGCAGTGCGATTTTGGTTCGGCCAGCGCTCAGGCCACTTTACCTTGGCCCATCGAAGTGCCGACCGCGACAAACCCCTTCGTTCCCGGTGCGACGTTTCATGCCCAAGGCTCCGTCGATCTACCCAAGTTGACCACCGCGGCCAAGACCCTGCTGCCGATGCGTGATGGCACAACGCTGCTGGCCGGCACCGGGCAATTCGTCCTCTCTCAACAATTCGGCGATCGAGGAACAACAACCAGTAGCGCCACGCTGCAGCTCGGCGGCCTGCAAGCCATGGCAGCGGGGCAGCGGTTGAGTTGGGACGAACCGCTCGCAATCGAAATGACTTTGGGACAAACCGGCCAAGGAGTTGAATTTGGTGCCCGTTGCACTGCGGAATTCTGCCGCGTCCAAGGTGGAGGCACGCTCGAGTCGGGACAGCTCTCCGGCAACCTGAATCTCGACCTCCTACAGCAGCGCGTCAGCCAATGGGTCGAGTTGCCAATCCGTACAATGACGGGTTCCGCAGATGCGAGCGTGACGTGGCAGCTGGTTGCTGACGACCTGGTCCGGACTCAAGGAACCTTGACGACCACACCGCTGGCGATCAGCTCAGCGGCCGGAGGACAACACGAAGAACCGGCGTGGAACGGAACGCTAGACGCGACCGCTCGACTCGCCAATGGCGGCCCCGAACGAATTGAAAACGCCCAGCTGATCCTGACTTCGACTAGCGAAAAACTGACTTTTGAATTGCAAGAGCCTCTGGCTTTGATCCAATCTCAAGGCGGAGTGTCCGACACGCCTCCGGCCGGCTTTCACTTCAATCTCGAAGGCTCCCTGGCGAATTGGCAGCGCCGCGGAACCCTGTGGCTGGCCGAGCCGCCGGAGCTGCAGATGCGCGGCAACTTAAACTTGGCCGTTGGAGGACGCGTCGACATGCAGCACATCGAGGTCTTGCAAGCCAACTGGAACAGCCAGCCGATGGAAATTGCGACACCTCAGATGCAACTGTCCGAAGCCCAGATGATTGGTAACTTCAAAGGCCGAGTGGATACGTCCGATCTAACGCGGCTCATGGTGGACAATCTTCAAGTCCAGTCGACGTCCTTTTCACTTAGCGCCTTGGATTCTGCTGCTGCCGACGGCAGCGGTGGCCGCGTGGGACGTGCCATGTTTCTCGTGGATCTGGATCGCCTGATGAAGAACATGAATAGCGGCGCCAGCGCCCGGCAATTCGCCGCGGCGACGGTCGAACCCGGTGTCGCAGCGGCAAAACCCACTTCGCAGATGAGCGCGACGGGCCGAGTTACGGGAGAACTGAATTGGCAAGTCGCAGCCGCGTCGGCCCAAGCCAGCATGAAGGCAACCGGAGAGCAACTCGTCCTGCTCATTCGTGATGCCGCAGCGGCCGGTCCTCGCCCCCTTTGGAACGAACCCTCGGTCACCGCCGCACTTAGCGGCCACTGGACCGCCGAAAACAACTCGGTCGATGTCGAGCAGGTGCAATTCCAGATGCCGTGGATGAACTATTCCGGCAACCTGATTTATCGAACTCAAGGCGACCAGCAGTCGATTCAGCTCAAGGGCCAAGCGGTCTATGATTCGGCTCAGTTGGCTTCCAAACTGGGGCCGCTGACGGGCGGCCAGATTGAACTGGTCGGCCAACAGACCGTTCCGATCGACGTCCAGTGGATCGGCAACGGCGGGGACACCGCGTCGGCGCTCTCTGGGCTGCGAACATCGACGCGCGTCGGCTGGGAGCAAGCTCGCATGGCTGGCATCAGTGTCGGCAAAGCGGATGTGCCCGTCCTAGTCACCGATGGTCAGCTGGCGAGCACCGCCGAAATTCCCGTCAGCGGCGGGACCTTGAGGTGGGACATCCTGAGCGACTTGACGGCGCCGGAGTTGATCATTACTCAGAAGCCCATGACTGTACTGGAAAACGTCGAGATCACCGAAGAGATGTGCCAAGGTTGGCTGAAGTACGTAACGCCGCTGTTGGCGGAGGCCACGAGCGTGGACGGTCGCTTGAGCCTGACGCTCAGTCAAGCATCCTTAAATCCTACCAACCCCCGCCGTCAAACCGTGATGGGGCAGTTGGTGATCCATGATGCGGAAGTTGGGCCGGGCCCGCTATCGAATCAGGTGATTACGCTGTTCCGACAAATTGAAGCCATTCGCAAGCAAGATTTTACGCAGGCAGTCAGCAGTCAGAAGGTCTGGTTGCGTATGCCCGAGCAGCGCATCGATTTCCAGATGGTCGACGGCAATGTGAGCCACCGAGACCTGAGGGTACGCGTCGGCGACGCGGTGATATCCACGGCCGGCACGGTCAATGTCGACGGTCAAATGGAGCTGCTGGCTACGATGCCGATCCCGGATGACTGGGTCGAGAAAAGTCCGTTGTTAGCCGGAATGCGTGGGCAGTCGCTTCAATTCCCAATGCGTGGTACGCTATCAAGTCCTCAAGTCGACACCCGGTTGTTGCAGCAATTTGGACGCCAAACCGTCGAAGGCGCCGCTCGCGGCCTCCTGCAACAGGGGCTTTCGCGGGGACTGGAAAAGCTGTTCGGCGCTCCGCCGGTCCAGCCGCCTGCCGGCGGTTCCCCCAGCGGAAACTAACTTGGCAGCGGGCGGGGCTCGGCAGTGAACCCGGAGCCTCGCGGTGATGTGGATAGAGCCCACGATTTTGAGGAATCCTGGTTTCCATTCGATTGCTTGTTCATGTCTAACCATCTGCGGGACGCGCCAGTCTGATGCTGATTCACTGCCTCGGCACAACCGGTTTTCACCCGAGTCCCACCAGGCATACCGCCTGCTACTATCTGCCCGAATGGTCGCTGGTGCTGGATGCCGGGACCGGAATGTTTCGCTTGATCGAGCGCCTACTGGCTGAGCCGCGAGAATCACTCGACATTTTACTCTCTCATGCGCATCTGGATCATATCGTCGGACTGACGTTCTTGGTGGACGCCCTGGCGGTGACATCCCTGAAGAACATCCGCCTATTCGGTGAGCAAGAGAAGCTGGCGGCGGTTCGAACGCATCTGTACAACGAGTTAATCTTTCCTGTGAAGCCATCCATGGAGTTTGTGCCGCTGCCTGGCTCGTCGGGAACCTTGGCATTGGGAGAAATCGAGTTGTGCTGGTTTCCACTGGAGCATCCCGGTGGATCGATTGGATACATCGTTCAGGCGTCGGGAAAGAAACTCGCCTATGTGACCGATACGGTAGCCCGACCGGACGCATCGTATGTTTCGTTGATCCAGAGCGCCGACCTGCTGATGCATGAGTGTTACTTCGGCGATGAACATCAGGCGTTAGGAGAGAAGACCGGCCACAGTTGGCTCTCCGGCGTGACTCAGATTGTCGAAAAGACTCAGCCCAAACAGACTCTGCTGATTCATATCAATCCGCTCGCCGAAATCTTGGGCTGCGAGTTCACTCTCTCGCCCCATCAAACGGCTGATCTCCAAATGGTCGTCGCCCAAGATGGCATGCAGATCGAATTCTAACTGGGAACAGCTTAATAGTCTGGCTTTCGGACCGACTGTTACGTTCGCGGTGTGGGTTGGTTGGTGGTTCCCCCAAACAATCACGACGATATCCCAGTGCCAGGCAGTCGCTACCGGGCGGAAGCCCCCTCGGCAACATGCCCCGGTCCAGCGCTGTCAACTATGTCTCACTCCCTTTCTCCAGATTCTGCTTGGCGCCCTCGCATCTCCCTTAAGACAGCACATACCTGGAAGTTGCCCAGTTTCGTTTTAGAGTAATTTCAGGTTTTACGTAGGAAGCAACTAGTCCCGACAAGCGGCACTGGAGCTGGCCTCGTTCAACGCACATCCCGATGACAAAGCTGAAGACGCTCTAAGCACTTGTAGTTCCCGTTCTAGCTGTTCAAGAAGCGGTGGATGAACGAGGAATGATGGTGAGGGAGCCGGATTTGGCCACCTGAACATCACTCAGCCTTCGTACGCGCGTGCACGCAGGCGAGAGAAAACTGAGTTTCAGGCTTTGCGAATGGAGAAACACTCTAAACCATTCACTGGAAAGATTGCGAAGCAATAAAAAGAGATTTCCAGCTCAAACTGATGGACCTGAAAAACAGGCAAAGAATCATCAAGTTAAGCATCAAACCAATGAAATATTCAACTTGCGGAGAAGCTTCAAAGGCATAGGAAAGCCCCGAAAGGCAGTGGGAAGCAACCAAGGAAAAACTAAGGAGAATACTCGCGTTCAAAAAAGGAACACTTGCTGCTTTGCCAGGATGAATACCTACTCGTTGCGCCTCCCGAAAAAAGGCGCCGGTCGCAATGAAGGCGGTAGTTACGATCAGCAACATAAACCGAAAGGATGTTTGAGTAGCACGACAGTCTTCCAGTGAGTGGAGTATTTTAACCGGCGATGCGAAATATGGAACACAGGGCAAAAGGGGGATGTTTCCATCTTTTGGGAATCGCACTCTAGGGCGGCCTCTCGGACGCATGGTGGACTCCAGGTTGAGCCTGCGTACGATCGCCTCGACCCGCGTCTCGTCACCAAGAGGACGCCCCCGCTGCGGTGAGAGCCGAACTGCAGCCAGTTCCTGTTTCGATAGTGGCTGGTTGACGCGTTCGCCCCAGCCGGGAAGTCGAGCCAGGGGCCAGCGGGACAGCAGCTGCGGATCAGGCTCCGATTTCCGCAGCCAAGGCAACGTAGTAGTCCTCTTCTTTCTCGAAGATCTTAGCACGCATATTGGCGCGATTCAGGGCATGATAGAGCCCACCCGCCTCGTCCGCGCGTGGTGATCTAGCCATCTCACAAGCGTCGCACGTAAAACCTCCAAATCAAAGAGGCCTGACCTTGCTTTCTCTGCGGCTCAAAATGCAGATCAACAATACGACTGCAGGAATGAATAGAATGAGCTCCAAGAATGCACTTGCCCCATTTGTAATCCACCATTTCGGAACAGCGGTTCGTTGAGTCACGTCACTTTCCAATACAGCAGCGATTGCAAACCACACTGGTCCGTCATCTCCGTAGTCCACTTGAAAAGCAAACGCGAAAAGACTCGCGATGCCCGAGGCAGTCGTTAGACCAACGGCCAGTTTTTGCTTCTTGATGGAAAGGAATAAAACAGAGGCACTGAAAAACACGAACACTAGATAGGGTAAGAACAGAGGGATGAGTAGCCAGCCGCCGCCAATAATCCTCATCCAGAGCCCAATGCCAACCGCCACAGCTGCGAACACAGATGCAATCGATTGTTTCCATACCGGATAGCTTCGTTCAACGTCCATGCTATTTGAACCACTCGGGAGGAACGGTTACAGGGACGCGTGTTGGTGATTCGTCGCTAGTGTCGTAGTCGAAACCCGAGACTCGACCATCGCCAGATGACTCCAGTATCGCCTGATAGTAGTCAATCACCATGAATGCCGTCAGCCAGTAGCTGCCGAACTCCCATTTGCCATTTTGGTACTTCCGACAATAGTTGTCACCAGTCCACGGAGTTGCTGACGGGAACTTTTTGGTGAGTTCACGGCGGCTATGGTAGATATCTTTGATCCAAAGCTGAAAGATCGATGAACCGTTCGCAACTCCAGCGTGAAAACCCTGGGAGCCGATGCCGTCAACCCACCAAGTCGCACCATCAGACTTCGATGAGAAATTGTAGATTCTTTCAAATGCCTTGGGAAAACGACTCATGTCGTTGTCCTGGTCAAGTGAACCGCCTAGGATCAACAACTGGTTAGCTTGACGACCCCTTCGTGCCAAAATCCCAGCTGCTCGCCACGCAAGATTGCTGCCGTTGCTATAAGCAATGACGTTTATAGGTTCGTCACTTCTCAGAGCCTTTCGATTGTCGAGTAAGTCAAGCAGAAGCTGGCCGAGACGATCGCCGGCAAACTGGTTGTCTGGGTCGCACGTGTCATTCCACGCGTCCTGTCGACCGAATGGTGTTTGGTTGTTCCCGAACCCATAGTAGAAGTGAATTATCTCCTGCCTCTCCTCACCGATTGAATCCCAATAAGCATTCATCATTGCCGTGAGCTGCTCAACCTCTTCAGTGTTGTGGCCCGCAATCCCATGTACGAAGATAATGACGTTACCAGAGGGATCGGTAGCATTCGTCGGCCCGTTCCCTACATACCGATAGAGGTTCGCATCCCCACCGGCGAAGCCTATAGGATCTTGGGAGATCCATCTGCCTTGCTGAGGATCGTACCAGCGGGCGCGGTTGTATTGCAATTTGCATCCGCGTTAACAGGTCGGCATGCTCGACTGAGCTCTGAGCGTCTTTTCCCCAAAACCCGAACATTCCATTCGGTTGCGTCTCGGTCATCTCCACCGATCGGCCAGCCGTTCCACTCGCCTCTGCTGGAACCCAAGCCTTCCTGGCCGTTACGACCGCGAGTAATCACCACTTGAATTGATACTCACCGCGCGGTCGTCTCAGTGTCTAGCGGGGACTTAGCATATTCACTTCCAATCACTAATCGTTGCCTCAGCTGAATTTTGCTAAGAAACTGAGCCAGACCACGAGCCTCTTCTATGCTTTCAGCGCAATAGAGTAAATCTGCGGACTCACAATCATCAGAAATCCTCAGAAGGCAGGCTCCCAACTCTTCGTACGGACTCGTGATCCTCGAAAACTTCCAATCGTCGAGGTAGTTCAGTACAGGCATTAGCTGCTTGACCACAGACCAATAGGGGAAGTCACGAAACTCGCAGCATATCGCGAATCTAACTCTGCCTGGCGTCCCTTTAGGACCTTCGAATAAATCGCAAGTGAAGAAAACTCCATTGCATCTCCCAAACCATCGCCGAACACCATAAATAAAAGGAGACTCATTATTCTCTACGTGAGGCTCGTTCAATATGACCGATTTGACCCCGCAAGTACCTTGAATCCCTTGAGTGTTCTGGTGAAAGCCATTCCCGCATTGGTTTTCGAAAGACTGTTCGTCTAGCCAGCTAACTTGTGCGTTTTCCATGCTATAGTCCATCTGTCGGAATTATCGTGCCGTCAGGTAATCGTATGCGCGTTGGACGAATTTGGATTTCATTAAACTCCGGAGCATTCCACGATCGGTCACCTTGCCAAGGCCAGAATTTGAAACCACGAGGATGAGATTTCGGTTGTGCATCTGTGTAGAATTCCAAGAGAATTCTGTCGGATGAAGTAAAGTCATCGACACTACACTGAAAGGCCTTTGCTGCTGGAAAGTCCCCGCCAGGTCGAATTACTCCACCTCGCAAGGTGTTCGACCATAGCATTGGCCCTATATCAGCCGCATTTTGGAGGCCGTGAACGAATGGACCATGCCCCATTCCTGACATGCGGGGTCGCATCGGAGGGAATGCAAAGTTCTGTGTCAGGTACCCGGAACTATTAGCCATTCCTTCATCGACGAGAATAGTGAACATACCGTTTGCATCGTCGATGACCGAAACGCCAGGAATTCTTTCTTCAACTGGATGCATCGGGCGGATGCTTGGACGCCCGAAACCACCCTTATACCCACCATACGCTGATAGCCCTCCCATGCCGAGGTGAAACGTTCCGGATGCATAGTTGCCGTTCGAATACTGGTGATACGCTTGCGGTCCTTCAAGCCCGACACCCAATGCACCACCCCCAATTGCCACATAAGGTGTTGCGGCTGCCGGTAACAGACCGATGCCACCTCCCACCACTGCACCCGTACCAGTTGAACACGCAGCACCCTTCCAATATTTACTGGTGTAAGGGGTGTTGTCGTAGTTTAAAGGTCGATCATTCACAAGATCATCAATCGCTTCGGCATTGTTCCCCCAGATCCAATAATTCGCCCCTGCTGCAGCACCAAGAATGATTAGCGGAACAATCTTTCCGCTCGGATCGGTGAAGCGAGTGGGTTGGTTGAACGCATACCGATACAGGTTTGCATCACCTGCGTTGAATCCGATAGGATCTTGGCTGATCCATTTGCCGAGGTTGGGGTCGTACCAGCGATTCAGGTTGTTTTGAAGCTGAGTTGCCTCATCAAACAGCTTGCCGGTGTAACCAAAGACGAGATCCACGCTGCTGTTGGTCTCCGAAATACGCTTGCCAAAAGCGTCATAACGGCGGTGATTGACGACACTGGTCACTCCGGTGTTATCGTCTCGGTCAGCAATGTCGCGAATCGTTCCCAAGTGGTCCGACAAGGCCCACAGGATATTTCCCAGATTCGGATCAGTCGGAATCTCCTCGGCAGCTAACAAATCGTCTACCGCATCCGACCACAAATACAACTGCCTTGGGCCGCTACCGAACTCGATGATTGGATTGATGCCTTCATCATAAACCCAATAGGTTGTGCCTGAGGAATCTGCACGCCGATGCAAGCGATTGAACGCGTCGTATTCATATACAATCTGCTGACCGCTCGACGTGTCCGATGCTTCGATCAAACGATTTCGGTGATCCCACTCAAAACGCCACCAAAAGCTCGAGCCGTCGGTGGCCAGGGTCATATTCCCTTCGGCGTCATACTCGTAGGTCAGACCAGGCGACGCCGTGGTTCGGTTTTCCGAAACGAGGGTATAGCCCGTGTTCCGATTGCCGTTGGCATCGTAGTCAAACGATTCGTTGGGGACGCCGGTGTTGGTAGCCCCCAACAACTGGGAACGTCGGTCATACGAGTAGGTGGTCAGTCCTTCAGCGGTCGAATCGACGGTGGCCAAACGCGACAAGAAATCGTACGTGTAAGAATACGTATTGAGATTGGTCAGGCCCTGCTCGTGCGCAATGCCGCTCAGCCGATTGGCCGTGTCGTAGGTGAAATCGGTGGTGGCGACCGGGTTAGCTGTGCTGGTACTTTCGAAACGAGAGATATTGGTCCGCTGTCCCAAGGCGTTGTAGGATTGGGTGACCCGCTTCGGGAGAATCCAAATGGCACCCGCTTGCCCCGTCTGAATCACTTCGGTCATCCGGCGCAGCTTGTCGTAAGTGTAACTATTGATGAAGTCCGGTTGACCATCTAGAGTGGCCGACAGCTCGGTCCGATTGCCCACCGCGTCGAAGGTTTGGTCGAGCGACAGGGTACTGAGACTCCCGGCATCGTAGGTGCTGGTGATATTCGTGGCTCGGCCCAGGTTGTCCCGAGTAAATACAATATCTCGATCGATTCCGAAGGTCGCCGATGGTTCCGAGACCGAAGCCAACTCGCCGGCCGCATTATACTCCGTGGAGATCGTATGCTCGATGTTGCCGGCTGTCAGATTCGCTCCGTCGGCCATGATCTGCTGCATATCGGTCGTCGACTGGCTTCCGCCGAAGGTAATCGTGTAGTTGCCAAGTACGCCGGTGACGGTCACATTGTCGATACCGTCAAATCCATTCAGCACCGCTTGAATCGTGGATGCGCTGGCGCTGGGCGACAGCGGCTCGGAAACCTCGCCGGCGTAGGAGACATACCACTCTCCGCCGAGCGGCCCCAGCCCGAAGACCTGAATCTCCTGCTCCTCCGAGATCAATCCCCCCTGGACATCAGTCTGCTGAATCAGAGGGATACTCCCGACGAGCGGTGTACGAACCAAGCCACCGCGATCAAGCTGCGTCTGCGACAAATCCTGGCCCACTTTGCTACCGGTAAAGGCCAGTGAAATCGTACGACTGACCGTGTCTGGTGCCAAAACGGAGACCGCTACGTTTCCCACACCAACACTTGGCAAGGCTTCGAAGGCAGCCTGGATGGTTGCCGCGTCGGCATCCCAAGCAATGGGGCCCGTCGAGTGGCCATCCAACGAAAGCTGAAAGGTACCAGACATGCCAGTGGCGCCCGGCGCCGTCCAGCCGACGGTCTGCTGTTCACCGACAATCTCTCCATCCCGGGTGGTGCTGACGGTAACGGTAGGCGCTTGTGACAGCGGAGCCAACCATTTTTCCTCGACCTGGCGATCCAATGCATCATATGTGTACTGGACGATCAGGCCGTTGCGGTCGATGGTCCGCGTAAGATTCCCGGCCACATCGTAGGTGTAGATACGAGAGCCTAAAGAATTCGTCTCCCTGGTCATCCGATTCCAATTGTCGTAGTCGAACTCGGTGATGTTGTTGTTCGGGTCGGTCAGCTTGTCCAGGTTCGACGCCTGGTCGTACTCGTAGGAGGTGGTGCCATTGAGCGGATCGGTCTGGGAAACCATACGGTCGAAGGGATCATACCCGAAGGTAGTCGTCGGACGGCCCTCCGGTCCGGGCCCGTCTGGGTCGGGTGCGATGTGTTCCAACAGATTGTCATAGAAATCGTAGACATAGTCGGTCTCGGCGCCCGACGAGTCGGTCATGGACGTAACTCGGCCCCGATTGTCGCGCTCGTACAATGTCACACGAGTAAGTGGATCCGTGACGGTCTCCAGGCCTCGTTCGCCGTAGGCAAACTGAGTAACCGGAGAGGTCAAGGGGCCGCCATCATCGGGATCGGGTTCCGTCTGGGTGATCACCCGGCCCAACGCATCGTATTGAAACGACGTGACCGCACCCACGGCGTCCGT
>JANQJJ010000324.1 GCA_028281725.1 Pirellulaceae bacterium | reverse complement strand
GGTCAGGAGTCAATTGCCGCCAGCGGCCCTTCGGGTGCTGTGCACAATTGACTCCTGGCCCCTTTACCCAAATCTTTAGTGTTGACAAAGCACTGGCGTATTGTAACGCGTTTACCCGCCGAGAAGAGGACTCAAAATGACTTGAGGAAACTTTGCTGATCCGTGCTTATCAATTCTCACGGAAGGCAGCGGTAGAGTGAGACCTCCTGCGCCGCGTCGCGCTTTTGTGCGCCTAGGTGGTGACGATGCGTGTTCAGCAACTTCTCGCCAGTCAACCAACGTAGCCCCACGTAGAAGCCCATTGGGGGCTCGGCGGCATAGTCTTCGATCCGCCGGGCGGCTTCGATTAGAGCCTCTTGTACGACATCGGAAGCGTCCACTCGTCCTTGCAAGCGTCGATCCAGCCGCAAAGCAACCATCCTCTTCAACCGGTCGCGATAGCGCTGGAGCAAGATGGCCAATGCCTCACCATCTCCGGCGAGAATGTGCTGCGCGGTGTGGCGGGCGCGGTGCGAGCAGGCTTGGTGAATTCTCGTTTTCAGCGGAGAGTTCACTGCCGTAGACACTCGGCTATCGCGACAAGCTCTGCAGTTTACAGAGATTCTGAGGCATCTGGGTAGACAGGCTGCGTTTCTTCGTGGTTTTAGACTACAGGGCTCGAGATTCGACACGCCACCCTTTAGGCGGAAGCCCTCTCATGCTTTTCCAAACGAAAAAAATGAGGAACTGAAGTCGAATGCCAGGCCCCACCTGCAGAAGTGCAGGACAAGAGATTAGAGGGGTTTGACCACGCCCCATCGCGGGCACCCGGCGTGCAATTTGACCTCCCACCTCGCCATCATTCTGCGCATTCCTCTTCGTCCCAATTCTTCCGGAACTTTAGTCCGTTTTGGAACTCCGTTTGGGAATGGCACCCGTACCAGGCTTATCGGCCCCGCTGAAAGAAGAACTATGAGAATACCCTTTGGGAAAGGTCGGGCTCGCGGCTGCAAAACCAAAAAATGGCGTCGGCAGTTGTTCCGTCGCAGCCTGATCGGACGTCTCGAGTCGCTGGAAGAGCGTCGGCTGTTGACGGCGACCCCAGGGCTGGATCCCGTCATCGTCGCGCCGGTTTTTGCCGGTACCTTTACCTCCGACCAAACGCTCCAGGGCGTCGAGCAATGGCATACCCATGGCGGCGATCTCACTCTCCCTCTCAATCTGACTGACAGCGCGACCGGATTTGACTTGGCAGCCTTCGGGACATCCGTTATCTCGCTTGGAGCTGGGAATCTGTCTGAAGGTTCTCTCGATGTCTTGGAGGACATCGTTTTGAGCGATGCGCTGCAGGATCAAATACTGACTTTGCTCAGTTCGCTCGATCAGGCGGCAGATTCCATTAGTTCCAACGACGCACTGAATCAAGTTATTCCCGGAATCGGTAAGTCGCTTAATGACCTGGTCGATGCGGATCAGCCAAGTCGACGTTGGGGACATTTGCTGCAGTTTGAACAGGTAGCGGCGGACTACTTCGCGAGTTTTGATCCCACTAGTGAGCTTCATGATTCGGCCAATGTCGGACTCGAGCCATCGGCGATCGGCCTGCGGGACGCTATCGCCAATCATCTCTACAGCGTCAATACACCGGTTCATCTGTCCGGCGGATTGGATTTGGAAACCAATACGCTCAAATTCGACTTGGCTCTGGCCGTTGATGAGAACCGGAACGTCCCGATTTCTTTTGGTGCTCTAGGTTCCGAGTGGACCGACACCGGCATTCAGTTGGGGGCGGATGCGACGGCAACTGTGAATGTCAGCGCCGATCTGCGCCTTTCGCTCGGACTGAGTCTGGATCAGACGACCAGTACCGCTTCGTTTTTTGATCTCCATCAATTCGACGTAGCAGCTACGTTGGACGCGGCGGGCGCTACTTTCGACTTCGCTCTCGGACCGATCACAGGCACGATGGATGCCCAGGCTCTCGCAGTTAGTTCCGGAGCTTCGATCGCGATCGCCGATGGTGCGGCACCCCTGAGTCAGCGAGTCAGCGTTGCCGCAAGTGGAACACTGAACGTCGATTTGGACCTGTCAGCGAACCTGTACGGGACGGCCCTGGGAGCAGCGACTCCGAATCTGCCCAGTATCCAAGTTAGCGACTCGAATCTGTTTGATACGACGCCTCCTACCTTTACCGCCGATCTGTCACCACTGGAACTCGATTTCTCCGCTGGAGTCGTCATTGAGTCCCTGGTCGGATTGGCCGAATGGCTGGATGACAGCCTGCTAGACGGCCAGGTCAGCCAGACCAAGATTCCCCTGCTCAACAAGTCCATCGGTGAATTGCTTTCAACGCCGGCAGCAAAACGCGAATTCAGTGGGGCCGAAGTCCTATCGATTTCTCTACCGGAAACGGCCGGGGAGGTCCAGCGTTTTAGAGCGACGCTCAGCGCAGGCGAGGACCATCTCAGTTCCCTTGGAATCAAACCGGGCGATGAGATGTCATTTCGGGCTTCGACCGGTGACGAGTTCTCGGCGACCATCGAAGCTGTCTCCAAGCGCGAGGTGATCCTGGCTTATCCCGCATCACGCAACGATGTACCTGACATCGTCGAACCTGGTCTGAAGTTTCCAATCGGTGGAACGCTCGGCGATCAACTGCGCAGTGCGCTGATGCACTACAACGATCCTCAGCAGGCTGTGCCGGGACTCGGTCAGCTGCTCCATGAACTGGCGGGGCCTCTGGGGATCGACTTTGGGGCGGTTGCATACGACGAAGGGTCACAAACTCTTTCGCTGACACCTGTGATTCAGCCGGTACCACTAGACTTCGAGACCTCTTTGGACTTTGGAGAAGAGATTCCAGGCCTGGAGTTTGAAGCATCCGGAACGTTTCTGATCTCAGCTGCGCCAACCATCCGTTTGCCGCTGGGAATCAAGCTTGGCAGTGGTGTCCCAGCCGGTGAACGAGTCTTTGTTATCGATGACGAAGCCCCCGAAGTCAGTGTGGAATTGAGCGCGGCCCTGGACGATCCTCGAGCCCGAGCAACTCTCGGATTTCTCAGCGCGGTGCTGGAAGAGGATTCGGCGATCGCTGCGAATGACGGCATTCAGCTGACAGCTACCTTCGGGGTAGATATCGACGATCCTGATGCATCTGGGCAAGCGACACTCTCGGAGATTATCGGAAGTCCCGGATCTGCGTTCGATCCAAGCTTTACCGGATCGCTGAACATCGACGGCATCCAAGTGCGTCCCGAATTCGCGGGCACTTCGATTCCGGGACAAGTCGGCGTTTTCACGACGACGGATGGCTCCACACCCGGGCCCGCGTCGTTTGCAAGCCTTAGCGAACTGGGAAATCTATTCAGCAATAACATCACCATCAACAACACGATAGGCGATTTCGATTCGTTGACTCCGGAAGACGTCGTCTCGATGTTCGTCCAGTTGGGCAACAACGTTCAAGACATCGCTGACCAGCTGGATGTGGAAGGCGGAATTCCGTTCGTCGATGGTGCGGTTAGCGAATTGGTTGACTTCGTAGACACAACTCAGGACTTCGCCCGCAAGCTGTACTTCAATCCCAAGCTGGTTGGCGCCGACGACATTCAGGTCACCGACGGTGTGCTTTCCGAAGATGCTTTATTCTCGATTCGAATCGAAGGCGGGTCACCCATACTGGTCACGGTTCCCGCGTCAGCCACTACCGACAACACGACAATCGATGATCTGTTCCATGATGTGAACGACGCACTCGCGAGCGCGGGTCTAGGTGAACAGCTGGTTGCGGAGCGGCAGAAGCCATTTTCAGCCGACCAGATCGCCGCCATCGCCGACGTGACTGCAATACCGCTAGCCAACTCAGTCGAGCCGCTGCCATCAGGTTTCGCGCGTTACGAAATTGAATTCGGCGGGGACCTGAATCTCTTCAATTTAGGCGTAAAAGTGGGGAGCGTCATCGAGTACACCGATACCGATGGCGAACTCCAATCGGCGACCGTAGACGAACTTAAGCGGGGCTCCATGTGGGTTCGTTTCGATGCCTCGACTCAGGCGGCTCCGGAGGACGCAGCGGAGCGGAGCGTTCGGGTATTTGATAGTGCGTTTGGGAATCGTCTCACACTTCGCACGATCGATCCAACCATTGGGATCTCCTTTGATGTCGGGACGATTCAGCTGACTGCCCCATTCGCCGCTCCTTCGCAAGTCACGGATGACGTCCTGATAGGACTTCAGCTGGATAGTGACCATTATTCGATTTCCCTTTCGGCTGTAGACACGCGGGCGAGCCTGCAGCCGGCCGATCTCGTCGACTTATTGAATGCGAAGTTGGCAGAGGCAAAGTTGGACTCGCGGGTTGCGGCTGTACTCGCTGGCGAAGCGGTGCAACTACTGGTGATCGACGGAGCGACGGCCAACATCACCATTTCTGGCGCCACCTCGCTCGGATTTTCCGAAGGGCAAACTCAGGATGAAAATACCGCCAGGACCGAGTTAGGTCTGGGGGCGAGCCAAGCAGCCATTGGCGAGTTTCGTGCCAACACGATTCAAGATCTGGTTCACACGCTCGACGGTCTGATCCAAGAGCAATTCGCTGGCGGTCCCTTTGACGCTTCGCTCACGTATTCGGATACTCCGGTGCGAAGTGTTGCATTCCACATCGCTCTGGGAACCGACTTTAGCGAAACGGTCGGAGTAGATTTCAGCCAGGGACTTGATCTGGGATTCGCGGACCTGAATATCGCAGGTGGTGCGGAAGCGACGTTTAGCGGCCAAGCGGGCATTGAGTTGGTGGCTGGGTTTGACCTGGATCCTCCCGGTGCTGGAATCACCGTCGATGCCACGACACTGCTGAGTTCCTTGGCCGATGGTCAAGGGACGGCGGTCAAAGTAGGCGTGACGAGCGCGCCCATTCCTTCTGCCGGTCGCAACGCTCCACCCACGGCCCAAGCATTGGCTTTTGATATCTCGCGCTTTGGCGGAACCATCGAGCCGATCTCGATTTCTTTGTCGCAGGAAGACATCGCTGACAACTCCAGTGTCGATGATCTTGCTTCGGATTTAAGCATCGCCATCAGTGCAGCTGCGGGCGTTTCGGTCGATGGACTGGCGAATGTTGAAGTCGTCGCCGCCAGCGGCGCGCTGCGGCTGATTGCCAACGATCCTACCATCAACGGAATCACCATCACGTCCGCTGGCAGTCTGCTGGGCTTCACGGCAGGACAGACGGGGGACGTCGGCGACCTGTCGATTCATCTAAGAGACGGTTCCGATCTTTTGGTGAACCTCGACTTTTCCAACGACCTCGGCGATGTCAAGGCGAAGATCGAATCTGCTGGAGGCGGAGGGAAACTACAAGTTGCCTTTGTCGGCGACCAAGTTCAAGTCGTCGATCTGTCGACTCCCACCGGTAGCGATTCCTTCGGCATACAGGGCGTTACTGACGAGTTCGGTCCTAGCGCCATTGGCGCGACGCTGGGTATCCTCGGTTCCGCAATCATTGCCAGCGACGATCCGAATACTCCAGAAGACGAAACCCAGGTGGGCGATACGATCCTCGGTGATCCACTCTTCCTGGGTTCGGTCATCGATCAATTCTATATCGACGCGACATCAAGTCGCCTCTTTGCCAACGCAAGGGTGGACTCCAGCGATATCGACCTGGTCGCCTCTCTCGGCATTCTCGACGTGGGTGTTGTCGACGGTGGACTGAGCTTTTCCGTCGATGCTGAGCTGGCTTTGGGCACTAGTCCGAAGTTGCGTCTCGACGCACTGTCTGAGTTGAACTTAACACCCTCCTTCACCTACGGAGGCTCTGCAACGCTACCTATTGATGGTTCGCTGCTGACGTTTCTGCCCGCAGAGTTCCATATTGGCGGTGCGCAAGAGATGTCGATCACCGCATCACTGACTTCCGGCTCCGATCCGCTAAGACCTGAGATCGACGTTGCCGCAAACAACGTGGAAGAAGCCATCGGGAGTTTCAAGAGCTTTTCGCTGGAAGATCTGGTCGGCGTCATCAGCCAAGTTGTCACCTTGTTGCAGGAAAGCGATCTCGATGGATTGAATACACCGATTCCTGTCGTCAACAAAACGCCCAACGAAATCCTCAACGTGGTGGATGGATTGGCCAATGTCGCGCAAGAATTGCTTGCCGGCCCCGACTTGGAAATGATCGAGGCCAAGTTGGTTGAAATCGAGGATCTACTTGATCAGCTGGCGGGAACGCCAGCACAAAACCAGGCAATCATTGACGCTACCATGGCGGTTAGGGCCAGTCTCAATCCCGATCACACCTTTGAACTCAGCTTGGGCACGCTTTCAACCGCACCCACATCTACGATTGACGCCAACGCGTCGGCCGTGGAAGTGAAGAACGCGCTCGAGGCAACGCTGCCAGCCGGAACGATCGTCAGCGTCACTGGTGATCGTGGTGGACCTTACACCGTCACCTTCGATCCGTCCCAAGGCGATGTGCCCAGCATCGAAGGCACCAGCGAGACGGGCCTCACCATTCAGTCGAAGACGGAAGTCGACGGCGT
>JANQJJ010000322.1 GCA_028281725.1 Pirellulaceae bacterium | reverse complement strand
GATGGCCGCATCGCTGGCCGCCATGGCTCACATCGCCCCAAACGCACTTTCCGCGCTGCACACGCTGGCCGAACACGACTTCTTGCACGCCGGGCAAATCGCGGCCATTCGGCGGTCGCTGGGCATGCAGCCGGGTTTCTTTTAGCCAGCGCGGCAGCGCTGCGTGGGGACCGAAGTCGTCGCCGCAGTGCCGGCATGCCTACACCGTAGGCCATGATGAAAGCCGAGACTGGGCATTGCCATCCCAGGAGCTCGGCGGTTGACCAAGTGGAACATGCGATACGGAACACGGCGCGATGTGCAGACGTAATGCACGGGTCGGGCTGGGTGTTAACCAAACTTTCGGGCAGGTTACAGCTGGACAGCGCCACTTTCAATCAAAACTTCCATGGTTTGCGGGGCAATGAGCGGCAAGGCTAGCCGCAGGTTGATGCAGCGAAACCCGCAGCTAGCGCTTCGCGGCTCATACAATGTGACGCTGTCCAGCTAAGCTTCATCTACTTAAGTGGTCAATCAACCCTGGCAACGGAACATGCGAGAATAGTCTGACGTTTATTCTTGCTCGAGATTTCAAGAATATGGTAGCCAGCATCGCCAACCTTCAGTGTGGTTTCCAATCGAACCTCTTCAGTTCGCGGCTTCCCAACGGGTACCCTTACGCCGAGTACGTCTATTTCTCCATCGTCACCGCCAAGTACGGAAACTCGCCGAACTGTAACCGTCGCTTTCTTCCCATCGGTTTTGCACGAAACCTTCAGCCCGATATCTACACTCTTCGACTCGACCAGTTGAAATTGCCCTTCGCTCGTCTTCTTCAAATAGAGCACTCGGGGACTTGGTTTAAGCTTGATTTCTGCCAACTGGTCTTTGAACGCGGTGAGTCCAGGCACTTCAAATGCCTCTACATTGTCCAGCTTCTTGAGTTGCTCCAGATCATGCAATTGAATGCCTGGCTCAGAGTGGTCTTCAGCAGCAAATTCTACAACGTGCACTTCGAACCGAAACCTGTCGCCAGATTCACCCCAAGCAACGGAACCAAACACAGCAACCAACAAAAATACCAACACTCGCATCGCGATAATTCCCCAATTAGAGAAACAAGTCAGTCATGAACGACAAGCCATGACGTTTTCGTGACACCCCAAGGTGATATATGGCCTCGATCGAGCAAGACAACCTCGGCCAAGCCGGGTTCAACAACAGTCGAGGAATAGGAAGGTTCAGCGGCATAGTCCACCGTCTCCATTCCATCACGGTTTCCACCTCCCCTGAGCGCAAAGGACGCTGCAATCAAGAGCCCAGCCGCCGCACCGGCTACAGCCAGCCAAGTGGTTCTGATATCTCGCCTCGGGGAGGCCTTCGAGCACACTTGCTGCACGCGGACGTCCAGGCTCTCTGAAGCAAGCGGCCGCCGGAGCTTCGCAAGCTCATCTTCCAATTTGCTCATGTGTATTCCTCACCTAACAGTTCGCGTAGCCTCGCTATGGCCCTGCGATATCGTGATGCAATGGTCTGCGTTGGTGTTTCCGTCAAGGCTCCGATCTCTCGAAACGTCAAGTTGCTGTGAAGATGCAACTCGACAACCTCCCGAGCTTCGTCCGGAAGCGCACGTAGCATATCTTCCAGATCAGCACCGTTCTGTCGGCCCGTGCGGTTATCGATGGCCTCCTCGTTTGATGCTAACGATCGGCGAAATCTTGCCGACCGACCATTCGCCCTGCGAATATTGAGAGCTGAATTCCGGACGGATCGGTACGCATAGAGCTTCGGATCCACAGGTTGCTCGCATCGATTTGCCATGGCTAAAAATGCTGCGTGAACGGCGTCCTCCGCCTCGGTCTGATTCTTCGTGATGTTCCATGCACAACGCACAAGGCCGTCCCGATTTTTCTCATACACATCAGCCAACCAGTTTTCCTCGAGCATACGCTGTTGCTTCCTCGCTTCACTGGTACCACACCATAGAGGCCGCGAATTATTCATCAGGTCGGAATATTTCCAATATTGTTCTGGATTGTTGACACTTCTCGGTCAGCGCCACCAGCTGGTTACCCGGCTCCACCTGGTAACCGAGTGCTTGGCGGCTCTGCTTGCCACGGCTACGAGCCGTGGAGTGACCAATGACGGATCGCAGACGAGGCAGAGCCTCGAAGACAACGCGTGCCAAGGCGGGAGCCTTGGCACGAGCCGCTGGCGTGGTGGCGCCGACCGAGAAGTGTCATTCTTTCCGCGCACCCATCTGGCGAGGTCAGTCGCTTTCGAAGTGAGGATTTCCCGATACGGCGGCCAAATCGGCAATTTTTCTGTCCAAAAAACGTTGCTCGGACGCCTGGCTGGTCAGGCTGCGTGCCCGCTGCAATGCCTCTCGGGCCTGGCCGATCTCACCAAGACGTCGCAAGAGTTCCCCCCGGGTCGAATGGGCGAGCGGATAGTCGACGAGTTCGCCCCGGTCGAGGATGGAGTCGACAATGGCCAGCCCTGAGGCCGCACCATCTCGCATGGCAACTGCAACGGCTCGATTGAGTTCCACCACGGGAGTCGAGCCGGTCAGCAGCAGCACATCGTACAAAGCCACGATCTGCGGCCAATCGGTTTCAGCAGCCGTCAAGGCATTCGCATGAACCGCGCTGATCGCTGCCTGCAGAGTGTAGCAACCGAATCGACGAGTCACTAGAGAACGCTCGACCAGTTGTTTGCCTTCGGCAATGTGCTGTTGATTCCATCGGGTTCGATCCTGATCCTCTAGCAGCACGATGTCGCCGTCGGCAGACGTACGAGCATCACGTCGAGACTCATGTAGTAACATCAGCGCCAGCAGCCCCATGACTTCCGCATCAGGATGCAGCTCCATCACCAGGCGACACAGCCGAATGGCTTCTCCCGAAAGATCAGCGCGGGTCAGCGAGTCCCCCTGGGAAGCCGAGTAGCCTTCGTTGAAGATCAGGTAGATCACCGACAAGACGCCATCGAGCCGCGCAGGCAGTTCACTGAGTTCTGGAATCGCAATCGGGATTCCCGCATCTCGAATCTTTGCCTTCCCCCGTACGATCCGCTGAGCCATCGTACTGGGAGAAACGAGAAATGCACTGGCGATCTGTTCGGTCGTCAGTCCGCATACTTCGCGAAGCGTTAAGGGTACCTGAATCCCAAGATCGATCGCGGGGTGACAGCAACCAAAGATCAGCCGCAGCCGGTCGTCTTCGATGACCAGCGATTGCTTGCTTCGATTCTCGTGTTCGATTCTCTCCAATCGCTGTGCGACTTGGGGAGCAATCTCTCTCAGTTTCGACCTTCGCCGAACACTATCGACTGCCTTGAATCGTCCCGTCGAGATTAACCACGAAGCGGGGTTTTCGGGAATGCCATCTTGGGGCCACCGGTTCAGTGCCTCAGAGAATGCGTCTTGCAACGCATCCTCGGCCAAATCAAAATCTCCCAGCAATCGTACCAGCGAAGCAAACACCTTCCGAGAATAGAAATCAAAAATCCTCTCCAGCTCGTCATTCACTTTGTTCTGATTCGCACCAAGGAGCAGTGGTTTCAAGATTCCCCCCGCCAATACTCTACTGCCTAATGCGTAGTACGGAAACGAGGTGAAGTAGGATTTTGGCTAGGTTGCAACCGCACGTTCAAATCGCATCGGCCAGCAGGGTCGGGTAAAGGGGTCAGGAGTCAATTGCCGCCAGCGGCCCTCCGGGTGCTGTGCACAATGGACTCCTGCCCCCTTTACCCAAATCTTTAGTGTTGACAAAGCCCTAGTCCTTGTTGGCGCGAAGCACGGAGACGAAGGCTTTCTGAGGTATGTTGACCTGACCGAATTGCTTCATCTTCGCCTTGCCCTTTTTCTGCTTATCCAGAAGCTTGTTCTTGCGGGTCACGTCGCCACCATACAGCTTCGCGGTCACATCCTTGCGATAGGGCTGAATCGTCGATCGGGCGATGACTGTGCCGCCAATCACACCCTGGATCGGAATCTTGAACTGATGGCGTGGAATCGCTTCGGCCAGTTGCTCGCAGTAGTGGAGCGCCCGAGTTCTCGATTTGTCGCGGTGAACCAAGTAAGAGAGTGTGTCGACCGGCTCTTTGTTGACAAGAATATCGACCTTCACCACGTCGGTAGCTCGATATTCGATCGGAACGTAATCGAACGATCCGTAGCCTCGCGTCATCATCTTGAGTTTGCCGTAGAAATCGAACAGCACCTCTCCAAGCGGCATCTCGCTAGTCACTTCTACCCGTCCGGCGGAGAGATAGTTCATCGTCTGACTATCCGAGCGATGTTCTCTGCAGAGTTCCATGACCGGACCGACATACTGTTCGGGAGTCAGTATGGATGCTTTGATGTAAGGCTCGGTGGCTGATTCGATCTTCATCGGATCGGGCCAATGGCTGGGATTGTCGACCTCAATCGTCTTGCCATCTTTTAAGGTGACCTGGTACTTCACCGATGGAGCCGAGATGACCAGGCCGATGTCAAATTCTCGTTGCAACCGCTCCTGGATGACGTCCAGGTGGAGAAGGCCGAGAAACCCGCAGCGAAATCCGAAGCCCAGGGCCGCAGAGCTATCTTTTTCGAATGTCAAAGCCGCATCGTTAATCGCGAGTTTATCTAGCGCCTTGGTTAGATCCTGGTATTCGTCCGAGTTCATGGGATAGATGGAAGAAAAAACGACCTGCTTAGCCTTCTGATAGCCTGCGACCGGCTCCGCTGCCGGCCGATCCACCAGCGTAATCGTATCGCCGATCTCGATATCTCGGACACTCTTAACTCCAGCGACGATATACCCCACTTCCCCGGCACTAAGCTGATCTCTGGGATTGAGCTTCAACTGATTGAAGCCCAACTCGTCGACCGTGTATTCGCGTCCCGAATGCATGAAGTAGATTGCGTCGCGAGTTTTCAGAGTACCCTCCATGACGCGACATTGAAGAATCACTCCTCGGAACTTATCGAAATGGGCGTCGAAGACCAAGGCTTTCAACGGCGCGTCGGGATCGCCCTCGGGACTTGGGAGCTTTTCGACGATACCGGCCAACACATCATCAATACCAACCCCCGTCTTGGCGGAAACAGGAATCGCCTCAAACGGATCGAGCCCCAACTCCGAATCAATCGCCTCGCGCGCACGGTCAACGTCTGCTGAAGGGAGATCAATTTTGTTGATCACCGGCAGAAGCTCCAGATCATGTTCGAGTGCCAAAAAGAGGTTGGCCACCGTCTGCGCCTCGACGCCCTGAGAAGCATCCACAACGATCAACGCTCCTTCACAAGCCATCAGGGAGCGTCTTACTTCATGCGAAAAATCGACATGGCCAGGCGTGTCAATGAGATTCAGCTGATAGTCCTGGCCGTCCTTGGCGCGATAGGAAAGCGTCACCGTGTTACTCTTAATGGTAATGCCCCGTTCACGCTCGATATCCATTCCGTCGAGCAGCTGATCGCGGAATTCACGCTGTGAAACGGCACCGCAGGCCTGGATCAGTCGGTCGGCCAGAGTCGACTTGCCATGATCAATATGGGCGATAATACAGAAGTTCCGAATCGGCTTCATACGTTGGGTTCTTGTGGAAATTGTGGCACTGCATCGCGTATATCTAGAATTCTAGTAAACGATAGACGTGACCAATAGGGAGCTACCCGCGGCGACCAATTTGAAGTCAGCCAGCCGGCAACTGCCTTTGCATGCATCTGGCGCTGAAACCGCTCGGTTGACACGTGTCACCTCGCGGAGCAATCGCTAGGAGGCAACACCATCCATGCAGCTCCCGAGCCGTCCGCTTCGCCGAGTGAGTGTGATCGCCTCGCGCCCGGGCGCTCGGTCGCGCATCTGCAATGCCTCCTTCGTTTCGTCTACAATCAGGCGCTCATGTCAGATCGATATCGACACTCAGCTAGAAGGGTCATGTCTTATGCGACACGTTGGGATCACGATCGGATTGGTACTGCTTGCCTGTAAATCTCTGCCTGCCCAGGGCGTATCTAACGGCCCGCGAGGAACGAAGTTTCATGGGTTTGGAGAAGTCAACGGGCAAAAAACGGTAGACTTCTGGGCTGACAACGAGAAGCAGAACACGGAGGGGAGTCTCCACCTGCAGATCGAATTGATTCGAGGCGTTTGCAACCTGACGGATGCGGAGGAGGCTAAACTGCGTTTGGCGGCCAAAGGAGTCATCTCGCGGCGAATCGCGTCAGGACGGGCGCAGCTGACGAAATTCATCGTCGACAGCGAACTCGTCGAAAAAGCCCCCGAAGGTACGCGAATCGAGGAGAACCCTCAAAACAAACTTCGGGCATTTGGAGCCACTCAATTGCCTGACGGCGTCGTTTACCTGAGTACGGAATTTGAAGTCCCCGCCACCGAAGACCCCTTATGGACCAAAATCCTGGAGTCCACCTTGTCTGAAGAGCAATTACGGCTGCTCAATGAACACTACATCCAGCGCAACGAGACCTTTCTACAAACCGCCATCACGCTGTCCATTGCCGACCTCGATCAGCGAATCTTCCTGAGTGACGAACAGAAAAAACAAATGAGCCAGTATTTTTTTGAACTATTTGAAAATCAGGTGACACCGCTTATGCCCATGACAGTGACCCAAGCACGGAATATCGTCCGCCCCGCATTTAGAGATCTCAGTCATTTCAAGGATCAGCTCCGTCCCTCTCAGTTCAATCGTTTAAGTGCTCTCAGAAACCAACCGAGGGCTTCCATGGGGTGGGGGAGTCCCAGTCGTTAGTCGAGATCAGCCGCAGCGATCGTCGGCAACATTGTCGGGAAGCCCAGCCGACTCGCTCCTATCGTCATGCCTCTCGCTCCACGTTCCAGTAGGCTTTGCTGACAAATTTCGACCAGCACTGGATACGATCCGCGCGCTGGGCGTAGATCAGTTTCCAGCCGAGGCGGGCAGGTGCCTGGCGAAGTCGCATCCGAGCTTCGGCCGCCCACCATGTGGGAAATACGGTCGCCTCTCCCAAGGTACCACCACGCGCCGCCCTAACGATCGCCAGAAAAAGCAGGCCAGTGGTTCCCGCATCATGCATGCTGCGCGGCGTACTTGTCTCGGCGCTAAACACCTCAACCTGCTGGAGTCTACTATTCTGGTCATCCAGACTACTGCCGTTGGGAATCTGCGCAGGTCTTATTGCTTGTGATACTTCGAGTGCGAAAACTTCTCTCGGCACCAGTCACCTCGCGTACCCTGCAAATCGTGCGTATCTGCACAAGTATTGCCGGGCGAGTATCCAATCGGTTCGTGGCCGCACACTTTTGGGGCCTTTTGTAACGCATACAACGCCCACGAGGGATACTGCACGAATTCTCGCAGTCCACCTACCGGTCAAGTCCCCCCATACCGCCGGCCGATTGGCAGGGGAAAGGAATTTGTTCGCGGAATCGCGCCATCGCGTGGGTTCAGGCAGAAAATTGCGTAGGAGGTTGCAATGCTTCGAATTAGGGTACGGATATCAGTCCTGTTGTTCGGTTGTTCTCTGGCCATCGCGTCCCCTGCGGTCGCGCAGGATGGTGCCCTTGGTTGTGACTCGGAATCTTGCGGTAACTCCTGCATCTGTGTTGCCGACGGATGCGATTCTGCGTTTCGCTGCCCAGACCGCGACGTTCTCGGGCTGGCCGGTCGCTTCAGCGATCTGCTCAAGCCGAGTCAGCCATGCTTCGACGATTTCATCAGCCCCATGATTAACTTTGTTTTCTTCGAGGATCCACGGACCGTAACAGAACTCAGGCCGATCTTCGTCAATCACTGGGTACCTAACACAATTGGCAACGGCATCCCTGCTGGGGGAACAGTCCAGCTGTATGCGGCTCAGTTTCGAGTCGCCTTGACTGATAATCTGAGTCTGATTGCCGTCAAAGATGGCTTCATCGTCGATGACACCGAAGGCACACTCGATACCTTGCTCGCGGATGGTTGGGCCGACGTGACGGCCGGCCTGAAATACAATTTCTTGCGTGACGCCCAGACCGGGACGCTCGGTTCGGTCGGTTTTACTTATGAACTGCCGATTGGAAGCACGCGTGCGCTGCAGGATATTGGCGATGGCGAATTCCATCTTTTTGCCACCGGTGGGCAACGTCTGTGCGACGGCAATGCCCACGTACTGACGAGTCTCGGCTATCGACTGCCAGTCGACGGAGCGGTTCAGAGTTCGGCCATTCACTGGTCGAATCACTTCGACGTGCGTTTGACCGACCGTACCTATCTATTCACCGAAATGGCTTGGTGGCATTGGACTGACGATGCCTCCGCCGGTGCGGCTCTCGGAGTCGGCGGCCACGATTTGTTTAACCTGTCAACCAGCGACATTGCTGGAAACGATCTGGTGACTCAAAACGTGGGAATGAAACTCAAACCCAATCGCAACCTGGAAGCAGGCATCGCGTATGAGTTTCCGCTGACGAACTTCAAGGATATCATCGACAGCCGCATGCAGCTGGATCTGATCCTCCGCTACTAATCATATTCGATTTCCGCTCGAGCGGTTTCAACTGGGCCTGGATGGCCGGCGGCTTTTTCGCCGGCGCCGGCTCGTACTACCTGGGCAGCAGCGAAAGCGTACTGCCCGAACACCTCAGCCGCGGAGCAACGAAAGCATCAAGCCTCGGGCGCGAGCCCGAGGAACGTTTTCTCATTCGAGGAGTTACGGTTCGAGTTCCCGCCCTGTTTTTTGCCAAGCAGCCAGGGCTTCGGTGCGACCGAGTTGTTCGTATAGCTTGACAAGGCGGTCGACTGTCTGCGTGACTAGACGCAGGCGAATTCGCGGCGGTATCCCAGCTCGATTGAGGATGGCGTAGGACTCGAGCCAAGATTCCTCAGCGCCAGCAAGGTCGTCCGCTGCCAGCAGGGCGTCTCCCAAGTGACGATAGGCGTTCGACGTTCGGTAATGGTTTGCATCGGCAGCACTTCGCCTCTCGACTATCTCTTGGGCCAAGGAAACCGCCTGTGAAGTTTGGCCGGCACGAACATAGAGTTCGGCTGCATGGAGGGCGATCTCGGAGTGTTGCCAAACGTCGACATTCTTCAGACCGGTCAAGTCATGATAGGTTTGCTCGAGTCGCCGTGCCATCTCGCCGCATTCGCTGTCCTCAGCCATGTCCGCGAGCAGTTCCAAGGCGTCGACGCGAGACTTCACCTTGTTCTTGGGTGTCGAGCCGGAGATCGTCGCGATTCCTTCTAACCGCTGTCGCGCCTGCTGGACTGCGCCGTCATTGAAGAGCGCCTTCGCTGCGTAGACCCGGGCCCTTTCGCCCCGGTAGTGATCTTTCCCGTACTGTTTGGCCAGCTCATCTGCGGTGCGCTGCCAAGTCGACGCTGCCTCTTTCCAACGTTCCAAATCGTTGAGGGTCAGCCCCCAGTTATACAGCAGCGCCGCGAGTTCTTTACGGTTGGCATGCGTGCCTTCTCCGGCTTCCTCACTTGCCTGTCGATAAACCGCTTCCGCAGCAAGCTTGTCATTCTGACCACGGAAGGCCATACCTAAATGATTGCGTATCGAGATAGTCTGAGGGTGCCTTCCGCCCAACTCACGCTTGCAAAACTCGATGACTTCCTCATACAGCTCAATCGCTTCGACGAGCTGCCCCCGCTCACGACGCTGGTCCGCCACCTCCTCCAGCCCGCCGATCGCGTCAATCACCTTGGATGAATCGGCCCCTTTGACTTCACTTCGGTACTTGAGAAGCGATTTCAAGATCGGCTCGGCCTCCTCATGGCGATCCAATCGCTGCAGAACGGAAGCCAACAACCACTGCGTGTTCTGTGTCCCGTGATAGTAGGCGCCACGAAGCTCGTGATGCGTTGCCAACGACTCGGTTAAGACATCCACCGCGTCTTCGTATTGCTTCAACTCACGCAGCGCAAGACCGTCCATGTACTGCAACCACCCTCGCTCCAATTGCCAGCTGGTGCCCTCGGCGGGAACTCGCTTGAGTAAGTTGCTACATGCTTGATGCAACAGGTGCCATTCGTCGAGTCCCTTGATAGCCGATGCCCACTGGCGAACGAGCACCATGCCATCGATCAACGGCGTTTCGTCGAGTTGCTCGCTTGAGAACTGCCAAGCACTGCCAATCAGCTCACGAGCAGCCGAGTAACGCCGGAAATCGTTTAACATCCTGGCTGCCTGTCCTACCGACCTGATGGCACGTCGGTCCAGTTTTCCGTAAGCGGCAATGAACTCGTCGGCTTTGTCTCGAAGTACTGAAATTGCTTCCTCTTCTCGACCAGCATCGCGTAGAATCTTGGCCAGAACCTGGGAATTGGAACGGGCAATATCGGCCGTACTACCGAGAAATTCATCGCAATCGGCGATCAGCTGACGAGCAGCCAGTTCGGCTTCTTCGACTCGCTCCGATACGCGGAGTAATTCGACCCGAACCTGGCGTCCCAGGAGCGTGCTGAGATGCTCTTTTCCGAGTACTCGACTGGCCGTTTCGATCGTGTCCTCGAGTATTTCGAGCGACTCGTCGGTGCGATCGAGCCGCAGGAGAACCGTTGCCAGGTTAAACCGTCGAGTGATGGTATCAGGATGCTCAGCCCCCAATGCCGAATCTGCCACCGCCAGAGCTTGCCGGGCCAGGGGGAGGGCTTCCAGATATCTCGTCTGTTCTAGCAGGTTGACTGAAAGATTGCTTAGGTAGGCCCCCAGTTTCTTTTCGGAGGGCTCGGCATCCGCTTTCACTTCCGCAATCAAGGAACGATAGATGTCGTTGGCTTCCTGCGATCTCCCCAACTTGCCCAATACGATAGCGAGATCGTTTCGAACGCTACGCGTCTGGGCAACATACTTGGAACGACTCTCTTCCAGAGAGCGAAGATTCTGTAGCATCTTTGCCTCTGCCGCGGTCCATTCGCCCAGGTTAAGCAAGGTCTGCGCCCATCCCTGGTTGGCGTTGATCGCACGAATATGCTTTGCGCCAACCGCCTGACAAAACAATTGATGGGCATTCTGCCAGTGGGTTCGGGCCTTCTCGAACTCGCCGAGATCCAAGTAGACCTCGGCAATCGTACTCAGCAGCTCAGCTTTGATTTCCGGTTGGTCTTCAAAACGGTCGTGAATCCGCTCGGCGGCGCGATCCACAACCTCTCGGAGTGTGATATCTCGGTTCGATTGCTCATCGGGGCTTGCCTGCGCGAGTAAATCTTGGCGCAGAAAAATGTTGATGTTCTGCGCGATTTCTCGTTCGGAGTCCACTTGCTTGAGCGCCGCTTCCTTGGCTGAGTTCGCTAGCAGAGTGTCAGCGAGTCGGTCTTCGGCAACTTGCTCTGCGGTACTCGCCCGATAGGCCCACCCAAGGCTCAGACCTGTCGCAATCAGCAACAAGCTGGCCACCGATAGAACCAATGCCGCCGTCCGTCGATAACGATAGGCAAACTTCGACAGCAGGTAGAGACCGGTTGCGTGGGTTGCGGTCACAGGCCGGCCGGACAAAAAATTCTCGACATCCCGGGCAAGGGCCGCAGCAGATTCGTAGCGGTCGTTTGGGTCGGAAGCAAGCGCCTTGAGACAAATGGCATCCAAGTCACCATACAGGCGACGCGCGAATGAGGACCCCTGAGTTTGCAAAAGATTCTGCGATTGACCATCGCGACTCGCGATGAGCGTGGGGGCCGATTTCCGGAACTTCCGCACGCGATCACTTGGGCGCACCGGTTCTTGCTCCCGAACTATGGCGAGCCGTTGATCAATCGGAATGTCCCGCGAAAGCTCGGTTTCTAGCGGAGTAGTACCAGTGAGAAGTTCGAATAGCACGACGCCAAGCGAAAAAACGTCACTTCGCGTGTCCACAGCTTCTGGGCGGAGGCTGGCTCCCTCGGGGCTCATGTACTGCAGAGTCCCCAAAATTTGCCCGAGTTGAGTGTGGGAGCTCTGCGAATGCTCGAGTTGAGTGAGTGCTTTCGCCAGCCCAAAATCGATCACCTTGGGAATGGTCCTGCCGTCGACCGTACTGACAAGAATGTTGTTGGGCTTGATGTCACGATGAACGATACTCTTTTGGTGAGCGTGCTGAATACCCGCACAAACCTGAGTGAACAAATTCAGCCGCTGCTCCAGTGACAACTGAGCACGATTGCAGTGCGTGGTCAGATCATCGCCGTCGACCAACTCCATAACCAGATAGGGATGACCATCTTCGGTCGAACCACCATCAAAGACCGTCGCAATACTGGGGTGATTCATCAGAGCCAAGCTGCGACATTCGGTCGCAAACCGGGCAACTACCTCGCGCCCACCGATGTCCGGCTTGATAATCTTGACCGCTACTGTTCGCTGAACCGGTACCAGCTGACGAGCGCGGAAGACCGCTCCCATTCCACCACAGGCGATCAACTCCACCAGTTCGTAACCGCCCAGTCGCCTCGGCAAATCAGCCGTGTCGATCGAGTCGCTACGAACAGACGAATCACCGTCGGCAATGTCCGTTAGCTCAGAACGCTCGGCGCCGCCGGTCGCGGTCGGCGCTGGAAAAGGCGGTTGTCCCGCAACCTGCCTGGGACCATCGGCAACGGCGTCCAGTTTCAGATCGGTCGGCAAGGGTGGCAAGTCGTCAGCGGACTCGAAGGCCCAGTCATCTGCCGACGCGTGCTGGACAATCAGATTGATTTCATCTGCATACTCGGGGTATGCCTCAAGCAACTCATCCGGCGAGGCGGAAGCATCCACCCCCAATCTAGTGATGAATCGGTCGAGTGCCAGATCGAAAGAGTCCCGGCGTGTATCTTCGGTTGCATCCATCGATCGTGAAGCCTATCCGGCTCTCGTTTGCGGCCCATGAATATACGAAAGTACGAATATGCGAGCTTGCGAATTCCCAGTGTTTCCATGGGCAAGTCAGCAGTATGCGCCCAGAACTCACCGGAGGAAATCGGGAATGCCCCAACCATTCTGGAAAACCGTGACACAATCTGCTCGGGCGCCCCATCGCTGTGCCGCGGGACAACAGGCAACCGATCGGTACGAATTCCTACTCAGAATCGCTCACGTCAAGCCTACAGTCAACCGTCTCAACCTGCTAAGGTAATCTGCGTTCGCCCCGAGAGCTCATTTCCATGATGCCCCCATTTCGCCGCCAACCAGCATGACGACCAATCCCAATCGCCTCAGTCAGATCGAAACGCTGTGGTCGATGGTTTACCACGCACACGAGGAAGGTGGTGCTCAGCGGGCTCAGGCGCAACATGAGTTGCTGGCCAGGTATGGTTCAGCAATCCAACGTTATCTGGCCGGAGCACTGCGAGACCCGACAGCCGCCGATGATGTATATCAGGAGTTCGCAGTGAAGTTTCTGCGGGGCGACTTTCGTTCGGCTCGTGAAGAAAAAGGACGCTTCCGCAGTTTTCTCAAGGTGATTCTTGGGCGCCTTGTCGCGGACCACTACCGCCACCAGATACGTCGTCCCGCTCAGCAACTCGATTCATCTATCCAGCTTTCCGACTCGGCGGACGCTGAACAACGCGAGCAGGAGTTCCTGACGGTCTGGCGAGACGAAATGCTGACGCGTGCGTGGAGTGATCTTGCCGAAGAGGAGGGACGCACCGGAAAACCTTGGATGCGAGTCCTGAAGCTGCGCGTCGAAAATCCAAATTTACGATCGTCGGAATTGGCTGATGCACTATCTCGAGAGATCGGAGAAGAGGTAACCGCCACTCGAGTACGAGTCATCCTGCACCGCGCGCGAGAACGGTTTTCAAACTTCCTGATCAGTGCGGTTGCGGAAACCCTTCCCACAGCAACACTCGAGGCCATCGAGCAAGAACTTGCCGAACTGAAGTTGCTACAGTATTGCCAGGCACTACTGGAACAACGCAAACAGAAATCAAACGACTCGCGTCCATGAGCTAGGGAAGCGATATCGCATTGCGACTGACCTCTCCCCACACCACGACGGCGAAATATAAAATTTTTCCGTGGGTTACAACTCGATGGTGAGAATCTTGCGGCTCCACCAGACGCTAGCGACGACCAGACCGAGAATCAACAACAGCAGAATCTGGCCGGCTAGAGTTTGGAACATGAGCCATGTCCCTTCCGGATGCAGGACGGAAAATCCGATCAGAAACAGAAAGGGAAAAGCAGTCAGTATCAATACGACGCGCCAGCCGCTGGCCGTGTCCGCATCCAGCTTGCGTTCAATGCGCTGATTCTCCTGCAGGCTGTGACCAATACGCTCGAGCGCCTCCGTAACGCGACCTCCCCGTTGCAGGCTGATCACAATCGACGATGCGAACAGAGAAAAACTGTCCAGCCGGATCCGAGATTTGGCGTCTAGCAAAGCTTCCGCGAGAGGTCTCCCGAGTTGGTATTCGCCGACGATTCTCTGAAGTTCGGCTGCCAATGGCTGCGGCGTGTCCGCGGCAACCGATTCGAGCGCCTGGGTCAGTGATTGTCCGGCGCGCGCCGAATTGGCTAGTGCGCGAGTACAACCAACCATCTGGTCGCGAAGTAGAGTGGTCCGTTTTCGAATCATCCAGACGAGCAACCAACGCGGCGCGATCAACAACAATCCGGTCAGCCCCAAGGCGACGGGAAACATGTTGAGCAAAAAACCAACTCCAATCAGGTTGGCCGCAAGTAGACAGCCCCACGCCCGCAAACCTAACTGGATCTTGGAATCGTCCATCGAGAGCGTTTGAACTCGCCGGAATTGGTTCGACACGAATCGACTGGCAAAATCATCCCATGCCGGTCGTAGTGAGTTCGCCACCAAGGCGCCGGCAATGAACATCGCGGTCGAGGTTATCCACTGCATAGCGCACTCTCTTCGGATGGATAGAAATTCTCCAGTTCAAGCATCCCTTTGCCAAGCAAGTCCGTAACAAAAGTGGGGAGTTGTCCGGTTGGCTGGAGCTGCTGACTATCTTCATCGAACAGGTAGAGATCTCGCAGTTCCAGCTCGCCGGTTGTACGATTGACGCCAACGCACTCGGTGACTTGGCTGACAATGCGACGCCCGTCTCGGCGGCGCTGCAATTGCACGACGACATCAATGGCGGATGCAATCTGGCTGCGGATAGAGGCGACGGGGAGATCGGCGGCCATCTGAACAAGCACTTCCAGCCGCAGCGACACATCGTGGGCGTCATTCGCGTGAATCGTTGTCAACGAACCATCATGCCCGGTGTTCATGGCTTGCAGCATGTCCAATGCCTCCGCACCGCGGCATTCGCCGACAACGATTCGGTCCGGTCGCATCCGCAACGCATTGCGAACCAGGTCACCAATGGTGTACTGCCCCGTCCCTTCGACGTTCGCCTCTTTCGTTTCCAGCCGAACCACATGCTGCTTGGCGAGTTGCAGCTCGGCGGTATCCTCAACCGTCACGATCCGCTCGCGGTCGGGAATGAAGTCGCTCAAGCAGTTCAGCAGAGTCGTTTTGCCGCTTCCGGTTCCGCCGGACACAATAATGTTGCTCCGAGCCAGCACCAGGGCCCGCAAGAACTCGCACACAACCGAGGGCATCGCTCCCAAGGCAACCAAGTCATGTATCAAGATCTTTCGCGCGGGGAACTTGCGGATCGTCAACATAGGGCCACTCACAGCCAGGGGTGCGATCACCGCATTGACGCGACTGCCATCGCTTAGTCGGGCGTCGACCAATGGCTGAGATTTATCGATACGGCGTCCCACCTTGCCAACAATCCGCTGCATGATGGATTCGACGACTTCGTCGGAAACAAACCTGCGTCCCGAGTTCTCGATGACGCCATTCGATTCGACGTAGATTCGATCGCGATCCACCACCATGATTTCCGTCACGCTGGGCATGCGCAATAAATCTTCGAGTGGTCCAAGGCCGAAGACGATATCCTTGATGTCCTTCTTGATCACTCGCAAGGCGAGATAGTCCTTAAAATCTCCGTGAACTTTCGACTCGAGCTGACTCCACGCGTTCCAAAAACCTTGTTCGATCGCATCGATCATGCTGGTCGGCTCCCCATCGCTATCCGTCCGGAGTAGCTGACTGAGGTAGGCGCAAGTCTTGTCCAACTCGCGCTCGCGTTCGGGAACCGCAGAAACAATGCGACTCCACGGTGGCAAACAATTCCGTCCGGTATCGGTCGCGTCTCCGGTGGACTGCGTCACGGGTTCAAGCAACTTGTCGCGGAGTGCGTAGCCGGCCAGATGCGCGATCAACGGTGCCGCGCTGCCGGCCAGCTGCGGGCGGCTGCGAGCGATCGTCTCCAGGTGGCGTTCTAGAGTCAGATGGTAAGCGTCATCCATTTGCTGGGAGCTATCGACACCCCGCCGCAGATCCATTCGATCGAGCAACTCGCGATGGATGAGTGCAACCACCTCCGACATCTGCTCGTCGAGCCCTGCCAGTTCCGCGTCGCGGTTGAGCTGTGCATCGGTCGGCAAGTCCAACGTGAGCGTGTAGGGAAACACCTCAATCGATGTGCTGGTCGTCAGCTCTCGTCGCTCGCCCGCGGAGAGTTGGTCCTCTCCGACCTTGATGCCGTTCATTCCCAGCACGACCACTTCCCAGGCCTGACCGCGACGGTAGAGCACCGCTGCTTCGGAAGCAATGTAGGGACTGTGCAACACCAGGTCGTTGCCCGCATGACGGCCAATGCGGATGCGGTCACCTTCGACCTCGACCAAACGCCGCTGGGTGTCGACAACATTGTTAAACCAGATCCGCATGGATGACCTCAGTAGTAGGCAGCCGTAGGAACGACAAATCGAATGAAGTCACCCTCCAGCAATACGACTGGAACGTTCGCGATACCTTGCAACGACACGGTCTGGTAGACGACCGTTTCCGGAGCAGACGGCAGGCCACCCTCTTCACCACGCAGACTGCGCAAATCAGAACTGTTGGGCGCACGCGACTTTTGCGACGGAACGACTTGCACAGCGACGATCGTACGCGCGTCCTCACCGCGTTGCCGATCCAAGTCTCCGGCAATGACGCTCAGCAGTCGGCTGGTTTGCTCGCCAAAATTGGCGTCCACGGCGATCGTGACAGTATCTCCACGCGTGCTGCTGGAGACACCTTGTTCTCGCCCGGCGGCTTGCTTGAATCGCTCACCAACACTAATCAGCTCGAAAGGACCGATCACATCCCACTGCGACCGGTCCGACTCAGGTGCCAAATCTCCAGCGAAGACCAAGTCTCCGACTTCATAGTCGCGTGTTGCTTTTCTACCAAACAGCATCGATCGATTGTCGTAGGGGATTAACGACTTGCGAAGCCTGGCTGGGTCCCCAGGCACCGGGAGAGCCGCGAGATCGTCCTGAGTGATCTCGGAACCGCGCTCCACCATGGCCGTGACCGCGACATACGTGGCGGGCTGCGTCTGGGACGAGACGTAGATCCAGTTGAGCGCGGCTGCAACCATGCCGAGAGTTAATGCAAGCGTCAGTTTGAAGAGGTAAGTCATGGTCACTGTCCTGCTGTAGATTGGAAGCGTTCGTCTGCTGACCTCGCCCCTGAGGTCACCTGTCAAAGTCTTGCCAGCCGCTCGCGTGCCAAGTCGATCTGAATCTCAATTCGCCCAATTTTCTGCTCGCGAATCCACTTGCGGTCATCCGCCAGGGCATCGTCGCTGCCAGCGATCTCATCCAGCTCACGCCGGAGAGCCTTCACCTCTTGCCGCAGATCTCGGATCACTCCTTGGGTCTTCGACCGTTCAAGCTGCTGGTCCAACTCCACTCGCTGCTTGGCCATCGCCGATTCACCCTCCAGTGGCGCTACGGGACCCAGCAACTCCGTGGCGGCTTCATGAAGTGCCTCGGTCAAGGCCGCCGAACTCTCTGCCCTGAGTCTTTGCATGGCGTCCCGAATGTCTTCAAACTCGGCGATCAAGCCAACCGTTTTCGACGCGAGCATCATGTCGGCGGCGAGTTGCCAGTTGGGAAGCGACTTGAACGCGACGTTGCGGTAGTCCCAGGGCCCCGTCTCGATGCTGTGCCGGGAACTAGGCCCCGAGGCGTCTCGCAGGATCGGCGTGACTTCGACAGTCGAAGAGGCTTCTCCCCGAGTCAACTCGTCAGCGACGAAATCAAATGGCGTGCCACTCCATTGTCCGAATCTCTTATGCCAAGCCTTATGGCGCGCTTCCACTGTCACTTCGGCTTGACCAATCACGGAGTAACCCAGCCAAACCAGCCCGACGACCAATGCCAAACAGACCGGCAGCGAGAGTACCAATTCCAGTGTTGCAACGGCTACGCGTGATGTCTTCACTTTCACTGCGCTCATTCCACAAACTCTCCCCAAAGACACATACGCGAGTTCCTTCGAAGTGTTACAGCAGAGGCTACCCATCCTGTGAGATTCCATCGCCAACACGTTTCATGTTGCGCAGCCAGCGGCGGGTTTTGGGACACCATGACTTTTGTAGCCGCCTCCGTCAGTGGGTGAGTAGCTGGGAGTGCTCTGCTGCCAGTTCCACAGCTGTCTGAACTTCACCGGAGATTTCCTGGGCAGCCTGTTGCAGGCGAGTTTTTGTCAACGGCGACAACTTGGCTTGCCAGTTGAGTTTCACGCTGGGTGCCGAGTCAAGAGCGTCGAATAGTTCCCACGGCCAGCGAGCGGGCTGACGAGCTGCTTGGGCGCCCCATTCCACGACCGCTTGCGACGAATGCTCCCAGTTCAACGTGTCCCAACCAACAACTGGCTGTCGATCGTTCCGCCCAGTCTGGCCCCGCTGCGGATTGGCATTGTAGAGGATGGCCTGAGAGACACTCGTCAAACCATGATCGTGGGGAACGGGGTGGATTACCTTGGCAAACAAGGTGTCAAAAGAGCGATGCGCCGCGGCGACCACTGTAAACAGTTCTTCAGCTTCCGCCTTAGCGCCGCGTCCCTGGCCAGTCCAAGATTCATCGCCTTTCGATGGCCTGCCATCACGAAATGTACCCGGTAGCACCAACATGCCAAGTGGCTCGGCGCGCTGCTCCCAACGAGCCGACGCGGCACCTGATTTCTGGAGTCGTTGTCCACTGCGGAATTGCCATGCTTTCACCAGCGCGAAACGATTCGTCCACTTGATGAAGTGTTCCGCCGCGTGACTCTTGGGGAGTTGTTCCACCATGAGTCCGAGAATCGGAGCCCTCAGTGCATCCACGTTGGGTGTGGCCGCACGGACCCACTGGGAGACGCGCTCCTGCTCTGGATTCATGGCAGTTGGAATGTGGTCCAAGCTGAAATTCTGCGATGGACCGGGCGCCAGTGAGCCCAACGACGCAGCCAGCGCGCCGCGCTGCCGCCGGATATTGCTTTCGTCTTCTACTAACCGCGTCGCTTCTTGTTTGACCGATTCTATCGTCTTTTCGAGTTCCTGGAGTTCCGCGTCATACTCTGCCTTGAGGGTCGGATCGGCCGCGGAGGCCCGTTCTTCTACGCTCTCGCGAATCGTCTCCAGTTCCTCGATCGACTTCGCGAGTTGGTCGCCTCGCTCTTGCATCTCGGACAGCGCTTTGTCTAACTTGGATTCCATCTCCTGCTGGGCATCCTCCACGTCGGGCAAAGCCGCGACCCGATCCTCGCCCCACTCTTGGGGCCAGTCACCTTGCCGGCCCTGCATGTCTGGCTTCGGTTCAAATTCGACCGGCAGCTGCAGCCTTTGTTCGCCCGGAAAGAGCTGGCCTTCAGCGCCGTTTCGCTCACTGATCGTGTTGACGGATTTAAGTGCACTGCGGGTGGCGAGCCCGCCCTGGCGACTGAATTCTTGCCCGAGCATCTCGAGACCAGCCGTCTCGGCTGCAAACTGGCTCAGAGCTGGAATCCACTCGGCCTCGATGACTCGCCGCTGAACAGGTGTTGCGACCACCGCATACTTCTCGAGCACATCCAGCAGTAGCCATTCCTTTCCAATCAGTGCGATCTGAGCGCTGGCGGCAATGTGAACCGCATAGGCGCCGATCGCGGGCACATAACCGAAAGGGGGCGGTACGAGAAATGCCAAGTTGGCGATCGATTTGGCAGCCAGCCAGCCGGCCAACTCGCGTTTGAGTGTTAGCCGGGAGTCGTAGAGTGTCGCAAAGGCTGTTGTCTCCTTCGCGGGACTTGGCGACGTGCGTCGAGTCACCAACTCGATCACACGGCGATCGATGGTTGTTAGCGACGGCGGGACGTAAGGCGACGGAATCCGCCCCATCGGTGCCGAGCGCGACAGGACTTGAATGACGCCATCGAGCTGTTGATTCTCTGGAGTATTCTTGCTGAGGCCCAACCGCAGTTCGGGACCGCCGATCGCTTCGTGAATCACCGCCAGCGCAGTCGCTTCGCCTACCAGATGATTGCTGGTCGTAATCGTATTCATGCCTCGCGCCAGCCAGAGCGAGGAGGAAAAGGCGATGGCGTCGGCCGCGTTCTGCGTTTCCATTTTCTGGTTAACGGTATGACCGGCATTTCCAATCAGACTCGCCAGTACGACAATCAGCAGCAGAAAAATTAACGCCAGTAGAGTCACCTTTCCAGCTCGGGCGCCCGAGCTTTGGGGACGTGGTCGCCCGGCCGGCAACTTGGGATTACTTGATCTTGCCATAGCCGATTCCCAGATCCTGTTGATGATTCTGAGGCCCCTCGTTTTGCAAGACGACTCTGCTGGTGAGAGGAAAAACGAATCCTCCCGGCGCCTGCTGGCCAATCAATTTGCCAATCCCAGGCACGTGAAACGGAAACTTGTAAGTGACTTCGGCCGTGATGTCAGAGTTCCATGCCGTCGCCGGGCCATCAATCGACACGCTCAGATGCTCCTCCACATCTGACATTTTGGCTCGAACGTACCCCCTGGATACTCGCGTAGTGACCCATTGCCGGTAGGCCCGGACGTAGGCTTCACCCGTGGGGCTAGAATCCGAACCTCGTATCGCACCACTGCCGAAAGGAACCATCGCTTGCCGGGCAGCGCGCTCGATCACCGCCCGAGCCTGCTCCCATTCGCTGGCGGAACTATAGACACTGGCCGAACGAGCCGCAGCGTAGGCGGCGTACACAGTGCCGAGTTTCGCCGACATCATCAGCGTCGTCTCGACCACAAGTGCCACCAACAACATCAAGAAGGGAATGGCCATCGCGTAAGACAGGGTATAGGCTCCCCCGCACTCGTCAGCATCAAACCGGCGAACGTGCCGTACCATACGCACTGCCGACCGCTTGTTCGATGTCCGGATCATGACTCGGGGCCCCCTGAGGTTGTGAAGCTTTTATGGCGTAGCCGACCGACGTCCGCTAAAGAAAAGGCATCGTCAGCATGCCCGCCAGCCCTCGAAAAACGTAGCGACCCATCTGAATACTCAGCAACAGTAGCAGTACGCCCAGTGGCACAGTGATCGCTGTGGCAAGCGTCAATTCCAAGCTGGCAGAACCCACGCGCCTTCTATCTTTCATTCTCATTGCATCACGAAGTACGTTGCGAGGAAGAAGAAGCCCGCTAGTGGTACCGGACGGCTGAGCTGCCGCTGCTGGTCGGCACTTGGTGCAAGCACGAAACCCGGCCAGCAGGCGCTCGCTACCTTGCGTCCCAGTGCCGACGCGAGCATGCGAAGGCTGCCTTCGGCAATGGAACAGACCACTACACAACTTGCTGCCAGAATGTAGGCCACGCCGATTACCCACAACGCGATCTCCAGACCGGCTAGACCGCCGATGACCATCATCAACTTCACGTCTCCGGCTCCTCCGCGCGACATCGAATAGGCAATCAGCATCACCGCTCCACTGCCAACGATACCGACCAGGCACTTTGCTAGTCCCAACGGCCCCAACCATGAAACTTCCAGCTGGAGAGCATCGCCAACCGTGACCGCCATGCTAAGTACGAGTAGCCAAAGAAGTGTGGGATACGTCATCCAGTTATAAATTTTGCGATGCATGATATCCGTCAGACTCGCCACGAAGAGTGCCACGGCAAGCACTACGTGCCCGACGGTCAGGTGCTTCGCAAGCATGGTATCGGCCTGCAAAATCTGGATCAGGCCCACCCCTCCCATCGCAGCGACCGGTAGGAGCGTCATATACACCCAGAGAGCTCGGCGACTGATGGACATTGGCGGCAGCAGGTCGCCGCGTGCGAGCCCAAAATCGAGGTACCCTTTCGCGTTCACTAGCCGATATCCTCGCCTTTGAGTTGGTTCCATTTCTCTCGCAGCCAGTCATAAACCTCCTGGCCGAGCGTCATAATCGCGATCAGGACAATGGCCGCAATGGCCACAATCATGACCACCTGGAGTGCTTCCAGACCATCTTCATCTTCATGCAAGTGCTTGAAGTAACGTTGAATATTTTGAACTCGCATGTCATTCTCCCATGATTGGTTCGGAAAAAGGGGTCAGGCCTCAAAAAGCCAGAATGGCCCGTCGGATGCTTTGCTTTTTTGAGGCCTGACCCCTTTTTTCGCCTGCAATGCTTATTCGCGGTGTCCCCCGGTCCGTTACAGAAATTCTTCGAATAGATGACGAGTTTTCTGAACCTGGGCGGCGAGCCCCATGGCTGCGACCTGCTCCGCAAACTTGGGTTTCGTACCGGTCGGAGCCAACTGCCCAACAAGTCCTCCGCTGCCATGGCGTTTGTTCACTTCGAATCGGTAGATATCCTCACAACGGTACTCTCCGTCGGCGCCCAATCCTCGGAACTCGCTGATCGCCTGAATTCGGCGAACTCCATCGGAGTATCGGTTGACCTGAACAACCAGTTGCATCGCCGAGGCAACCTGAGTGCGGGCCACATGCACAGGCAGTTCGACACCACTCATCAAGCTCAATGTCTCCAGCCGAACCGCGGCGTCACGCGGCGTGGATGCATGCACGGTCGTCATGGAACCGCTGTGTCCAGAGATCATCGACTGGATGAGATCTAGGGCCTCCCCGCGACGCACCTCACCGACGACAATTCGATCAGGCCGCATTCGGAGCGAGTCAGCAAACAGATCACGGATGGTGACCTCGCCAGTCCCATCCGGCCTTGCAGGCTGAGCTTCCAGGTAGACGGCATGAGGCTGCCGGAGTTGCAGCTCTGAACTGTCTTCAATGACTACGATCCGTTCCTCCTCGGAGACTTCCGCTGACAGGGCATTGAGCAGTGATGTCTTCCCGGATCCCGTTCCACCGGCAACCACGAGATTGCGGTGCAATTGGACAGCAATTCTCAGGAACTCTGCTGCTTCAGAGGTGAGGGTCCCCAGTTCGATCAGCCGCGCCAAATCGAGGGTCGAAGGACTGAACTTACGAATAGAAATGCAGATGCCAACGCGACTGCTCGGAGGCAGAATGGCATGCACTCTTGAGCCGTCCGGCAGGCGAGCATCCACGCTGTGACGGTCTCCACCGAGAGGTCTTCCAGCGTACTCAGCGATGTTTCGCGCCGCAGCCATCAGGGCTGCACTGCTGGTGAAGTGGACGCCGTCGGCGAGAAGAACTCGTCCGGCGCGTT
>JANQJJ010000316.1 GCA_028281725.1 Pirellulaceae bacterium | reverse complement strand
CCCAAAATGAGTACACAAGAAGCAAGAGAGGTTCTCGGATTTGACCGGGACAGTACCTTCGACTCAGTCAAAATCACCTTGGCGTCGCCCGATACCATTCGCTCTTGGTCGCGCGGCGAGGTCAAGAATCCCGAAACCATCAACTACCGGACATTCAAGCCAGAACCAGGTGGCCTGTTTTGTCAGCGTATTTTTGGTCCGGTCCGCGATTACGAATGTGCCTGCGGTAAGTATAAGCGCATCAAATACAAAGGTGTTGTAGCCGCAACCGCCCAGAGGATGGAAGACGCCGTGTTCGTATTCAAGAAACGAAAGGATCGAAAATAGGCTCGGACACTTGAAAGGTGACATACCCAGATACTTCGCTTGGAACGAAAATGCGATCGCCAGCCGAGGGTCCTTGAAGTAGCTAGACAGCTCTTGGCCGAGAGACCGCCAAGGTTTGAGGCTGGGGAGAGCTCCTAGAACCGAAGGAGCCAGCAGATCCAGCGGACCATTAAACGGAGATTCCAGGACGGGACGGAATCGTTCCAGCTTTTTTCGATTGTCATTGATGTAACGCGTTATCGCCCCCCGATCCCCTGGAGAGAATGCCGAGATCTGCTGCTCCATAGCGACCAGGTCGGGTGTTGCGTCGATCTTGCCCCCGGCTGCAAAGCTGATTCGGTACTGTGGGTCCAGCCGTCGCATGGGAATCTCGGCCATCAGATCGAAGCCAGCGGAATGAAAAATCTCGCTTAGCACTCGCGGATAGAGAAAGAAAGTAGGGCCGATATCGAAGCGGAAACCATCTTGTTCAAACGTCGCCGTTCTCCCACCCACCCAAGACTGTTTCTCAAGGATCGTGACACGGGCGCCTGCCTTGGCGAGCTGCAAAGCCGATGCGAGCCCACCTGGGCCAGCTCCAACGATAATGACGTGGGGAGAAGTCATAATTTCCTATGTACCTGCCTCGAATCGCTTCGCTAACGCAGAGCATTGTAGTTTTTCGACAACCGGTGCCAGGCCGCGTTTGGACTCTGCCGAGTCTCCTGATGGCTCCGGCTCTCTACCACGATTCGCTTCCAACCTCGCCTGCTAAGACTGTCCACACGATGACGGCAACGGCAAGCAGCAGACACAAGGCGATGGTGACGATCGCATAGCGCGCTATCCGAGGCGCGTCCGACGTCTGCGATGGCACTGAGAACCAACTGCCAACGAAAGCTGCGATCGCGGGCGAGGCGACCGCGAGCCAGCTGAGCGCGTCCGGGAGACCAAGAAAGGAATTGAACTGGGCACTCGCAATTGCCGCGGACAGCGCAAACAGGCTTGGTCCGGCTATCGTCGATACCAGACGAGACTGAGGCCACCAGAAGGCTGCAATCCCGGTCCACCCGAAGATGGAAGCAACAGCCAACAGCGGCTCTGTGACTTTAAGGAAAGACTGGCTCGTCAGGAATGCCCCGGCGGCAACGCAAGCGATCCAGCCGATCCCCAATACTCCTCCCTCTCGAGAAGTGCGCCGATCGATTAGCCACCAACCCGCCAGTGAACTAGAGACGATCACCGCGAACCAATACTTCAGCGACAGTTGCAAGAACTCCCACGACTCACCACGTGGAAAGACCATCATCGTCGCCGCCATCAGAGCCGCACCACGAGCCGACCAGACGGCAATCGGGTGGGTAAGCCACAGAGGTTTCATGCCCGCCAGCGATACGATGCCGGTAGCCAGAGGAATACGCATCCACGCATCATCGGGCCAGAGCACGAACTCATTCCTGATGCCCATCGCACCCCATACGGAAAGAGCGCATGCCAGGCTGATTGCCGGGGACTCCCATGGACCGCTCTCCTGGAATCGCTGCTGGCCGGACAGAGCACTGCTAGCAACCCCGTCTGCCGACTTCTGGAGCGAGGAACGTGACCTCAGCCGCAGCAGAAGAATCGCCAGTAAGACGATCGTGGTAGGCAGCACTACGTTCGAGAGAATGATCTGCGACTCGAACACCTATTTCGCCGTCGATACGAACCAACTAAACGCGCCGACAACCCAGGTATCGGCTACGTTTCATTAGGTTACCGTCAGGCGCACATTTTACTACCCTACGCCAGCCAAGTTCGTTCGGCAGCAGGCTGGGCCCGGGCGTAGGTGGACCTGCCGCGAAGTCGATCTAGGTAGCGTCTGGGCGAGCAGAGAACATTGCCTAGGGACACGCAGCGTTTTAAAGAGAATCCAGTTGGGGCCGATCTAGTTGCTAAAATCGACACGAGATCAAGCACCCTTTCGACGAACTCGGAGGGCGTTCTCACATATCGGAGTCTGCACTCGGCAACGCTTCCGCAGCGCGCGTTAGGCCTGCGTTTGCTGGCGCTCAGTCGTTGCGGAACTGCGACGTCGACGTTTGGTTTTAGCGTGGCTCCAATCCTTGGTCACCGCCTCAAAGACTTCTGGCGACTCGTATCGAACGATGTTTTTGCCTTCGGGAAGCGGGCCGATGAGTCCCCGGAAGACCGGCATGCCTCGCAGCGCGAGATCGGCGCTGCTGTCATCGACACCAATCTGCGTATGCATCTCCAGCAGAGGCTCAGGGGTTGGAAAGTCCCGAATGCGAAGTGAGCCATCGCTACTTCGACTTACAATACGATAAACGTCTTTTTTACTCATTCCTTGAGACTCCACAGAGGGTGTGTTGTAGGGGTCGCCATGTTTACGCGCACAATTCGCCTACCTGGAAACGGGCGATCAGAACGGTAGCACGGATGTGCAGGCTGTTACTGACGCACCGATCCGGGCATTTGGAGCGGGAGTTGTACTGCGCGGCAAGATACCGTACGTAGTCCATCGACTATCCCGTCTACATCTCGACGTAGTTTCTTGGCCGCGTGGCACCAGACGAAGAAAACTGACAATACTTACCGCACGTTCACGCCTCACATCCCGCACATGCGCCAGGCGAACTGGCGTAGATGGGTGCGTACCGCCTGGAAGACGTACCGACCGGCAGAGCGGGCAGAGCGGTCGGCAACCATCAGGGAGCGGGAAGGGGAAACGCCGCTCCCCGCAGCGCATTTGCTGGCTAGCGACCGTCTCACCAGGACTCGGTTGGTCAAGCGCACAGAGGGTGGACCGCCTGACCGTGCACGTCCGTCAACCGAAAGTCTCGCCCTTGGAATTTGAAGGTAAACCGCTCGTGATCGATTCCCAGCAGATGCAGGATGGTAGCGTGTAGATCGTGAACGCTGACTGGATTTTCGCGGACATTCACGCTGTAATCGTCGGTAGCTCCGTAGTTCATCCCGCCACGCACACCACCGCCGGCCATCCACATGGTGAAACAGCTCGGATGATGGTCGCGTCCATAAGAACCCTTTTTGAGCGCACCTTGCGAGTAGATCGTGCGACCGAATTCACCGCCCCAGACGACCAACGTGTCCTCCAGCATACCGCGCTGCTTCAGATCTCTCAGCAGAGCAGCGGTCGCCTGATCGGTGTCCCGGCACTGGCGACGTACCTGCGTAGGTAGGTTATTGTGGGAGTCCCAGCCCTGGTGAAACAACTGGATAAACCGAACGCCGCGCTCGGCCAGGCGGCGAGCGATCAAACAGTTGAAAGAGTACTTGCCTTGCGTCCGCACATCCGGTCCATACAGATCAAGGATATGCTGAGGTTCATCTGAGAAATCAAGAAGATCCGGCACAGACATCTGCATGCGGAACGCCAGCTCATACTGGGCAATTCTCGATTGAATCTCCGGGTCGCCGACCTTGGCATGCTGCATGCCATTGAGCTCGGCCAGATGATCTAACATCGCGCGGCGCATCGTACGGGATACTCCGCTTGGATCGCTGATATCCAGAACCGGCTGCCCCACGTTGCGGAATTTGACCCCCTGATGTTTCGAAGGCAGAAAGCCGCTGCCCCAAAGCCGATCGTACAGTGGCTGCCCTGATTTTCCGCTTCCCTTGGAACTCATTGCCACAAAGGCTGGCAGGTCGGCGTTGTGACTGCCTAGTCCGTAGCCCAGCCAGGAACCAATGCTGGGGCGTCCAGGAATTTGAGAGCCTGTTTGCAGAAAGGTGATCGCCGGATCATGGTTAATGGCGTCGGTATGCATCGATCGAATGACACAGAGATCGTCCACCATCTTTGCGGTGTGGGGCAGAGTCTCGCTGATCCAGGTCCCTGCCTGCCCGTGCTGGGAAAAGCGAAACACGCTTGGCGCGACCGGAAAACTGGCCTGCGCAGACGACATGGTTGTCTTGCGTTCATCGGGATACACCGACTTGGGTACATCTTCGCCAAAACGATCCTTGAGCTGAGGTTTGTAGTCGAAGAGATCCATTTGCGCAGGTCCACCCGATTGAAACAGGTAGATGATGCGTTTCGCCCGAGCCGCGTAGTGCGGCAAGCCGGGGAGGCCGCCGGCGCGATCTTCAGGCTCCGAAGCGTTGGCACCACCCGAGAGTGAAGCCAGCGCGAGGGATCCCAGTAGCAATGAGCGGCGCGAGCAGGACTGGTTCTCTGGCCAAGTGGCATCCATCGAAGCCGACGGATCGACAGCAAATCTGGTTCGAAGCGGATCGTTCATTCTTTCGAAATCGTTTCATCCAAGTTCATGATTAGCGAAGCGGTCATGGTCAGTGCCGCGTGCCGGACGACATCGAGCGAGCCATCTCTCGGCGCCTCCCCGGCGCTTAGCAACTGCTCTGCCGCCTGAGTGTCCGACGCATACTGCTGGGCGAACGTATCGTAGGCCCGGCGTAAAACGCGAAGCTCCCGTTGATTCGGTCGTCGGCTCGTCGCCAGCTGAAAACCGGTTTCAATTTGAAGATCGATATCTGCGGCACCGCGCTGCATCATCCGCTGAGCCAAAAAACGGGTCGCCTCGACGAACGTGTCGTTGTTCATCAGCGTCAGGGCCTGAAGAGGCGTATTGGTCGACTCGGTGCGTACCGAACACACCTCTCTGGCCGCCGCATTGAAGTTCATCATGGTAGGAGGAGGAATCGTCCGTCGCCAGTAAGTATAAAGGCTGCGACGATACAGATTGCTTCCCACATCCTGCTCGTACTTGTTGTTGGAGATCGAACTCCAAATCTTCGGCGGCATGTAAGGCTTGGCAGATGGCCCCCCGATGCGCTCCACGAGAAGTCCGCTCGACGCGAGCGCCTGGTCACGCAATGCGAATGCGTTCAGACGCAAACGCGGCCCGCGCGCCAGCAGACGGTTTTTCGGATCACGCCGAAGCAGCTCTTCCGTGGCCACACTGGACTGACGATACGTGGAACTGAGTAGAATGATTCTCTGAATATGACGCACATCCCATCCACTGTGAACCAGTTCCGTCGCCAGCCAATCGAGCAAGTCAGGATGACTGGGTTGGGAACCTTGGGAACCAAAATTCTCGCTGCTTTTAACGAGTCCGACACCGAATATCTGCTGCCAGATTCGATTGACTGCGACACGTGCCACCAACGGATTCCTAGGATCAACCAGCCACCGCGCAAGCGCCAATCGATCTTGCGGAACGGAATCTGACGGATCGAAAGACAAGGCCCCAGGGACACCCGGCCACAACCTCTCCGATTTGTCCGGCATGTTGTACTGACCGCGCACGAGCAAGAACGTCTCTCGCGGCTGCTCGAGTTCATGCATGACCATCACCGTCTGGGGCGAACCGGCCTGGGGTCGACGTAGCCCGTTCCCTTTATCCTCTCGCGCCCGTCGCAACTTTACCGGCTCGGGTTGAATCAGACAGTCTTCATCGGGTGCTACCATCGGCCAACTGGCGGGGACCTCGACAAAGGGAGGGCTGTTTCCATTGTTGGGACCGATTCCGATTTCAGCCACGTTGTTGAAGTAGGCGAACAACCGGTAATACTCTTTCTGCGAGATAGGATCATACTTATGATCGTGGCACCGCGCGCAACCGATGGTCAGGCCCAAGAAAACGGTACCGAACGTGTCTACACGATCTACGACGTTCTCCGTTCGCCACTCTTCATCAATCGAGCCGTCTTCCGAGTTAATGCGATGGTTGCGCCCGAAGCCGGTCGCGACCTGTTGCCACAGCGTTGCACCAGGCAGCAGATCACCGGCCAATTGTTCGATCACGAAACGGTCGTAGGGCATGTTATCGCTGTAGGCACGAATGACCCAATCTCGCCAGACGTGTTGGTAGCGATAGCGATCATTCTGGTACCCGTCCGTGTCCGCATAGCGAGCCGCTTCAAGCCAGGGCAGCGCCATGTGTTCGCCGCACCGTGGTGACTGCATCAGACGACTAATCCATCGCTGGTAAGCCCGTTCGCTCCCCAGCCCGGAAACTTCATCCAAGAAGTTTCTTAGCGCCTCGCCTGACGGGGGCAGACCAGTCAGATCGAAGCTGACGCGACGCGCCAGTGTCGTCAGAGCGGCCGGTGGCGAAGGTTCCAGATCGTTCTCCCGCAACTTGGCCCAGACAAAATGGTCTACCGCGGTGGACGCCCAACCGGCCTCAGGGTTCTCCGGCAACCTTGGCCGTTTGGGTGGAATGAATGCCCAGTGCTCCTGGTACCGGGCACCGCTGCTGATCCACGCGCTGAGTATCTTCTTTTGCTCGGTACTGAGCGGCTTCGACCGATCCGCTGGCGGCATGATTTCATCTGCGTCGTCCGTGCTGATCCGCCGTAGAAGTTCGGCTGGGGAACCATCGTCACCCATGAGCACACGGCGGGCAGACTCCGATACGTCCAATCGCAAGTCGGCTTCTCGCGTCGCCGCATCGGGACCATGGCACTCGAAGCAGTGCTCGGACAAGATCGGTCGCACATCACGGTTGAAGATCACGGGACTGTCGGCAACACACGGCGGCACCCCCACAAGGCTTGCAGCAACGACCAGCAAAGATCGGCTCAACGGATGCGGTAGCATTGGCGGCGACCAGGGCGGGAGGGAGTGGGCGACGTGGAATGATCCATGTAGTATATCTGGTCAACACGACCAATTGAAACGCCCGCCATCGCAAACGCGTACGAATTCGATACTGTATAGCGTCTGCTTCTCGTGCCAGCCGCGATTGACGCAGCCTGCGCGGCCGGTGGCCTTCTCGATCGACTTTCGGAAACCGGTCACCACTAAAAGAAAAACCATGCTCACGCTTACTTTTTCAGGGTTCTGTTTCAATGATTCGACTAGTTCGGTTTCAGTACAGTGGTACGGAAGACAAGCCACAGGTGTCATGGGGTGTGCAATCGGCCGCCGGAATTCATGATCTGGGTGCTTGTGTTGGTGATCGCCTGCGTTCGATCTCCGAGGCGATGTTCCACTGGGACACTCTACGTGGCGAACTGGAGTCGATCTTGGCGGACGCACCCAAGTGTGATTCGGCTGTCCGGTTGCTCAGTCCCGTGCCAGAGGGTGGCAAGGTGATTTGCATTGGTCTGAACTACCGAGACCATGCCATCGAAAGCGGCATGGACATCCCGAATGAGCCCGTCGTGTTCAACAAGCTTCCCGGCGTCTTGTGTGGCCCGGAAGCGCCGGTTCCGATTCCCAAGTGTAGCTCGCAAGTTGACTATGAAGCCGAGCTGGTGCTGGTGATCGGCAGGGAGGCATGGCAGGTTGCCGAGGAAGATGCGGAGCAGTATCTGTTTGGCTATACGTGCGGGCACGATGTCTCGGCGCGCGATTGGCAACTCGGTCGTCCTGGCGGCCAGTGGCTACTCGGCAAGAGCTTTCCGAATTTCGCGCCGCTGGGCCCGGCTCTCGTGCCTCGCGAGTTTGTCGAAGACCCGTGCGACCTGCAAATCTCCTTGCGTCTCAACGGGGAGACCTTGCAGCATTCTTCGACGAAGCAATTGATATTCTCACCTCGTGAGCTGATCAGCTACATTTCCCAATGTTGCGTGCTGCATCCCGGTGACGTCATCTTTACCGGCACACCTCCAGGGGTCGGCATGGCGCACAAACCGCCTCGCTTCCTGCAGCCCGGTGATGTGTGCGAAGTCGAGATCCAGGGACTGGGCGTGCTTCGCAATCGATTCGTCTAGTCTGGGGACTGGCGCGACCCGAACCAAGTAGGCGGCCAAGCCATGGCCGCTGACCGCAGCGAGATTTGGGTAAAGGGGTGAGGAGTCAATTGTGCACAGCACCCGAAGGGCCGCTGGCGGCAATTGACTCCTGACCCCTTTACCCGACCCAAAGATTA
>JANQJJ010000281.1 GCA_028281725.1 Pirellulaceae bacterium | reverse complement strand
TCCGAGTTCGCCGGCGACACATTTCTGCCGGAGACTATCCGCACATGGGATGAACTGACCAGTGTGCGTGCCCCCGATGCTCAGGCGGCCCGCGGAATATTGGAGACGGCGCTATCGCAGCGACCGCTGCCCATGTCTCACGCGGAACTGGCTACGGCTTACGTGGACGTGTTTCGCGAGAGCTGGCAAGACTCGCTTTCTTCCGATCAGCCCGAATCTTCCGAGCAGTCCAATGAAGACAAGGCGGCACCCCGGCTCAATCCGCTGCAGCAGGAGCTATTTGGCTCGGGCGCGATTTTCGAAATCTCCGAAGCCCCCGAGCAGTATCTCGATGCGGACGAAAAATCGAGGTGGGCCGCTGCCAAGGAGACCGTCAAGAACCTGACTGAAACTCGCCCGGAGTTGGACAAGGTGATGGCGGTTGACGAGGCGGATGTGAAGCTGGTGGCACTGCACGTTCGTGGAAACCACCTGCAGTTTTCCGGAGATCCCTTGCCTCGCCGCGTGCCGACTGTCTTCGGCCATCAAGAGACTTCGCCGAGTTTTCCGCAGTCCCATAGCGGACGTCTCGAGTTGGCCCAGTGGCTAGTCAGCGGAAGTCATCCGTTGACGGCCCGGGTCATGGTCAATCGAATTTGGCAGGGACATTTCGGCCAGGGCCTCGTCTCAACCCCATCCAATTTCGGCCTGCGTGGTGAACTGCCCTCGCATCCCAAATTGCTCGATTGGCTGGCCAATAACTTCCAGCAAGGCGACTGGTCTATCAAACGTCTACATCGCGAAATTGTTCTTTCGAGCACCTACCGGATGGCTTGGGCCGTCAATCCCGCGGCAGAATTGGTTGATCCGGAAAACCGATTGCTCTGGCGTCAGAACCGTAGGCGACTCGAGGCGGAGGCGATTCGTGACTCGCTGCTAACCATCGCTGACGAACTCGACCGTCAAGTAGGTGGCCAAGCCCAAGCCATCTACGGAGACCGCTTCGCAGACAGCGGTGCCAAAAGGACGGTGTTCGATGCGGCCAGACGCACGCTTTATCTACCGATCAATCGGGCGGCCCTGTACGATTTCTTCAGTACCTTTGATTACGTTGACCCATCCGTTTCGCTGGAAAAGAGACCGACTACCACCGTTCCTCACCAGACGCTGTTCCTGATGAACCATCCGCTGGCATTGCACGCCGGCTGGTGCCTGGCTCAGCGTATTACTCGGGACGCCGAGAGCCCATCCGAACGAATTCGGCTGGCAACCCGCATAGCGCTTGCGCGTGCGCCTACGGATGACGAACTGGCCGCGTCTCTCGAGTTTGTAGGTTGTAAGAGTTCGGAAAAGAACCGGACCGCCAGTAGCGAAGATTTGGACGTATGGACCAGCTATTGTCGGGCCTTGCTGCTAACCAACGAGTTCCTGTATGTCGACTGAGTCAAACGGCGAGAGTTCAGCAATGCAATGCGGCAGCTGTACCGACCAACAATTGGGGTGGGCTCCACAGGCTCTCTCGCGGCGTCAGCTACTGTCGCGGACCGCCATGGGCTTTGGTTCGATCGCGCTGGCGGATATTCTGCACGGCAGCGCCCAGGGAGCGTTCGGCGCTGGCGAGAGGCACTTTCCGGTGCGTGCCAAACGCGTCATTTTTTTGTTTATGCACGGCGGGCCCTCCCACGTCGATACCTTCGACTACAAACCATTGCTCCGAAAAGACAATGGAAAGCCGTTGCCCTTCGACAAGCCGCGCGTGCAGTTCGCGCAAACGGGAAACTTGCTGCAAAGCCCATGGAAGTTTCGGCAATATGGACAGTCCGGTGCGTGGGTGAGTGATCTTTTTCCAGAAGTTGCGAAGTGCGCGGACGATATCACTTTCATCAAGTCCATGCATGGCTCGAACGAAGCGCATGGCGGCGCTCTGCTGAAGATCCATACCGGCAGCGATACGTTTGTCCGCCCTAGCATGGGCGCCTGGATCAGCTACGGACTGGGCAGCGAGAACGAGAACCTTCCTAGTTTTGTGACGATTCGACCGACCATGGGGCATGGAGGAGTGCAGAATTTTGGCTCTGCGTTCCTGCCGGCCCGGCACCAGGCAACTCGGATTGGTACGAACCGCGTGCCGATGAAGGAAGCAGGAATCGAGAACCTGAAAAACCCGGCCGCTGACGACATCGAATTGCGAAAACAACTGGATTTGGCGCAGAAGCTCAATCGCCTGCAAATCGGGCGTGAACAGAGTGTGGATTCGATGCTCAACGCCCGAGTGGAATCGCTCGAGTTGGCGTTTCGCATGCAGACCGAGGCGCCCGAGATCACGGACTTGTCTTCCGAAACGGACTCAACCTATCGGCTTTACGGAATTGATGATCCGCGTACCGAAGATTTTGGACGCGAGTGTCTGCTGGCGCGCAGGCTGAGCGAGTCCGGCGTACGATTTGTGCAAGCTAGCTATTCGTACTGGGACCAACACTCGGAACTGAAGAAAAAGCACGCCGATTTGGCATCGCAGGTCGATCGCCCTATTGCCGGCCTGCTGACGGATCTCAAGGCACGAGGTCTGTTGAAAGATACGCTCGTTATTTGGGGTGCGGAGTTTGGCAGGACGCCGACCGCCCAAGGCAAGGACGGACGCGACCACAATCCGCATGCTTTTACCTACTGGATGGCCGGTGGCGGTGTCAAACCTGGCATCTCTTATGGAGAAAGCGACGACTACGGTTACTACGCGGCGGTCGACAAGGTGCACGTGCATGACTTCCACGCAACGCTGCTGTATCTGCTCGGATTGGACCACGAGAGACTAACCTACCGCTACGGTGGTCGCGATTTTCGCTTGACGGACGTGCACGGGCGGGTGGTGCATGGTATCGTCGCGTAGCCACCGGAGCGGCGGAAGAGTTTGATTTTGGCCACCCTCTTGCGGTACAATGGTAGTCTCCCGCCAAAATTCCTCGTCCTACCTGAACTCTATGCCAAAGCCAAGCAATCGTCTCGCCGAACTAGGGCTGGTTGTCGCACTGGCTGTTCTGTGCCCTACCGTCTTGCTGAGTCAAGAAGCTCTACCGGACGACGAAATGCGGCACGTCGAATTTTTTGAATCCCACGTACGGCCGGCACTGATCGAGTATTGCCTTGATTGCCACGCATCGGAGACGGAAGCCAGCGGTGGTCTGGTGCTTGACTCGCGAGCCGGCTGGCTAGCCGGAGGAGATTCGGGAGCGGCGATCCAACCTGGCGAGGCGGACCAAAGTCGTCTGTTGCTCGCAATTGAATACGAAGACTCCGGGCTGCAGATGCCTCCCGAAGGCAAGCTGCCGGAGAAAGTGATTGAGGCGTTTCGCAAGTGGATCGACGATGGAGCGATCGATCCTCGTCAGGCTCCGTCCATCGAGACTCGCCCCAAGCAAGTGGGGCTGCCGGTCGAGCGCGCCCAGGAGCATTGGGCTTATCGTCCACTTACGCCGGTGACGCCAGCGGAAGACGCCGGCCTTGGCAGCTCATCGGCCATTGATCATTTCATCAATGTTCGGCTGGAAGAGGCGGGAATCCCCATCGCGCCGCCGGCAAATCGAGCCGTTCAGATCCGGCGTCTGTACTTTGACCTGACTGGCTTGGCTCCTTCCAGAGAGGAGGTCGAAGCATTCGTAAGCAGTCCTGACCCGAACGCCTACGCGCACACGGTGGATCGGCTACTGGCATCACCACGCTACGGCGAGCACATCGCGCGTCAATGGATGGATGTCGCTCGATACGCGGAATCGATCACGCTACGCGGGTTCGTGCTGCCCAACGCGTGGCGATATCGGGACTATCTGGTTGCCGCGTTTTCCGAAGATCGGCCTTTCGATCAAATGATTCGCGAGCAGATCGCCGGCGACCTGCTGGAGCACCAGGACGTGCGCGAACGTTCCATGCAGCTGATAGCGACAACCTTTCTGGCGATGGGAAACACCAACCTGGAGCAGCAGGACAAAACGCAGCTGGAGATGGACTATATCGACGAGCAGCTGGAGGTCGTCGGACGGGCTTTTCTGGCACAAACGATCGGCTGCGCTCGATGTCACGATCACAAATTTGATCCCATACCGACTAGCGACTACTACGCCATGGCCGGCATCTTCCGTTCCGCTGTTGCTCTAGAACACGCCAACGTTTCCAAGTGGATTGATAAACCGTTGCCGCTGCCGAGTGACAAGCAAACCCACTACGACGCGCTGGCTGGTCAGCTGAAGGAACTTGAGACTCAGAGCGCCGACATCAAGAAACAACTCAGCCAGATTGCCAAGTTGGACAACCGACTGATTCCTCTCGAAGAACTCGCTGGCGTGGTCATCGATAACAGCCAAGCCAAGCTGGTTGGAGCCTGGGTCACGTCCACACATACCGGACGATTCGTGCATGACGGATACATTCACGATGAAAACAAGGCGAAGGGACAGAAGACGGCCACCTTCGAACCTCAAAATCTCGCGCCGGGGGAGTACGAAGTTCGCTTGGCCTACTCATCCGGTAGCAACCGGGCATCCAATACGCGCGTTCAGGTCTTCAGCGCCGACGGGGACTCGACCATACTGGTCGATCAGAGAAAGGCCCCTCCCGAAGACGGCTTGTGGATTTCCTTAGGCACATTTCGCTTTGAGCAAGATGGACAGGCTTATGTGCTGATCTCTAACGATATGACCGACGGGCATGTGATCGCGGACGCAGTTCAGTTCCTGCGGCGAGATGACCAGCCGAAAACGGAACTTGCTACCGAGCGAAAATCACCGGCAGCCGATGCCACCTCCTTGCTGAAGTCCGAGCTGGAGCAGCTAACGAAAAAGCAGAAGCAAATTCAAGCGCAACTGGACCGGCGGCCGCACTATTTGACGGTAGTCGAACAACGTGCCCCGGCAGACATTGCGATTCACATCCGCGGTGATGTTCACAACTTGGGCGATGTCGTGCCACGTGGTTTCCTGACGGCCATCCGAACCCCCTCGAAGCCCAAGCTGACTGAAAAATCGAGTGGTCGGCTGGAGTTGGCCTACTGGATGAGTTCCGATGACAACCCGTTGGCCGCGCGTGTCTATGCAAACCGCGTCTGGAGCTGGCTCATGGGGCAGGGACTTGTTTCGTCGATCAACAACTTTGGGACAACCGGCACGCAACCATCGCATCCGCAATTGCTGAACTGGTTAGCAACGGAACTGATCCAAAGCGGCTGGTCTACCAAACACTTGGTACGCACGATTGTCTCTACCGACGCCTATCGCAGACGTATGATTGCGGCCCCTGCGGCAGCATCGAAGCTAGATCCCGCGAATCGACTGTTTTGGCGAGGCCATTCACGCAGGCTGACGGCCGAGGCACTGCGCGACTGTATGCTGCAAGTCAGCGGCGAGTTGGATTTTACCATGGGAGGTTCCCTCATTCCTCCGGGAACGAAAGCGGACTACAGCTTCGCTCATCAGTCGACGCGCCGCAGTATCTATCATCCCGTCCTGCGCAATTCGTTGCCGGAGTTGTTCGAGGTGTTTGATTTTGCCGACACCAGCGTGTCAGTCGGTCGGCGGGCACGCAGCACGGTTGCTCCTCAGGCACTCCTATTGCTGAACCATCCGTGGGTAACTGCGAGAGCACGAGCGGCGGCTAGTCGTTTGCGTAGCGAGGTCGGCTCCCAGTCCCTTGCTAAACTGGTAAACGTAGCGTATCGCGAGTGTTTGGGCCGAGCCCCAACTGAGGTCGAACTAGCCGCGTGTCAGGCATTCCTCGATTCGCAGGGCCATGAGTCCCTCAGTGATCCAGGCCGATTCGAACAGTTGATACACTCGCTATTAGCTTCGCTGGATTTTCGCTATTTGGAATGAATAAGCAGTCTTATGTTCTCCACACCTATCTCTAGACGACGCATGCTACAAGGGTCTGCTTGCGGTTTTGGTTCGCTGGCGGCCACGGCCATGCTGAGCGGTGACCTGCGCGGCAGTCCGCCCCAGTCGCCCCACCATACGCCGAGAGCAAAACGCATTATCTTCCTGTTTATGCAGGGAGGAGTCAGTCAGGTGGATTCGTTCGACTACAAACCCCTGCTGGCCAAGCGCGATGGTGAGAAGCTGGCGTTCGACGACGCCAGGACACTAGCCAAAACGGGGCAGAGGGCAACGCAGCATCGATTGATGCAGTCGCCTTGGCAGTTTCGTCAATATGGCCAGTCAGGCCGTTGGGTTTCCGACCTGTTTCCGGAAACAGCCCAGCATGTTGACGACATGTGCCTCTTGCACGCGATGCATACCGAAGGCGTTGCCCACGGTCCTGCCACCTTGTTTCTTCATTGCGGGGCAACCAACTTCATCCGCCCATCGTTTGGGTCTTGGGTGTTTTATGGATTGGGGACCGAAAATGCGAACTTGCCTGGTTTCGTATCGATTGCACCTTCGGTCGGAAATGGCGGCCCCAGGAACTACGGCAGCGCTTTTTTGCCACCGAAGTACCAGGGGACAAAAATTGGAGTCGCCGGGCAGTCCGGGCTGGAGATCGACAGTCTGACCCGCGACGATATTCCTCGCGATTCCCAGAAGGCCCAAATCGACTTACTCCAACAGCTCAATCACGAGCAACTCTCCCGGCGGGCTACTGGCGACGAGGAGTTGGAAGCAGCCATCGAGTCGTACGAACTGGCGTGGAGAATGCAGCAAGTTGGTCCCGAAGTCATGGACTTGTCGGGTGAATCGCAGCAAACACTGAATATGTACGGATTGGATGACCCGAAGACGCGCGGTTACGGCGAAAAATGTCTGCTAGCCCGCCGCATGTGCGAGGCCGGAGTGCGATTCATCCAGGTCAATTACGGAGACAACTCGGCCAACCCCGCCTGGGATCAGCATTCGAATTTGCCCAAACACGCCGATCACGCGCGCGCGGTCGACAAGCCGATCTCAGCCTTGCTGACCGATCTCCGGCAGCGCGGCTTGCTGGAGGATACGATCGTTTGGTGGGGAGGCGAGTTTGGACGCACTCCCTACGCGCAGGATAATGGTACCGGACGCGATCACAATCCAGGTGGTTTTACCGTCTGGCTTGCTGGCGGC
>JANQJJ010000245.1 GCA_028281725.1 Pirellulaceae bacterium | reverse complement strand
CTGCCAGCGGCCGCTGCGCGAGCCGGCCTCGCCGCCTAGGGCCGTGCAGGGGGCGCAGCCGATGGAACTGAAGCCTGCGGCGGCCAGGGGGTGAGCCGGGATCCGAGGAGTTCCTGGCGCGGCAGGAGCCCGGTGAGGCCGCCGTGGATGAAGCCAGCTCCGGCGGCGCAGCCGAGGGAGCGGTCGTGGATCGATCACATATTACCGGCCCCTTGCCTGTAGACTGCATGTTGTGCCACCGCAAGCAAGAGAGCGGTTACAGCCCCTTTGTGTGGACTGAGCAAATCGAAGACGAGAATTTTAGTTATGCGCCAACGGCCGCTTTGGGCCTGGGCACGGTCAGTGGATCGATGAGACGCCTGAAAGATGACTTTGATCCGACGGCCGAAGATGCGGCCGGCAAGCTGCCTAAAGTCGTATATCAGAAATCGCGTTTCCGCGAAGATGGAAAAGTATTCTTCGATCTGGTTCGCAAACCGGAGAACAATTCTTGCTATTACTGTCACAGCAACGTGCCGGCCGACTCATTGACTGGTAATCGATGGCTGCACGATGAAGATGTGCACCTGCGTGCCGGGTTATCCTGCGCCGACTGCCATCGCAATTCAATCGATCACCAGACGGTTCGTGGCTATGAGGGTGAGGAGCATGTGGCCGGCGCATCGATCGCGTCACTATCCTGCCAAGGATGCCACATGGGCAGTGGCGACACGGACTCCAGTGGTTTAGGCATGGCTGGAAGATTCGGTGCACCCAAGCCGGCACACCGCGGTTTGCCACCATTGCATTTCGATAAACTGACCTGCACGGCTTGTCACAGCGGCCCCTTGCCAAGCGAAACCGTTGGCCGGCAAGTGAACTCGATCGCCCATCGGCTAGGCGAACATGTGAAGCGGACCGGCGAGGAGTTTCCGGGAATTGTGGGGCCCGTGCTGTTGCCGATCGCAGGGGCCGGCGCCGCAGATTCCGACTCGGCTGAAGCGGCGAAAAAATATACTCCGCATCGCATGATGTGGCCGTCCTACTGGGGGACCATCCGAGATGGAGAGGTCACGGTGCTCAACCCCGAGACGGTTTACGAATTGATTCGTCGCCCGCTGAAAGTACGTCGTCAGTTTACTGACGAACTGGCGAAGGTCAAACTACCGCTAAGCAAGCGAAAGGAATTGCTGGGCGAAGACAGAGCGAGGTTGAAGGAGGTCGACTGGACCGAGGAAGAGAAACAGAAGATTGCGGGCGCTGAGGCAGAGGCACGGAAACAGCAGGTAGACGAGCGCATGGCGGCGGCACTGGCGGCAATCGAGCAGTCCTATCCTGAAACGCAGGCAGTGTATGTTAGCGGCGGCGTTGGATTTGTTCGCCGTGGGGACGCGGAGATCGAGGCGATCACGAGCGATCAACTGGGCGATAACGCCGCCCCGTACGCCTGGCCGTTGGCGCACAACGTACGTCCTGCGAGACAGTCCTTGGGAGCAACCGGTTGTCTCGAGTGCCACAGCGACACTTCGCTCTTCTTTCAGGCCGAGATTCGTCCTGTCGGCCTGTTGCCGGACCAGGAGCCGGTCGCCGTCAAGGCACACGTCATGCAGGCGGCCGACATGGCCCGTCTACAGAATTGGAATCAGCTATTTCAGGGACGTGCCACTTTCAAGATTGCGGGACTGGTCGCACTGGCGCTAACCTGCCTGGTCACATTATCCGCCATGGTGTGGAATATTGGAAACTTATGGCGGCGGCGAGCGTAACTCCCGGCGTTGGCCCGCGATTGTCATCTTCCAGGATCGTTGCTACTTAAAGAACTGTAAAGCATCATCATGTTTTTTGCCGAACTCCCTGCACTCAGCATCAGTTTTTCCACGTCGCTATGGGCGGTTGGTGTTTTACTCGTGACTGCCGTCGTACTCGGTTCCTGCTTGGTCTTTGCAACCAATCGTAAGATCGCCTCAGAGGGGCGCAGGGGCTGGCTAAGCCGAGGGCTCTATCTCGTTTTTGTAGTGATGGTGATAGTCCTTGCGGGCAGTTCATTTGGTTCCATCGTGCAGTTCGGTCACATGGCTGGATATGCGTTGCTGATCCACGTGGCTGCGGCGGGAGCTTTCGTTTTTTTGCTGCTGGCGATCGCAGCCTTGTACCTGCCGCGCGGACGCGGCGCGAATGACCAGGGAAGCGTCTATGAACACCGTTGGTGGGTGGCTCGATGGAGTGTCTGGGCGCTGGTGGTGAGCGGTATTGCCGCGGCAGGCACCATGTTCCTGAGCATGTTGCCCGTTTTAGGGACAGACGATTTACTGCAAGTTGCCGAACTCCATCGCTATGCGGGGCTAGCCGTCGTCGCTGCCGCCGTGCTCCACCTTTACGCGCTCGGCTGCACCCGCTTTGGTCTCCGATAGGACGGGACACCAAGGTCGCGACTGCGGTCGGGCAATAGCCGGAGATATCATGAGCCCCAAGAGACCCACGGCTGTCAGCCGGCGCGATGTGTTGAAGAATTTCGCGGCGGTGCCCTTCGGCAGTGCTGCCGCCTGCGTATCGACATCGAACTCGGTTGCCGGACAATCCGAGCAGCCGATGCCTCGCACCGGGAGCGAAGCGGCACTCATCCGGCGCGAGAACGAACTGGAGGGATCACGCGATTGGCAACTCACGCGTGTGCGGCTTGACAAACCCGGCGGGCTGCGGTGCCCGCCCATTGAAGGCTACTGTTCCAAGCAAAGCGTCTTGGCCGGCGAGACAATCGACTTCATGGTATCGACCGATCCGCCGCAAAAGTTCGTCATTGAGATCTTCCGCACCGGTTACTACGGCGGGCGCGGTGCACGACGGATGACGAAACTGGGACCGTTCGATGGACGGGCACAGCCGCTGCCAGAAGTCGGCCAGAAACGCCTGCGCGAATGCCGGTGGGAATCGGCTACGACATGGACGATTCCGGACGACTGGCCTAGCGGCGTGTATATCGGACGGCTCACGACGCTGTCTGACGCAACGGGCTTCGGCTATTGGCAAAGTTATGTCGTGTTTATCGTCCGCGACGAGCGGCCAGCCGATATCCTACTGCAATGTTCCGACAACACGTGGCAAGCCTACAATCAGTGGCCCAACGGCTATTCGGTCTACACTCACCCGAGCGGCACTCAGGGGCCATGGGCTGACGTCAGTTTCGATCGGCCGTATGGAAAGTACCCGCAAATCTTTGAAAACCCTCAGACGATCGGTTCGGGCGAATGGTTGTGCTTTGAGTTCCCGCTGGCATACTGGCTCGAACAGCATAATTACGACGTTACCTATTGCTCCAACAGCGACATGCTCACGCCGGACCGAGGCCTGAAGTGCAAGACCTTCATCAGTAACGGTCACGACGAGTACTGGGACATTCGGCAGTATGAAAGCGTTGTGAGTTTGCGCGATGCGGGCGTCAATCTTCTGTTTCTCTCCGGCAACGCGGTCTGTTGGGTCAGTCCGTTCCGCGCCAGTTCGGGTGGCCAGCCCAATCGCATCCTCTTTCGGGGAGGGCCCTACGGTGGCGATTATCGGTTGGCCGAGGCGCGAGAGAAGGAGCACGGCCCATTCCCCCATCGTGGGCCCGACGAAGGGTATCTGATTGGTTCGCGCAACGTCGATCCGGTCAACGGCGGTGGCGATTGGGTTTGTACGCAGCCGGAACACTGGATTTTCGCGGGGACCGGCATGAAAAAGGGCGACGCGATCCCTGGCCTGATTGGCTGGGAATACCATGGCGACCCACCGGCGGACATTCCCGGTTTGGAGGTCGTTGCCGAAGGGACCGCGCTGCAAGGCGGCGTCAACCCGCAACGCTGGACGGCGACGATCTATCCCGGCCCCAAGAACAACTTCGTCTTCAATGCCTCGACGATCTGGTGGTGTCAGGATCTGGCCAGTCCACCCGGCCACATGATTCCGTGGTCCCATTGGTCGCGGCCTCACGGCCCCGATGATCGCGTGCAGCGGATCACCCACAACCTGCTGCAGCGAGCGATCAGAAGTTAGTCCGGATTATTGTGTCCGTAGGTTCCGTCGGCGAGCCCGGGTCCTGGGTGGGCCAAGCGACGCAAAGCATGGTGGTGGATCCGTACTCAGCTCCATCCCAACAACACAGAGTCGGGGGAGTGGCCAACCCCCCAGCATGCTCTCTACCCGTAGCGGGTATTGCCTGTTGGTCTTTGGCGGCACAAGGCTGCGGCTGTTCCCTCACGCTTTCTTTATCTACGCCACCCAGCGACACCTGGCTGGCCGCCTGAACAGGTTGCACAACGCGTTTTCGGCCGAGTGGTGAGGCTCGGCTTGGCAGACGGCGGTGGCGCCGCCGGTCAGCCAGTTAGGGCTGGTTTTCAGACCTCCCATGCTTCGCAGAGTACGCCGGTTGCGGCAAGCCACAAGCGGCCGACAACCCATTTATGCGCTTTTTTAAATTGATAACGATTTCTTCAGTTTTTGCCGCCAATCGTGTTCTTGTTCCGTCGTATTCTTAAGTTTTTGTGATATAGATGATGGCATTGATACCATAGTACTCCCGTTAAGGGTGGCTTGCGGGTCCTTAGCGTATCTCTTGCTTTTACGTCCATTTCTTTGAGTGAGCGAGGCACAAAAAGATGAGTCATTCGTTGCGTCGTCCGGGCTTCACGTTGGTGGAGCTACTAGTGGTCATTGCCATCATAGGCATTCTGGTCGGTTTACTGCTTCCTGCGGTGCAGGCGGCACGTGAGGCAGCACGCCGTATGCAGTGCAGCAACAATCTCAAGCAGATTGGTATAGCCATTCACTCCTATTCTGGCAGTTCCAAACGCCTTCCACCTGGATCAGTTTTTTACGGGGGCCCAAACATCACTGTCGGCCGCTACGCCGGCCGGCGCAACAATCGCCAATCGATGTTGTTTGGCATATTGCCATTTATCGAGCAAGCAAATCTTTACAATCAGTTCGACATGTCGTTACCGCTAGACAACGCCCGAATGCCCCATCCCACCAACACGGCTGGCGGCCAATTCCTCAGAGGCCAAGTGATTTCCACTTACCTTTGCCCATCGGATGTCAATCCGATCTTGAATCTCGGCCGCAACCAGCGGATGCCGGCCAACTACGCCTTTAGCATGGGACCGACCAACTCGGTTTCCAACTCGCCATCTTGTGGTTGCCCTCTGGTCGCCACATTCCGTGCGTTTAGCGAGCCCGGCACGAACGTTAACAATCCATCCGGTCCCTTCTCCCGACGCGGTTGGAATTCTCAAAGTCGTTTCCGCGATTGCACCGATGGCCTAACCAATACAATTTTCATGGGTGAAGTACGAGCCGATTCATCGAATCATGCTCGTCTGGGGTGGAGCCATTCGAACAAATGGGGCATCTACACGCAAATCCCAATCAACTATGAATCCTTCTATCCGAACTTGGCTCAAGCTCAAGCGGCCGGTAAAACTGGATGCGAAGCCAGATGCAACTGGAATACTGAGGTTGGCTTCAAGTCACAGCATACCGGCGGCGCTAATTTCTTGATGGGAGATGGTTCGGTTCACTTTCTGACCGAAAACATCGATATGATCCTGTATAACCGCTTGGGCTCGAAAGCCGAGGGAATTGCTGCAACCTTGGAGCTATAGTGATGAAGCATCTTCGCGAATTTTTTATCATCGGTTTGGCCTCGGTATGGGCTGTTGGCTGTGCGCCATCGGACGGTCGGGTTGCCATCACCGGGACTTTGGAAGTTGACAATCAGCCCATCGAAGGCGCTAACATCGCGTTCATCGGCGGGGGCGGTGGCATCATGACCACGGCCTCGACGGACGCGGAGGGCAAGTTCTCGGCCAGAGTGGCATCTGGCAAGAACAAGGTGTCTGTCAGTAAGGGAGAAACGGCGGGAGCGGATGAGTGGGCTGAAATGGATGAGGAAGAAACGACGATGGGCACTCCCGACGAGGTCGCTTCCCTGATGGAAAACCAACCCACGAGCCTCATCGCACCCAAGTTCGCAGATCCTGCGACATCGGGCCTTGAGTTCGATATCAGCGAGGGCATGCAGCCGCTCATCATTAGCGTTACCTCGAAGTAGTCCGCCGAGCCTCTTGTTGCTGGAGTTTATGTGGTCCTTTCGCCTGTTTCCGTGGCGGGGGGACCACCGGATGCCTATTTGGCTCTTCGCGCGGCTTGACTATGCTGCCGATCTTTCATCGCGACTGGCGCCATGGGAAATTCAGACATTGATGCCGTGACAGACGAGACGCTTTCACCAGTCAAAATCCTGGTTGCAGCCACCGTCGGCGGTTTGTTGGGATGCGTCACTTTCCACTGGGTGGATCCCGCTTTCAAGATGCCCGAGATGGGGGACGGCGGACTCGCACCCTCTCCGGAGTACTTGGCCGCCTACGACGCCGCACTGACGGCGATGATGACGCGGAATTATGCCCTCGATCTAGCGATCATTGGTCTGTTGCTTGGCACATCCATGGGCTTTTTTGCAAGTCCCCTCGCTCCGGTTCGCCGAGCTGTTATTGCAGGTGTTTTGGGTATGCTCGGTGGGGCAGTCGGAGGGGCTCTCGCGGGTACCGCCATGGCCCAAGCGCTCGCCGGTGGCGGTCAGCCCTTCACATTTGCCGGAATCTATTTCGATCCCATGCTGCAGGGAGGACTAGCACAGCTGAGTGCTTGGGCGCCACTGAGTGTTGGTATTGCAGCCGCACTGTGTTGGAGCCAGCGGAGCGTCAGTGCGGTGCTCAAAGGAATTGGTATGGGCATTCTGGCCGGCTCGATCGCCGCGGTTGGATACACGGTGGTCAGCTCATTGGTCTTCCCGTCGGGCAGTTCGTTTGACGCGGTGCCAGTCGGGTTCGCGCAGCGACTGACCTGGGTCGCTTGCGGCAGTTGGTCTCTGGCACTCACAGTAAACTACGGCCAAAAATCACGGACATCCGAGACAAAGGCAACCGACAGCGATGAGGATTCTTAAAGTAGGGCTCCTCTGACCTGTCGGCCAAATGCTTACTCCGTTCTTTCACCGGACAGAATAGGTATGGCTAGCGACAACAGCCGCTTTTTTTTAAGTCGTGTTCTGCTGCCTGGAGGTGTAATGGTTGCGTGCGGCTGGGTGGCGCTCGCGTGGTTGCAGCAAAAAGAGGAGTCTCCCAAAGAGTGCTTTCAAGCGGGACTGGCTGCCTACGAAGCTGAGGATCTACCAACGCTGCAAGCAAATCTTCATCATCTTGAAGATGCAGGGAGAGAATTCCGAAGCGAGTGTCTTCTGCTGCGCGCGATGTCCTTGGTTCTTCAGGACAAGGCTGAAGTAGCGCTGGATCTGCTGCACGAATCGGCCAGATCAGAGGCTACCAAGGGGCGGGCTCTGTCGCTGGCAGGCGAGTTGTTGTATCGACGGCAGGATTTTCGAAATGCCGAAGGTGTCTTGAAAGCTGCTATCGCGGCTGATCCATCACTGGCCGATCCGCATCGATGGTTGGTGGCGTGGTACTACGATATCGGTGCCATGGACGATGCGCTTCGACACTTGGAAGTCATCACGAAGCTCGAACCGCAAGACGCGAGACCTTGGCGGATGCGAGGTCTGATTCTGGCGGACTTCGAACGCCATGCAGAAGCGATTGACGCCTACACGCGAACGCTCGATATCGGTCTTCAGCCTCACGTGGAGCAGGAGGTTCATTTGGAGCTCGCCGCGAGTCTGCTGGCAGCGCGACAGCCAGACCAGGCATTGCAGCACATCGAGCTGTGTGCCGAAACAACTCGCGCACTCAGCCTCCGCGCCGAGTGCTATCTTTCTCAGGGGAAAACGGATGAAGCCCACGAGGCTTTGACCGCATCCCTGGCATTGGAGCCGACGAGTCCCAAAGCACTCATGTTGAAGGCGACCGCGCAGCGCGAGAACGGCCAGATCGAGCAAGCTGCGAAGACACTGGAACTGGCCATCGCAACCCACCCGCACGACTTTGATTTTCGCTTTCAACTGATGGGAGTGTACACCGCGATTGGTGAAAAAGAAAAGGCGGCCGTCCAGCGGGCCGAGATGCAGCGTTTGAGGGCTCTGCGTACGAAGTTCACCGAACTCCATCACCAATCCATGCAAGATCCGAACTCTTCTCGTCTGCGCTACGAACTCGGAAAAACCGCGCAGGAACTCGGCAAATCTCAGCTGGCTATCTCCTGGTACCAGGCAGCCTTGGCGCTCGATCCGAACAATGCGGCCGCCTTGCAGGCACTCGATGAGATACATGAACGCGCACCGAAATAGTGAGCATCGATTCTGGATGCACTTCGCAACCCGAACTCCAGTCAGGCTACTCTTGGCTTTGGTATCTACCTTCGCATGGCATTCTGGTTGCGGAAATCCGACAAGCTTGGAAGCACCAAAATCTAGGATGCTGCCGAAGACGGGTGACGCCGGGCTCGCGAAGAATATTTTGCGGCCAGAAGGGCCGGACAAGCCAACGCACCATTTCAAATTCGACGACATCGCCCAGCAAGCGGGGGTTGAGTTCGCGTACCGCAACGGCGAAGAGGCAAGTCACTTTGCCATGCCGGAAAACGTCGGTGGAGGGGTGGCTTTGGTTGACATCGATCGGGATGGTTTTACCGATATCGTGGCTGCCGGTGGCGGCCAGTTTAGCCAAGAACAAGACATCGGCGGACTTCCATTTGGCGTATTTCGAAACATCGGCTCCCAGTTCCAATCCGTGCAACAGCAAACGCGGTTTACTCCGCGCAGCCGCTACTCGCATGGTCTAGGCGTATTCGACTTCGACAACGATGGATTTGATGACGTCCTGGTCACCGGGTACGGCGGGATAGATTTGCTGCAGAACCAGGGTGACGGGACTTTTGTTTTGGCAACCTGCCCGGAGTTCGGCTCGCTGGAACGGTGGGCAACTTCGGTGGGAGCCGGCGACTTCAACAGTGATGGAATGCTCGACCTGTATGTTGCCAGCTACGTCAACTGGAGCTGGGAAAATCATCCCTACTGTGCCGCGTTCAAGCCAGGACAACGCGAGCTTTGCGCGCCCAAAGATTTCCAAGGCCAGGAAGACGCCATTTTCTTCAACAACGGCGATGGGACTTTTCGCCTTGGCAATCGGGCGGCAGGACTTAGGGCGGATGGAAAGGGGCTGGGAGTTATGACTCTGGACGTTGATTCTGATTTCGACATCGACATCTACGTCGCCAATGATACGACGGACAATTTTCTTTATCTCAATGATGGTTCTGGCGTATTTGAAGAGTCTGGACTGCTGTGTGGAGTCTCGGTTGATGAGCGAGCTTTACCTAATGGCAGTATGGGGCTGGCCGCATGTGATGTGAATCGCGACGAGCAGGTCGATATTTGGGTAGCCAACTACGAACGGGAGTCGTTTGCAATTTATCGCAACCAAGGTGACGGCACGTTCCTGCATACCAGCCGAACCTATGGAATCTCGGCGCTTGGCGGTATGTATGTCGGATTTGGTACCGACTGGGAAGATTTTGACTTGGATGGCCAGGAAGAAATTGTTGTCACCAACGGTCATGTGCTGAAGTATCCCGTCAGCACGCCGCGTCGGCAAAGGCCACTACTGCTGGCATGGAAAGACAACCGATTCTCGGCACTCGATTTCGATACCTCCGGTTACTTCTCCGGGACGTACGAAGGCCGCGGTTTGGCGGTGGGCGACCTGAATCGCGACGGGCGGCCAGATATCGTGATATCGCATATAAACCAGAATCTTGCCATCCTTCGCAATGAGACACCCGCCAGGGGCCGCGCTGTGCAGATTCGCCTGGTTGGTACGCAGTCGAATCGAAGTGCCGTCGGTACGCGCCTGGTGCTACGGACTCGCACCAAGACGCATCTTCGCCACTTGGTCGGAGGCGGTAGTTACCTTTCGCACAATGATCCTACTATGACGATAGGTCTTGAACCTGGCGATGCTGTTCAGAGTCTTACCATCTATTGGCCATCTGGCCAAAGCCAGGAACCATCGATTCCCGAGGGCGACCAGTGGCTGTTTGTCGAGCCACCAGTTGACGCAAGAGCGTCGTCGCACAGCCACAGTTCACCGAAGCCCTTCGCTCGAGAGTCGCTCGTTACGCAAGCAAGTCGGTGACGGTGCGTGCTCCTTCGACGCCGGTTAGCCGCCAGTCGAGGCCCTGGTACTTGACTGAAAATCTCTGATGATCGATGCCCAGAGAATGGAGAACCGTCGCATTAAAATCGTTGATGTGAACCGGGTTCTCAAGAATGTTGTAACTGTAATCATCCGTCAGGCCATAGTCGAAACCACGCTTGAATCCGCCCCCGGCGACCCAGGTTGTAAAACAGCGTCCATGATGGTCTCGTCCGTGGTTATCTGCGGTCAGCTTGCCTTGACTGTAGATCGTCCTGCCGAACTCACCTCCAAAAATGACCACGGTGTCATCCAGCATTCCGCGTTGCTTGAGATCTCGCACCAACGCCGTGGCGGGCTGGTCGACTCCTTCGCAGTTCTTCCGCAAATCCCTTGGCAGGTCTCCGTGTTGGTCCCAACCGCGGTGGAACAGCTGAACAAACCGAACGCCACGTTCAGCTAGCCTTCTTGCGAGAATGCAGTTGGCGGCGAACGTTCCCGGCTTCGTAGATTGAGGGCCGTACAGATCATAGGTCGACTGCGGTTCGTTGTCGGTCGCCATCAAGTCCGGAACGGATGTTTGCATTCGATAGGCCATCTCATACTGAGAGATCCGCGTCTGAATCTCCGGATCACCGACGTCTCCAAATCGCTCTGCGTTGATCTGCGATATGCCGTCGAGCATCTTCCTGCGCATCGTCGGGTCCACGCCGGGCGGATTGTTCAGATACAAAACCGGTTCACCGCCGTCGCGGAACTGCACACCCTGGTGTCGTGACGGCAGGAAGCCGCTCCCCCAAAGTCGCGAAAACAGTGCTTGGCCCGGTTTGGCTCCAACGGAAATCATCGTCACGTAGGCGGGTAAGTCCTCGTTGGGGCTGCCCAGACCATAACTCAGCCAAGATCCCATGCTGGGACGACCGAGTTGTTGGGTTCCCGTGTTGATGTACGTCATCGCCGGGTCGTGGTTGATGGCTTCCGTATTCATCGTCTTGATGATGGTCAGCTCATCGACCAACTTCGCAGTATGAGGTAACAGCTCGCTGTTGACCCAAGTACCCCGTTCGCCATATTGCTTGAACCGGAACATCGGCGCTACACAAGGGAACGAGGCTTGACCGCTGGACATTCCCGTGAGACGTTGCCCGTTGCGAATGGAATCGGGCAACTCCGTTCCATGCAGATCGCGAACGGCCGGTTTGTAGTCGAACAGGTCAATGTGGCTGGGTCCGCCGGCCATGAACAGATAAATGACGCGTTTTGCTTTGGGAGCAAAATGTGGCAATTCGGGCAAGCCCGCCTTCGATTGCGCCGACGTGTTGGTGGCGGCCGAAACCGCATCGGAGCTCAGCAAAGACGCCAGCGCGGCGGCGCCGAGGCACCCGCGAGCTTTCGAAAGCAACTGCCGACGCGTCATCTGAAGTTCGAATTGTTCAAGTGGATTCATCGGTCTTGGCTATTCTCGGGTCAAGGTCTCATCTAAATTCAAAATGCTACTAGCGACGATGGTCCAGGCGGCATGCTCGATGACGTCCAATGACTCGTTACGCGGCGATTCGCCAACCCCCAGTAGTTCCTTCGCGGCTTCCGGAGCCTGCCCGTATTGCTCCTTCGCTCCTTCGTAGACGTTCAGCAGCACACGCAATTCGGTCTCCGTTGGCAGGCGTGCGGTGGCCTGTCGAAAGGCGAGTAAGACGCGTTCGGCCCCGGATCGATCTCCGCGCTCCAGAATGCGTTCCGCAAAACACCGAGCGGCTTCGACGAATTGAGGATCATTCAGTACTACCAACGCCTGTAGCGGCGTATTCGTGCGTGGTCGGCGGATGGTACACTTCTCACGCGTGGGGGCGTCAAAAATCTGCATCGACGGCGGCGGGGCAGAGCGTTTCCAGTAGGTGTATAGGCTTCGGCGATAAAGCTTGTCATCGTGATCTTGCTTGAATTTCGGATTGCCGCCCAACCCCACTTCGGCCCACAGTCCCGGTGGCTGGTAAGGTTTAACGCCAGGACCACCGAGAGAGTTATCTAACAATCCACTAATCGACAGCGCGGTGTCGCGAATGAACTCCGCCTGCAGTCGAAAACGTGGGCCTCGCGCCAGCAAGCGATTCGCGGGATCACGATGATACAGCGTCGGGGCGGCGTGAGAGCTTTGCCGATAGGTCGCCGACATCACGATTTGCTTGAGCGTGCGTTTGACGTTCCAGCCATTTTCCCGAAAGTCGACTGCCAACCAATCCAACAACTCCGGGTGACTCGGAAACTCGCCCTGCGAACCGAAATCTTCGGGAGAGCTAACCAGACCAGCACCAAAGAGCATTTGCCAATAGCGGTTCACGGCAACTCGAGCTGTCAGCGGATGATCGTCGCTGAAGAGCCACTGCGCCAATCCAAGACGATTGCGAGGTAGAGCATTCGCCATGGCAGGCAAAACAGCCATCGTGCCGGGTTCGACTTTCTGGTCAGTCGGCGAATCGTAGGCACCTCGGTTCAGAACGAATGTCTCTCGCGGCTGCGCCATGTCAGACATCACCATCACCGTGGTCAGAGGTTTCTTCAGGTCGGTGATTCGAGCTTTGAGCTGGGCAACTTTCTTTTTGAGTTGTTGGTACTCTGGGCTCTCCTGTTCCAGGAAGTGCGATCGTAGCAGTTCCACCTGCGTCTCTGAACGTTCCTCAGCGTCCAACGCCAGAATCGAACCCACCGGATCCGCCTTGGCTAGTGCGGAAACTTCGTCGTCTGCAAGCTGCCGGTTGAAGACCTGTACAGAATCCACGGTCCCCTTGAGGCGCGTGCCGGGATGCCGACTGCCGACGAGCAAAGATTTTTCAGTTCGAATCGTTTCGGTCAATCCGTCCTGTTCGATGTTCCACTCCCAAGGTTCTCCGTTGACGTAGATTTTCACGCCGGCCGCCTTGGAGGAACCATCGTACGTTGCAAAGAGGTGATGCCAGCGATCGGATTTGAGCTTTTTCTTGGTCGTGACTTTGATGGCGTTCCCAGGCCAATCGTGAATGATATGGACCGAGATCGGCCCATCGCTCACCACCATCATGTCGTATCCACGGTGCCGGTTGGCATCGTCCATACGGGCAAGCAACGCGCCGGTCGATTTGGCCTGAGGTTTGAGCCAACCGCCATAGGAAAAGGCTGAGGTTCGTTCAAAATCGCCCACGTCACCGAAGTCGACATAGTTGCCGCCAGAAAACTGAAGTCCTCTATCAAAGGGCGTATCGATCCACTCCGCTTTACCCTGGACGGTGCCGCGTCGATCATCGTTGGCGATATCGGCGACTTGATTGCCCTCTCCTTCACGAAACGTCGCTTCCAACGTGGCGCCGCTGGGGAGCGGTTCATGGCCCACCAGCTGCGTTTCCTGGTCAGATAGCCAGGACTGGAACTGAGGCTGCATGGACTGGATGTGCTGCTGGAGTTGCTTCTCCGTTTGGGCAAGCTTTCTTTCTGCACCTGGCAATTTGCGTTGTTTATCGGGGTCCGGTATCGCCAGCGTGGGCTCGGCATTGCCACCACGCGTCTGCATCCCCTTGTCAGCGCTGACGTTGAAGAAGGCGAAGAACCGATAATAGTCCTCCTGCGAGATCGGATCGTACTTGTGATCATGGCATTGCGCGCACTCGACGCTCAGCCCAAGCCATACCGTCGATGTCGTCTTGACGCGGTCGACGGCATACTCCACTCGGTACTCTTCAGCGATCGCACCCCCTTCGTCCGTGGTACCGTTGTTGCGATTGAAGCCGGCGAGCACTCGTTGCTCTAGGGTGGCCTCGGGCACTAGATCGCCAGCCAACTGGCTGATCGAAAAACGGTTAAACGGCATGTTATCGTTGTAAGCGTTAACGATCGCATCGCGCCAGCCCCACATGTCACGTGGGCCATCGGCGTGGTAGACGCTGGTGTCGCCATACCTGGCCGCGTCCAACCACATGACTGCCATGCGTTCGCCGTAGTGCTTGGACGCAAGCAGGCGATCGACAACCTTTTCGTACGCATCCGCAGAACTATCTGCTAAGAAATCGTCGATTTCCTGTAATGTGGGAGGCAGGCCGGTTAGATCGTAGCTGAGGCGGCGAATGAGCGTCGTTCGGTCTGCCTGACGTGTGGGCGTCAAGCCTTCCTGTTCTAGCCGTGCTTGGATAAAGTGGTCGATGGCGTTTCGCGGCCAAGAGGACTCCGACGGCGGCGGACATGGTGGGCGCTGGGGACGTACAAATGACCAGTGCTGCGTCCACTGGGCACCCTCATCAATCCACCTGCACAAGATGTCCTGTTCTTCTTTCGTCAATGATTTGTTGGAATCTACCGGAGGCATGATCTCGTCGGAATCCGTACTCCGAATTCTTCGCACGAATTCGCCTTCGCCTGCATCCCCCGGCACGATGGCCCATTGCTTCGCTGCATCTTCCAGATCCAGTCGCAGATCTGCCTCGCGATGCTCGCTGTCAGGACCATGACAGTGGAAGCATTTGTCAGAAAGAATGGGCCTGACGTCTCGATCGAATCGAATCGGATCGGCACCTTTGGCGGTCAGCGTGATTGGCGACAGGCTGACCAGCGCGCAGAGTAAAATGGTTCGTAGGGCCGGCGGGTGGCGGTCGCTCCGAACCGGAGCCTGGGAGGACTGTTCAGGGGGGAGGGGAAGGCGGGATTTCATCTGTTTTCAGTGCGGGAGGAAAGCGGCCTACCGGCAGCGGGCTAGTTGGCGACGCTTCGAGCCGTGGATAGTCGGCAACCGGGGCGTTGGTCGTGGCTTGGGCGGGCCTGGATTGCTACGACTGGCGCCGATCCAGTTCTAGCCGACTTTCCCAGGTAGGATTGGTTGATTTTCCAGTCGCTATTATAGTCATGGTAGGCTCTCAGCGGCGAGTCCACGGGGCGGTCTGCCGCTGGTGGGGACGCTCGGCGAAGTCCCTGGAAGCGATATCGGTTACAATAGCATCCGTGGGAATCAGTACCCTGCACGCAATTCTGTTAGTTTGGAGGCGGCGTCCGTGTTGGATTTAGTTGGCAAAGGCAAGTCACATACGTGCGACGGTGTAACTCGGCGTGATTTCCTTCAAGTGGGTACGCTCGGTGCCATTGGCCTCGGATTGCCGCAGTGGCTGCAAGCTCGAGAGCGAGGGTTGGTCGACCCGGCACAAGACAAAAAGTCGTGCATTTTGATTTTTAATCTGGGGGCACCTAGCCAACTGGACACGTTCGACATGAAGCCGGAGGCTCCAGCGGAGATCCGCGGGCCCTTCAAGCCGATATCCACGGTGGCGGATGGCATTCAGCTTTCCGAGATTTTGCCGGAGCATGCCAAGATTGCGGACAAGATCGCCTTCGTCCGATCGTGCTTTCATCGGGGAGCAGCCGTGCATGACGCGGGTTGGCAAATCATGCAAACAGGGCGACTGTTTACCGGTGGCATCAATACACCGCACGTGGGGTCCGCCGTTTGGTACATGCGTGGTCCGCGCGGAGATCTGCCGCCCCATGTGGTGCTGCCCGAAAGCATGGGCCGCGGCGGTGGCAACCTGCCCAATGGCCAAGCCGGCGGTTTTCTCGGCAAAGCCTACGATCCCTTTGCACTGTTAGCCGATCCGTCTCAAGAGAACTTCGAGGTGCCCGACCTGCTGCCTCCCGCTTCGATTCCTGCCGCGCGGCTCGATCGCCGGCGGCGTCTGAGAGAAACGGTCGAAGAGTCGATGACCCAGTTTGAAGCCAGCGAGAGTGCGCGCATCATGAGCGAGCATTTTGATACCGCGTATCGGCTGATGACCAGTCCGCAGGCACGCGACGCATTCGATCTTGCCAAGGAGCCCAAGAAGGTCCGAGAGCGGTACGGAATGAATCGTTTCGGGCAGTGCTGCCTACTGGCACGCCGCCTGATTGAAGCGGGTGTGCGTTTCGTGACGATCAACACGTTCCTAACCGTTTTCGATGAGATTACTTGGGACATCCACGGTAGCAAGCCGTTTACGTCCATCGAAGGCATGAAGAATATTGTTGCCCCCATGTATGATCAGGGCTATTCCGCTCTGATCGCCGATCTTGCGGATCGTGGGATGCTCGACGACACGTTGGTTGCCAACATGGCCGAGTTCGGAAGGACGCCCAAAGTGAATCCGGCCGGTGGACGGGATCATTGGCCGCAGTGTTTTACCGTTTACTTTGCCGGCGGCGGTGTCCGGGGAGGTCAGGTAGTCGGCGCGAGTGACCCAATCGGCGCCGTGCCGGATGACCGACCGGTTGAGCCACCGGAGGTCGTAGCGACGATTTTCCACAGCCTCGGATTCAAGATGACCGAGCATCTACCTGGCCCCGGTGGTCGTCCATTCCCAATCGTCGATTCCGGCTTTCGCGAAATTCATGAACTGTTCTAGCCGACGTGTTTCCCGCGAGCTGGCGAGATAGACCGATTTCAGTCTGAGCCGTTGGCAATGACGACAGTAAAATGCGTATCGCCGTTGTTTTGGAAAAGGCTTAGCTTTGTCGCTGTCCCACGAAATGAGTGGGTGAATGTTGGCGGTTTGACCTTCGCGGGGCTCCGCAGAAAGGTTCCGCCCCCTCCACCTCGCCTTCGCTTCGGCCTGCACCGGTTACCGGGGCCGAAGTCGGCGGGTAAACCCGTAACCACTCATTTTCTCGCTTATCTTGGTCTTGCCCTAATCTCCTTCCTCCGCAAAGCAGAAACCAAGATTCAATGGAACAACATCTTCAGCGAATTTAGTACTTGAATCAATCAACGCACCATCGACAACTGCACCTTCAAAGCAAGCATTTGTCAGGTCTGCTCCCCGAAAATCAGTCGGGAGACTGACTTTATCACGAATTATTTTTGCATCTAAAAAGATGCTCTCACGCATCATGGCATGCTTAAAATCAACACCGGCTAAAGTGGCTTCCGAGAAGCAGCACTTCGACAAGTTGGCGTAGAAGAAGCTTACCCAGTAAAGCGAGCTTCTGGAAAATGTTGCATTGCTTAGCATGGCCTCGTCGAATGAAACGCCCTCTAAATCTCTTTGCGAGAAATCTGCTTCACTAAGGTCTTTGCCGTCGAAAGTTTGTCCCACTAGTGAGCCATCAAATGTAAATAGCTTCATGCCTGACTTGGATAAAATTTCACTCATTGTTGTCCTTCCACTAGGGCCATGCTTTTCCAGTTAAGTAAAGTTGTTTCCGTGAGGGCCTTGTGTTGGGAAATCAAGGAAAACTTCCGGCATCATGAAAATTGGAAAACTGGGTAACGTAGATATTGGAAGTCGCGGAAACCATGGGCGAGTAGGGATTGTTGGCCTGCCTGGAGCTGTGTTTGGTACTAGCAGCCATACTGTTATCGGGACCATCGGAAGCTAAGTTTGAGGCAGTGGTTCAGGAACACCAGCCAATGGAATCACTGAGCTTTTTGGAAGTTTGCCACATTCCGACATGTATTCTGCAATTAATGACGCGAGCCGCATCTTGTCCATACTGATCAATCGCCGGTGACCACGTTTCGACAAGCTGGGTATTTCTTTATCGTTTGGATGTGCCTCAGGTAAGTTAAGAGGATCCTCTCGTAGTTCAGATTGGCGTTGCTTGATTCTCTTCGCGATATTCTTTATCCGATTTAGTAAGCGGCCGCAGTCTACGCTCGGAGAGCAAAGCCCTGAAGGATCGGCATATCCGTGAGGGCTACTTGCAACATACGTAAACAAATTCCATTGGCTGCTTTTGTACCCAATCGGATCTTTGGAGCAAAACCGTCCTCCATTAGCTACTGTGACGACGGCTCGCTCACTACCTGTCAATCCTAAGAAAGGGACGGACAGGTAGTGTCCGCATACCGACAAGCAGTCCTTTTAGTTTACAAGATAGAATTTTTGGCATCCCATTCGGGTTCTGGTCCCGAAGGTGGCGTGTCCTTTCTACGGGTTCTCACGTTTTTGACGACGGAATACCCGACTAGCCCTATGCCACACATCAATAGACCGAATCCGATGAGCAGACATGCTACTGGATACGTTTCATATCTGTCGTCTACCGAGATCATTACTGGAAAACCGAGCGATACGACGACTAAACTCCAGCCTACAAAAGAAATTGCTTTTACCATTAAGTATTCCTTTCGCAGCAGTCAGCACATCCGTACCCACACAACCAAAAGGCGAGATCGATTGGGATGAGTTCAGGCGCAGCAGGGGTTGGAACTAGACCTCACACACCAGCATATCCGATACCCACACCGTTGTTCCATAGATCGACGGGGACGTTGTTCCAGTCCAGATTTTGCAGTTTTGAAAGCGTGCTTGCCGCCGTAACAACTTCAAAGCCAAATCCAGCAAGAGCACTGATAGCCGATCCGCAATTTCTGCCCGCCGTACAACTTGTCCAGCAATGTCGCATGGCCTCATCGTTTGGATAATAGTGTAGACCGGCTGAGAAGTGGGGATACGTGGTCATACGTGCGGGTGTCGATCGTCGTGCTTGAGCTGGTCGCAGCTGGCTTGGACACTTGGGCTGCCAGCCCTCAACGCGGTTGGCTTTAACAAACGAAAACCGCAAGTAGTGTTTACCTAACGTTGCCGTTATTGTTAAATATTAAGAAAAGGTGCCTGACACGAATGGCACGGGTATTAGAGCTAAGCTGCTGATGCGTAACGGTTTCGGTTTGGA
>JANQJJ010000233.1 GCA_028281725.1 Pirellulaceae bacterium | reverse complement strand
CTGAACCAGTTCCATCCACCCGGTGAGATTCTCCGACTGGGAAACGGAAGCTCGGCTTCGAGCGGCTCAAACTCAGGGAGTCCCCCCGAGGATCCGGGCGATGAGGGTGCGGATTCGACAGCCGCAACCACCGGATCGTCAACCGACAACTCCGACACCACGGCTGCGTCGGCCGCTGAAACCGACGGCAAGGCTCCACGCGCCAATCCCGCTGAGCAAGTCGTCGAATGGTTGACTTTTGACGGCCAACTTGACGAAGGGCAGAAGGCTCCCGAGCGACCGAAACGTCCCGACCGACGCGTGGCGGTCCAGTTTCTTTACGAGTGGTTCTTGTCCCACCCCGATTATATCAATGCGACCGTCATGAATCGCGCGGTGGAGTGGCTCGGGGCGATCGGCGAGGCGCATACGGTGACTCGCGAGGAGGCGTTACTGCGTGCGATCCATAATCATCTCCAACTGACCGACGGTTGGTCGCTGGACGCTCAGCGCAGCCTCGGGCTTCTATGGAGCCAGTACCTGAAGACGGCTTGGGAATGTGAGCTGGCCGTTGCGACCGCTGAGACGCGGGCGACGAGCACGCTTGAGAGGTTGTCGACCCGCGTGCTCAGTGAGCTGCAAGCCACCCGGGATCTCATTCATGGATGCCAGACGCAGCGAGATGCATCGGATTGCGCCGTAGCTCTAAAACAGGTGGGCGACGCAGTGGCTAAGTTGCTCGCCGCCAGGGAGAGGCTCGAACGTGCGTGGCGGTTGCGAGACCATCTGGCGTTCGAATTGCCGGTGCTGGCGCAGTGGATTGCGTCGCCACTATCTCGCCTGCAGCCACTAGAACCCTCTCTGGCTTGGACCAAGTCCGGCGAGCTGATCCAACGGCTAGCGTCCATCAACGCCGAACTGCTCTCCGGGGATATTCCTGAGGCAAGTGACCTGGACGCCGCGGAACAACAACTCCGTGAGTTGACTGCCGGCCATTCGCAGTCGCTCCACGAGGTCATGAACGTCAGCGCTGCGGGCCAGCGGCAGGCACTGAGTAACCTGGCCCTCAGTCTTGGAATCCGGCCTGGCGTGCTTGCCGGAGTCAAGCTCTCCGAGCGTGCAAGGTTGCACCGCGATCTGGACGGTCGATATCAAGACCTGTCGGGCACGAGTTCCAAAGAAAAACTGGCCGCATACTGCAATTCCTCGGTGACCGAGGGCGTCGATACCGATCCGATCTGGCGCCAGCAAGACTTGCCGACTGACTTTGCCGGTTCGTTTGCGCCGCTGCATTTCGCCAGTAAATCACTGGCAGTGGCCGTCGGGCCAGCCCCAGTCAAGTCGGATCGCTCAAGACTCGCGGCCGCCGGAGCGGAACTAAGAAACGCCTGGAATGGACTGCCCGAGGAGCTGTCTCAGCGGTGCCAGTCCGCGGTTGAGATGTTCGATAGCAACGAGCGACCCAAGCTGGCTGAAGCGGAGCAGAAGCTGTTGGCCGGAGAGTATCAATCTCATTGGGTCGCCCAGTTGGTGCCGGCGGATCGTTTAGATGCCAGTCCCGCGCCGGAGGCGCTGACCCAGTTGGTCTGCAAACAAAAGTTCGCATTGTGGCAGGCGAGTCGCGCTCTGAATGATTTCTGGAGAACGCCGTTGCTGCCCCAATCGCAAAACCACGAATTCATGCTGGGCGGTTCGGCCGCGTGGCAAGCAGTTGCCGCCAGGGTGCCGCGCGGACCGGTGGAAATTGCCGCCAGGCGACATCAAGCGGTAGCCGCTCTGATGCATCGATGGCCGGATACGCTATCGGGTCTTCAATTTAGAAACACAGGTTCCGTGACGCAGTGGGCTGCCGAACTGTCTCTGAGGCAGTTTCCTACCGGCGGCGCGTGGATTCGGCTGGCGCTCGGCGGCAACCCAGCAGAGGCAAACCCGCTGACGAGCGGCGGTGGGCAGCGACTACAAGTGCCGATTGGGACCGGAGAGCGTGCTCGAAACCAAGAGAGATTCACGGCCTCTGCTGTCGGCCTGCGCGAGGGAAACCACGAATTGCTTGCCTGGTTTCGAGGGCATGAGGCTGTCGCACCAGTGCCGATTTACAATGCGGAACCGCCACTGACTTTGGCCTGGAAAGTCGAGGCCCCTACCGACACCACGGTCCGAGTGGAAGCTGAGCCCAAGCCGACCCGCATCGTCTTTGTGCTCGATTGTTCGGGTTCGATGCGGGCGAATCTGGAGACGGCTAAACGGACGCTCCTCGGTGTGGTCAGGGAATTGCCGGCTGAACGTACCGAGATTGCCGTCGTCCTTTTCGGACACTCGGTGACCTACAAGAGCCGAGCAGAAGATAGTCCCTCGCAGTGGAGGGCAGATCATCCCAGCTCCCCCGTTCATCGGCCGTACGACGACGTGGAGATGGTGCAACCCCTCACACAGCTCAGCCCGCAAGTGGTCAACGAACTCGAGACGCTGTTAGCCGACCTCCGTCCCCATGGCGGCACGCCGTTGTACGAAGCCATTCTCCAGTCGGTCGAAAGCCTGGACCGCCAAGACGGATTCAACGGCGATCGCCGCATCTTGGTGATCACCGATGGCAACAACAGCGTTCATGCGTACGCCGATAGAGCCCAAACCAAGGTCCTTACCGGTGGGCTTCTGACCGTTCCAGACGAATACATTCATAGCGAACAATCGGTAAGCGAACAGGTGCAAGGTAGAGCCACCATCGACCTCGTCCTTTTCAATTTCACTGATGCCAGAAACCAATTGCAGTCGTTGGCTTCCAGCACCGATGGCCGCCTCTACGACGCCGACAACAATACGCTAGCTGAGGAACTGCGCAATTCGATCGCGCGGGACACGTTCACGACCAAGAATCTGGCCTCTGGCCGAAACATAGGTTCCAAGGTACGTTTGGCTCTGGCCCAGCACGTCGATCCAGACCAATTGCCTGGTAGGTTTGAAGTGGAGATTGACCACTCCAGCCACCGAAAAACAGTTTCACTGATCGGTGGCGAGGCAATCGAGATGCAATACCGCAGAAAGGTTGGTTTGTCCTTTTTGCCGTATGATGAAGGCGACGCCCATCCGCTGCAGGGGGCGTTCACGCAGCTCGGGAATCCCTACGCAGCCATCATGCTGACTGGCGTGCCCAGGAACTTGGCTCAGATACGCGTGTGCTTGCAGTCGCAGGATGCTTCCATTCAGTCGCTACGGCCCGAGCGATTCTTACTGGAGGTACGGCGAATCCGAGCGGGGCAGCCAGGTGGCCAGCCGATCGCGTGGACCTCCGACGCTCAGTGGGAGGCCCGCCATCGTTCGCCTGTTTTGCGCCTGCCGATCAAAAATCTACCCAAGCTCGGAGACGATCGGCTGGAAGCACGTTTGTGGCTGGCGGATCCCTCCGTAGCCGCCCAGTCGCAGCGGAATCCGCTGGCTCTCTTTCGAGAACAGGCGGTGCAGGTCGCCGAGGGTGTCAGTGCGGTAGCAGAAACTCAGCTCGAGGCTGGCGGGCTACGCGTCACGTTAACCGAGTCACGCGATGAACGTTCGCCACTGGTGCACTGGACAGTCACGCCGGCGCCCGACACGCTGATTGAACATCGGTTCCACGATGGCAAGGTGGTCCACGAGTTTTTCTATGCTGATCCGACCATGCAGAGCCAAATTGAACTGGCTACGTTAATACTTCCTGCAGCTCCGAATGAGCAATGGGAAGCCACCGAGTGGATTCGCGTTCCACGGTGGTAAGGATCGTCTTCACCAACCTAGCGCGCTACTAGTACATTTTTACTGTTGCTGTGGCTAGATTTCAGCGAGTTCGCGCCCGAATACGTGGATACACCAAGCTATGTCGGTGTGCGGGCTTGCACTAAAAGTACCTGTTGAACGTGACACGTAGCTCATTGTCGAACATCCGGTCGTTGTTGTTGCCCATGGGTGTTGCGTAGCCAATGGCTAGCCGCGACCGATCTCGGATATTGAAGATCAGCCCAAGTTGCGTATTCAGGACGTCGAATTCCGGCAATGTGGAAACGAGCCGGTTGTTCGCATCCGCAACCACGTCGGCGTCGTTGAGAGATCGATTGTGGTGCAATTCCACCGTGGTCGCAATTCCCGTAATCAGACGATCATCGCAGCGGCATTGGCTTCGGTACAGCCAGTAGCCCGCGCTGATGTCCGTGTAAAGCAGCGTATAGTCCTGAGCCGTTCCCAGGTTGGACTCCACGCTACCGTTGATCAGGGTCACTGAATTGCCGTTGACATCAACGTCACACTGCAAAATCCACTGAGCGAAGAAGCGATCATTGGGAACAAAACTTCCGCCGAGGAATGGCATCACGTGAGTCGCCTCGTTGTCGATTCGCAGGAAAGCTAACCCATTGGCAGGATCAATGACGCTGATATCGTCTGCGGTTGGAGCAGTGATCGACGTCCCGGCGGTCAGTAGCCAATTTTCACGTTCAATCAGCACTCCCTTGACGGCCATGAACAAGTTGCCGAATTGGAAGTCATTGTTGCTGCTCAGGCCATTGGCCAGAATATCGTTATCCAGGGTCGTGCCGAATGGTAGGCGAAGCTCGACCGAAGCCAGGCCATCGAGAAACGTCTTCTCGAAACCTGGAGCAAATCGATTGACGGTGATCGGTGCCGTCGCGAGAGGAACATCCGTGAATAGACTGTAGTTGAAAAATATTCGGTCGGTAGGGACCGGTGTATTGTTCTCCGCCTGCTTCATTCGGCCCAGCGTGAAACTGGTGGTAGGAACGGGCACTGAAAATGTCGTCGGCCCGCGATCGAATACCGAAGGGGCTCCGCCGAAGAAATCACCCATCATTTCCGGCGCGGTGGCGCCGCGAAGTGAGGATCCAAAGAATCCACCCGAGCTGGCAGAACGATTAAAAGCAAGCAGGTTGGCAGCGTCCGGGCTCGTCGGCGTCGCGTCAGAAAAATCCAGGGTGTCCGAGGGACTCGGCTCAGGTGCCACCGGGTCGTCTAGCCTATCGGGATCTTGCGGAATCGCCTGCGGTTGATAGGGAACCTGCGGAGCTACGTACGGCTCGCACAGCAATTGTTGTTGACATGACGGGCAGGTCCATCGCCCGCATCGACATCTCTTACGTAAAGAAGAAGCCGTGACCACCTCCGGTAAATCCGCCTCGGACTGAGCCAGCAACGCAGGCTCTGGGACGCAGAAGAGGCCAACAGACGCGACTGCGGCAACGAAATGACGAAGTCTCTTAAACTCCCACATGAGCACAATCCTTCCCTGGATTTCATAGAGAGCCATCTGTCGGTTCGGTTACGTAGGCTAATTCAAGGGTCGCTACGGCAATGGTAACTGGGCACATAGCAATCCATAAATTTATGACTTCTCTGACAACAGAATCGTGCGGCCGGGCCAGCTTTCATTTCTTAAAGTGGACCTTTTCACGGTTTTTTTGAAGCGCCTCGCTATCAAACCACCTGGGCGACCAATTCCGCAAAGTTTGCGTGTTTTGCCAGGTCTTCCTGGGTGCTCTGAGTGTTACCGTGCCCTGATCGCCAGCCAAGATTGTTGTGGTTGGGCCAAGAGCTCGTACAACTCAGAGAGATTTCCTGTTGCGGCGGGAGCTTCGCCAGCAGGTGAGGATGCTTGCCAGGCCCAGCGCGCCGAGCGAGTTGGGCTCCGGTACGGAGGTCGCAGAAGTCACGGAGAGCGTGAGCTTTCCTTCTGCCGTGGCACTCTCCGTCGTCGTGGAAATCGCGAGGGTGTTGACCAGAAACTTCCACGCGTACCGTTTTGATGGATCTAGCAGGCCAACAGGACTGCCGAAGCCCGAATTGCTGTCATCGCCATCGGCGCCGCCGACGAAAAATGTTTGGTCGGTCGTCATGACGCTGGTTTGCGAGCTTGCAAACACCGTGATCGGTGAGCCGGTGCCGGCGGTGATATCGAGCAACGCCACTTCCATCTCGACCTTGCCAAAACTGGCCCCGGCGTCCTCCACGCTCAAAAGGCCATCGATGGTATAGATGGCTGGCGTATCCACTTTGAATTCGATATGCGCCTCGGCGGTGGCTCGTTGATCGAGGGTCGATGAGCGCAGAAAATCACTGAAAGTATGGTCAAAGAAAGCCGGACCGGAAGAGAAGTCGGGTTCGAGCATGTAGGTGTGAGTTGCGGTCGCCGTCGGGGAGATACTCGGATGCGTGGCGGTCAGCGTCCCCATCGCAGGCAACACCGAGAGCGTTGGTGGCGTCGTGATCGTGGTAAAGTCCAGGGGGCCTACAGAGGTGCCGCCGGCTATTGCGTTGAGTTCGATTCCGGTCGGGAAAGCGCTATCGGGTGCTTTATCCAGCAGAACCAGCCCGGCGCTGGCAACGTTCGCGCACAGGAAGACCATCAATCCAACCAAACTGACACGGATTCCAAACATGGGAGTTCACCTCGATTCAGGGAGTCGCCGGCCGTGAACCCAGAGTAGTGGGTCACTGGTGAACCGCTCCCTAGACGCTCTGCGATCCGGTGGCGGGAGCGGGCTACCGGTAACCTTGGCAGTTTTCGGAATCGGAGACTGCAAGAAATTTGCATTTTTAGGGATGGCAGGCCAGACTTGTGGGAAATGCAGCGGCATGCCTCAAGCAATGCCTCCGACGCGACGGCGGGCACGCCCCGCACATTCGAGCAGATTTCAGGGATGCCATGCCTCCGCCGAAAGATCAAGTCGCCCAGATATTGGACTCGCTGGCAGGCGGCAACGAGGCAGCCTGTGAGACCCTTTTTCCGATGGTTTATGACGAGCTGCACCGGCTGGCAACGTCTTTCATGCGGGGCGAACGGGCCGACCATACTCTGGGTCCGACGGCCTTGATCCACGAGGCCTACTTGCGGCTGGTCCAGCCGCGTTCGCAGAATCAACCCTACGAAAATCTCGACCATTTCATGGCGACGGCCGCGGTGGTGATGCGCAGAATCCTGGTCAACCATGCCAAGGCCAAGAAGGCGGAGAAACGCGGGGGCGGTCGCCCCAGGCTGCAGCTCGATGCGCTGCTGGCCGCCTTTGACGACCGTTCGGTCGACTTGCTGGCTCTCGACGAAGCGCTTGAGCGATTACGAACGCTTGATCCCATCCAACACCGATTGGTGGAGCTGCGCTTTTTTGGCGGGATGACGATGGAACAGTGCGCTACGATCTTGGATATGTCGCCTCGGACTGTCTACTACGAATGGTCCCATGCGCGAGCCTGGCTGCGCGACCAGTTGGAAGAGGGAGAGCAGCCAGGTGAGTGAACGATGGAAGCGGGCCAAAGCGCTGTTCGTGCAAGCCGTCGACCTACCTGAAGGCCAGCGCGAAGCCTTCGTGGAAGCGCGTTGTGGCGACGGGAGTCTCTGCGATGAGGTGCTGCGGTTGTGCAGGCACAATGCGGATCAGTCGGACTTTCTCGAGCATCCATCGGCGGCTATCAGTTCAACAGATGGTGATTCGGTAGATCCACTGGCTGGGGAGACCGTCGGGGACTTTCGAATTCTCAAGAAAATCGGCCTGGGGTCGATGGGAGTCGTCTACGAGGCCGAGCAAAGGCAGCCACGGCGTCGGGCAGCTGTGAAGATCTTGAGGACCATCGGTTTGCTGTCGGAAGAACAACTCCGCCGTTTTCAGCATGAATCAGAGATACTCGGCCATTTGCAGCATCCTGGTATCGTGCAAGTCTATGCGGCTGGAACCACGGACTTCGGCCAGGGGACCCAGCCCTGGTTCGCGATGGAGTTGGTCGATGGGCAGCCGCTGGGGCGCTTGTCGACCGAACCATTCTCTGTACGGCAGAAGCTCCAGCTCCTGATCGACATCTGCGGCGCCGTCGAACACGCGCACGAGCGCGGTGTGATCCATCGCGACTTGAAGCCCGCGAAT
>JANQJJ010000171.1 GCA_028281725.1 Pirellulaceae bacterium | reverse complement strand
CTCGAGTGATACTTTGGGAGCGAACAATGCCTGATCGAAATCCAGAAGATGTCTTCAGGAAGCTCGCCGACGATGCCTTGGACCAGGCGGCCTTTGACGGTCTGGAAGACGCTTTGCGACAGAGTCCTGATTTGCGACGGCGATACGTGAGGTACATGGAGCTAGAAGGGTTGCTGCACGAAGAGTGCCAGTGGACCCCTGCCGAGCCCAAGCTGGGAATTCGCCGCCGCAGCGCCAACGCGGTACGTGGAATTGCATTGATCGCGACGGCGCTGGCCGCCTCGATCTGCGGGCTCGCTGTCTGGTGGCAGTCAGGTTCCGAATCGTTGTATCAAGAGTCCAATTTGCAGGGTCATACGGATGTGGCTGTCGTCAAAGGATGGCACAACAGTCCTGCCGCCGAAAAGCAGTTGCAGCCCGGGATGCGCTTGAAGCCTGGTTCAGTCAAATTGCCGACCGGGCAATTGAACCTGTCGTTCCACGGTGGAGCGGATCTGGAGTTGCACGGGCCGGCGGAGTTGCATTTACTCAGTGAAGGAGAAGCGACTTTGGTGTTTGGTGAGGTCGCGGTCGAAGTGCCGTCGGCAGGCACGCGATTCGTTCTGAACTCTCCGCACTCTTCCTTGGTGGACAACCAATCGAAGTATTCACTGACGGTCGATGCACGCGCCAGCATCGTCAATGTGTTTGACGGGAGCCTCGTAGCATCTCAGCTCGGAGCCGATGGTTACACGTACACAAGTGAAACCGTGAAACGATCGCAAAGCCTACGAGCCACCGCATACTCACTGGAGTTATTCGACTCGGGCGGACCGGAATCTGAGCGAACTCAAAAGATTCAGGACTCCGAGAAACTGCGAGTGCCTCAGGAATACGTTGATTTGATCGTGAGTGCGTCCCCTGCGGTCTACTGGCGCTTTGAAAGTGGGGCGGAGCAGCGGATTGTCAATGAAATGGGCGAGGAACACGAAGGTGAGTTCGTGTATTCGGGCGAAGAGTTGGGCGAAGAATTGGTCGAAGAGCAAGGCATCGAGATAGTCGATGGGATGGCCAGGTTTTATGAATCGCCCTGCGGGAGAATTATCCGTTCTCGAGACCCGCTGGAGGATTTCCTAAACGCTGCCTATTCTGTCGAGCTTTGGGTGCGGCCCAACCCGCGTCGTCAGCAGTCAATTCTCTCGCTAGTGCCCGAAGAGGGACGTGTCCCTTGGGATCATGGACTGCTTTTCGAATTCGCGACTCGGAAAACGGCCCTCGTCCATCCCGAGAACTCATTCCGATTCCTTCACCGGGCTCGCCCAGCGCAAAGCGGTGGTGTTAATCTTTTTACAGGCGGAGGTTGCTCGCCTAACGTCTGGCACTACTTGGCGGCAGTCAAGACGCCTGACGAGTTACGGCTGTATCACAACGGCAAGCTGGTGGGACTGGCCAAGATATCCGGAGATAGCAGTCCGGAGGCCTTGGTTTGTCACCTGGGGCAACTGCGAATTCCGGGCATAGAGCGCCAGTACTCCGGCTATGTCGATGAGATGGCCATCTATCGGCGCGAACTGCTACCGTTCGAGGTGCGCGAGCATTTTGGAGTGATGAGAGCCGCCCAGCAAGAGTCCAAGCCCGTCTCCACTTTCGGCAAGTTCCAATAGCGCGATGGAATTGAATTATCGGCTGTCAGCCAGTCTAGTTTTGGCCTGTGGAATTGCCAGCGTACTCGTGCTCAGCGGCGCCTCCGCTGCGGATCGGGTGCCAGATTTTAATCGGCAGATCCGTCCGATTCTGTCCAATCACTGCTTCCAGTGTCATGGCCAGGATTCAGCCAGCCGAAGCGCCGAGCTGCGGCTCGACTTGCGAAGCTCGGCAACCGAGCTGGGGGCGATTGTCGATGGCGACCCGTCCGCAAGCGAACTTATCGCCAGAGTGACGTCTTCGGATCCTGAGTCTCGAATGCCGCCGCCTGAAGTCAAAAAGCCGCTATCCAAAGCGCAGATCGAGTTGCTGAGAAGTTGGATTGCCAGCGGGGCCGCCTACTCGAACCACTGGGCCTTCGAGCGAATCGAAAGGCCCCCGCTGCCCGAGATGCCTGACCGCTGGCCGGGAAAGGTGCATAACGCGATCGATCGGTTCATCGCAGGACGACTCCGGACCCACGACCTGACGCCGTCGGCAGAGGCCAACCGCACTACGTTGATCCGGCGGCTGTACCAGGACCTGCTTGGCCTGCTGCCGACAGTCGACGCGGTGAATGCGTTTATCCAAGATTCGTCACCCGATGCTTACTCCCGGCTGGTGGAGCAACTGCTCGATAGCCCTCATTACGGAGAACGATGGGGACGTCACTGGCTTGATCAAGCTCGCTATGCGGACTCCCACGGCTACACGATCGATGGTCCGCGCACGATGTGGCCCTATCGAGACTGGGTCATCAAGGCGCTCAACGACGATATGCCGTTCGATCAGTTCACGATCGAACAGTTGGCTGGAGACTTGCTGCCGGATGCGACTAAGAGTCAATTGGTCGCCACGGCATTTCACCGGAACACGATGATCAATCAAGAAGGGGGTGTTAAGGCAGATCAGTATCGGCACGAAGCACTGGTGGATCGCGT
>JANQJJ010000159.1 GCA_028281725.1 Pirellulaceae bacterium | reverse complement strand
AATATCAATCCCAAACGCCAGGAGTTGATTAACGAACAGATTTCTGCCCGCCAGCAGGCAACTCCCAAGGGCATGCCTGGAAACGTGGCGCCTGTCATGTCGGAAGGGACGTGGCTAAATACGGATGCGAAGAGCCTAAGAGATTTCCGAGGTAAGTACGTACTGCTCGATTTCTGGTTCATCGGCTGTGGTCCGTGCATCCGTGACATGCCCAGTGTGAAACTCGCCCATCAGAAATTCTTCGACCAAGGTTTCACGGTTGTCAGCGTCCACAAAGATGGTCAGCTTCCCGAAGACGTCCAGGCTTATGCGAACGAACATGGCATGAGCTATCCGATCGTGGTCGACGATGCGAGTGGAACGATTACAAAGCAGTATCGTGAATACGGATTGTATGCCTATCCCACTTACATGCTGTTGGACCCGGAGGGGAAGATTATTCACAACGACGCCTTGAGTGCCAATGGCTCGTTGCGAATGAGTAAGCTGGAAATGATTTATCAGACTATCCGAGAACACATCGAGTAATTAGCTGCCCGGCGCTAGCTACCGCGCATCGGCGTCACTCGATTGATTGGAGAGTGTCCACCACCCATAGATGTCGATAACAGCGGTGTCGAGAGCGCGCAGTCGGTTCCGTGGTGCGTGGCCCTCGCTCGAATCGAGCAGCGATTTCGTTGATTGGACACGCTATCGGCCCATGCGGCACGAACCAGCGCCCGGGCCGCTGGGTCGGTTGAGGCGACAGGATCGCAGAAGTACCTCGTGGCGAGGTGAGACCGACGCAGCGTCTCCTGCAGACCGCTGATCTGGTGTAGAATCGGGACCTGGAAGTGCGTTGCGCCCCAGTTGCCGTCGCCGGCGAGCCGACAGGCGTGCTGATGTCAGGCGGACCGGCAGACCCAAGAATCCCATTTTGCTCACCCATGCATGCGGAGAATCATCGATGGCGCAACCCGTGCGAAACACCCTATTCGCTGTGCTATGTCTATGCACCACCGGCCTGCAGACGGCGGTCGCGAATGACAATGAATCTTTTCCCAAGGTTGGCCAGTCGTATCCTGAGATCCGCCTGCCTCGGATTGATACTCGCGAACAGGTGTCGCTATCTCAATTCCGTGGAAAAAAAGTGCTGTTGATCCACTTTGCTTCTTGGTGAGCGGGTTGTCGAAGGCATGTGCCCGTGTGGCACGAATTGACTCGAAAAGCTCGCGAATCCGGCGCGCTGGTGTTGCTCGGTGTCATCCAAGAGCAGCATGCGGATCGCTGCCGGCTGTTTGCGCAGTGGCAAGAATTCGACTGGCCCATCTTACATGACCCCATGAATCTTTTGGGCGTACGAGCCGTGCCGATCTTTGTCGCGATCGATGAGGGTGGAATCGTTGTCGACGCCAACTTTCGGACCGGCGAACTAGACGCATTTCTTACTCGGGAGAAGGAGGTGTCGGCGCAGGGTTCTCAGCCCGCCGCGGCAGCCCCCTTGCCTGCGCTGCAGGCCTTGGAGAAGATCGCAGGCAACACGAATAGTGCGGCTGACTGGAGAACGCTGGCAGATCATCGTGTTCTTTGGGGCGGAGCAACCCAACTAAACTCGGCCATTGATGAGTATGGTAGGGCGCATCAGTTGCAGCCGGACGATGGTGGCATTCTGTTTCGGCTGGGCGTCGCTCACCGCATGCGGCATGACTCGCCGCTGGCTCTCGAGGGAGACTTCCAATCTGCCGTCGATGCTTGGGGCAAAGCTCTGGCGGTCGATCCCAATCACTACATCTATCGCCGCCGCATCCAACAATATGGCCCACGGCTGATCAAGCCCTATCCTTTTTATGACTGGGTGGAGCAAGCTCGAACTGAAATCAAACAGCGCGGTGAAATCCCGGTCGAGTTGGCGGTCGAGCCCGGTGGAGCCGAGATCGCTCAGCCGGCTAAGAATTTCACACCTTCCGCTGACCTGGTGGACGAGCCTGACCCGGAGGGACGTATTTTGCGCGATGCCCAAAAGCTGATTCAAATCAGCGCTGTCGTCGTTCCAGGCACCATCTCGCCCGGTGACTCGGTGCGAGTCCATGTCGAACTACAACCGAGAAAACTGGTGCATTGGAACAATGAGGCCGAACCGCTCGAGTTCTGGCTGGACTTACCAGAGCAATGGCAGGCAGAAAAACGACTGCTCCATACGCCTCAGCCCCTGACACCGGAGTCCCAGGAGACTCGCAGATTGGAGTTCGAGTTGCAAACACCCAGTGCACTCCAAACCACTTCGGTCAAAGCTTATGCTCTCTACTATGTCTGCGAAGAAATTGGCGGACAGTGTCTATACCGACGCCAGGACATCGAGTTTCCAATCGTTGTCGAACAGAGGGCAAGTCCGTAGCAGCCGCCTGGGCGGTACGTCAGTCGGCCCGAGTCTGGCTGCCACGGCGGATGATTCATGAAAGTCAGCGCGGGTACTCGGTAATCGTCAGCCGCACGTAACCCACTGTCCACTCTCGGCCGATTGTTGGAGACACTGGCAGATATGGATCGCATCGCGGGCCGTCCCACCATCGAGCCGAGGTTCGATTGTGCCCGAACCGATGGACTGCGACGCGTCGTCAATCTCAGCCGCGAACGCCGTCACCTCATCCCCGGCCGGCAATTCCGGTTTGGCAGCCACGCCGTCGAGTCCGAGCACTCGTAGCGGCATGATATCCGCACCGTCGGTGAGCGCAGCCAATTCAAACTGCATGGCAGCTTTTTCGAACTGGATCTCAAAACCGTGGCAGAAGGGCCGCGCCGTTTGATCGCTGACGCCGCTGGAGGTACCGACGATGATGCCAGGCTCATCGAACTCCATCAGCGTATGGCAGAACTTGACGATTCCACCCTTCATTTCCGCTGAACACATGACGCGGTGCGGCATGCCAAAGAGTAAACGGACGAAGTGCGCGTCGTGAACGTGCAAGTCGATCAGAGGCCCGCCGACTTGTCGCGGTTCGTAGAAATCGGGGATCCAGTCGGGCGGAGAGATGACGCGTTTGAAGTAGCCGCGGATCGGCCTCCCGTAGGTGGCTTGCCGCGCCTGGTCATAAGCAAACTGAAACTCACCCATGTAAGGTAAGACCTGGGCCACCAAGACTTGGCGATTGGCTTCTGCAGCGGCCGCCAGGATCTGATCGCAATCCTGAGTCGTCAACCCGAGCGGCTTTTCACAAAGCACGTGCTTACCTGCCTGCAGCGCCTCGCAAGCTGCCTCGACATGCAATTTGGGTGGCAGGCAAATGTCGACCAAATCGACTCCAGGATCGGCCAGTATCTCATCGAGCGTCTCATACACACGCAGCCCGTCGACTGAGATCTTTTCGCCCGGTGGACCGAAGTTACCCTGAATGCCCGTCCAGTCTCCAGAGCGCTTCTTCGGGTCCCGTGAGCAGAACGCCGCAAGACGAGCATGCTTTGATCGCTGATACGCCAAATAGTGGATCCATCCCATGAAGCCAACACCGACAATCGCTGCGTTTATCATCTCACTCGTTTCATTTGGTTTTTTGTATGGTTGCACCGGAGGCGAGAGTATACCGCAATCGTCAGTCGAGATGACGAGGCACCGCCGCAAATCGTGCTCCAGCCTGCTAGCAGGTGGGTCCAGCGGCGAAATCCTCTAGCCTGGAGCGTCACCGATTGCCGAGCCCCTATTTTTCGCCTGACTCCCGGCCCGAGCTATCCGCCGGCTTGCCGAGTTGCCAACAGCGGGTCGCCAGAAGATAATGTGCGATTCTCCACGAATTCGGGCTGCCGATAGCATCGAAGCGACTTGGCCGCGCCCCCCGCGGAGTCCGCCCTGCCGCGCAGCCTAGTTACATTGCTTACCCCCACCCCATGTGCACATCGTCCATTCCAAGGAAATCAGCTATGCGTTTAAATCATTCGCCTTCTCTGGCAAAGCTACTTGTTCTTCCACTGGCAACGCTGGCCGCTGGCGCAGCGATGGCCGAGGAGTACCTGACCGGTATCAAGTGGGAGCAGCCGCCGATCATCCAACCTGGCAAAACCGATTCTCAGCCACCTTCGGACGCCGTGGTCTTGTTCAACGGCCAGGATCTTTCGAACTGGAACAACGGAGAGCGCTGGACGGTTGAGGACGGCGTGATCCTCTGCGGCCAAGGGGTTATCACGTCGAAAGAAAAGTTTGGCGATTGCCAACTCCATATCGAATGGTCCGCCCCGACACCTCCCGAAGGTAAAGGACAAGGACGCGGCAACAGCGGCGTTTTCATGATGGGCAAATACGAGTTGCAGGTACTTGATTCCTATGACAACGAAACCTACTTCGATGGCCAGGCCGGTGCGATCTACAAACAGACGCCCCCCATGGTCAATGCGATGCGACCTCCGGGCCAATGGAATAGTTACGACATTTTCTGGACCGCTCCACGTTTCCGTGAAGATGGGTCGCTCGAGTCGCCAGCCTACATTACGGCCCTTCACAACGGCGTACTCGTTTTAAACCATTTTGAACTACTCGGTGACACCCCTTTCAATCGTCCACCTCGGTATGTCAAGCATGAGCCAGTCGGCCCGATATCGCTGCAAGACCATGGTAACCCGGTACGGTTTCGCAACATTTGGGTTCGACCGCTGAATCCTCCCAAGGGTGAGCAAGTCCGCAAACCGTATCTACGCGACGGCCAAAAGGAAACACCGCTGAGCGAATAGCCCACCTACTCGCGTGCCCTCAGAAGATAAAGAGGAAGTCAGCGGACGAGCGGAGTAGGCGCATCGCTCACCGAGCATCGCACCGGGTTCGTCTGTACGGGTCCGGTTGTGACAGGCTGTCGATGGACAATCCGCTGGCAGCCAACCGACCTGGGCATGATGAATCGACCATAGTGGATGGCCCAACTAACTTATTTTAAATAGGATTCTATTGCTTTGGATGTGCGATTTGTTCTTCTACCTGGTGACGGAATTGGACCGGAAATCATCTCTCAAACTCGGCGCGTGCTCGAGGCGGTGGCTACCAAGTTTGGCCATGCATTCGAATTCACCGAATGTTTGATTGGCGGCATCGCGATCGATCAAACCGGCGATCCGCTGCCGGAGGCGACTGTCGATGCTTGCCGGGCCAGCCAAGCTATCCTGCTGGGAGCTGTCGGAGGCCCCAAGTGGGATGATCCGTCCGCCAAGACCCGGCCCGAAGCCGGTTTGCTGCGGATTCGGAAAGAATTGGGGCTGTTTGCCAATCTGCGGCCCATCGCCCCCTTTGCAGAACTGCTGGACTCATCGCCGCTAAAACGCGAAGTGGTTGAAGGAACGGACATTCTCTTTTTCCGAGAGTTGACCGGCGGCATTTACTTTGGACCATCCAGCTGCACGACCCTGACCGGCGGAGGTGAGCGTGCTCAAAGTACCATGGTCTATGAGACGTCCGAGATTGAACGCATCTTTCGCCTGGCCGCCGATGCGGCTCGGACTCGGCGTAAAAAACTGACCATGGTCGACAAAGCCAACGTGCTCGAAGCAAGTCGATTGTGGCGCCGCGTGTGTGCGAAGATCGTGACAGAAGAATACTCGGATCTGGAATACGAAGTGGTCTTGGTCGACGCGATGGCCATGCATTTGATTAGTCGTCCCTCGACATTTGATGTGGTCGTTACCAGCAACATGTTTGGAGACATTTTGACCGACGAGGCATCCATGCTGCCCGGGTCGCTCGGCATGCTCCCCAGTGCCTCGCTCGGCTCGGATGGGCCGGGACTCTACGAGCCGATTCACGGAAGTGCGCCCGACTTGGCCGGCAAAGGTATCGCCAATCCGCTGGCGACTATTTTGGCCGCCGCCATGATGCTCAGGCATTCGTGCAACTTGCCTGCGGAGGCGGAGGCAATGGAGCATGCCGTTCAGCGCGTGCTCTCGGCTGGGCACCGGACCGCGGATCTGGTCCGCTCCGGTGAGCCCTCGCTGGGGACAGTCGAAATCACGGATAAAGTCCTGGAATCCTTGACCGGCGGCTAGTGTAAGCCAGCACACCCACATCGCTCGGTAAGTCAACGTATTCGGGCGCGTTCCTCGCTGAAGACTGGCTACGGCAACAGTGAGAATGCGCTTGCCTGGCATGTTTCGGAACTCCAATGAGACATCCGGCCTCGATTGTCCCGACGGCCACCTATTGCTGCCGGCCGTTCGCGGGACGCACTTCCCCGCGTTCTCGCGTCTGGGCGAGCAATTGGCGAAGCGCCGCTACGGTGTCGGGATGTTTCGCATACAAGTTGTTTCGCTCAGCAATATCCTTTGACAAGTCATAAAGCGCGCCCGGAAGAGTATTTTTGACATAGCCGTTTTGGTCGTTGAACCACTGCGGCGTGGCTGAGACTTTGCCGCTCGGCGCGTCGACTAGCAGCCATTGACCATCACGAATCGCGTAATGGTCTTGGTACGTGTTGTGGACATGGCTCTGTCGCGCCGACGGGCCTGTTCCCTTGAGCAGTGGCAGCTGGCTGTGACTGTCGTCGGCCGCTGTTTCGGGCAACTGGTAGCCAACGATCTCTGCGATGGTGGCCATCAAGTCGATTTGACTGATCAGACCGTCACTGACCGAACCAGCGGCCACCTGCCCGGGCCAACGCACGATAAATGGTACGCGATGCCCGCCTTCCCAAATGTCGCGTTTGAGTCCTCGTAGCGGTCCCATGCTGCGGTGGTCATAGTTCCTGATGCGGTCGTAGGCGTATCTTTCTGGTCCATTGTCGGCGGTGAAGATGACCAGCGTATTGTCGCGGAAGCCGCTATCATCGAGAGCCTGGAGGACTTGCCCGGCTACCGCATCACTTTGGTGCATGAAATCACCGTAGGGTCCGGCAGACGTCGTGCCTTGATACTCCTGGGTCGGAACGATCGGAGCGTGCGGGGAGGTCCAAGGAAAATAGAGGAAGAAAGGCTTGTCCAAATCCTTTTGCTGGTTGATCCACTCGACCACTTTCTTCGTCAGAGTGGGCATCACCTGATCTTGTCGCCAATCTTCGACCATGGGACCGGGACGTCCCTCGGCAGCCCCCTCAGTCGGTCTGGGATTGGGCGTGTAAGGCACAGTCGGTGGCGCCGTGACTCGATCGTTTTCGATCCAGGTATAAGGCGGGAAGTTGGGGACATCGTCGCCAAAGTAATAGTCAAATCCATGGTCGAGCGGACCGTCCGGAATCGTCTTGGACCAGTCAAACGCGTCCGCCGGCCAAGTCGGGCGGTTTTTCGGTCCCGTGGGCTTTGCGCCGGGCTTGCGAATCGCCGACCAATCCCAGCCCAGATGCCATTTTCCGATGCAGGCGGTGCGGTACCCTTGATTCTGGAGCATCTCCGGCAACGTCAACTGAGCTGGTTCAAAGACACTGCCCTCCCACGAGCGGACGATATGGTGGAATTTGCGCCAGTGATATTGGCCGGTCAACAAGGCATAGCGGCTGGGCGTGCAAATTCCGGAAGAACTATGGCCATCGGTCAGCCGCATTCCCTCCCGCGCCAGCTGGTCCAGATGAGGCGTGGGGATGTTGGAATCGGAGTTTTGAATTCCCAGATCACCGTATCCCATATCGTCCGCGTAGATGATCACGATATTCGGCAAGTCCTTGTCTTGCGCGGCAGCCATGGATGCGACCAGGCAACCCAAGATGCAAACTACGAATCCTCTTCTTTGTCGACGCATGGATAAGCTCACCCTTCATCTCAGCGGGTCGGATACAGTTGGTGCTCGGTATCGCCGCACACCGTTGCCGTCATGCTAGTGCTTTGTCAACACTAAAGATTTGGGTAAAGGGGCCAGGAGTCAATTGTGCCCAGCACCCGAAGGGCCGTTCCGGCAATTGACTCCTTACCCCTTTACCCCACCCAAAGATTAAGCTTTGACAGACCACTAGGAACTATACCACAGACACTTCCACTGGTGGATTTCGGGGCCCTCGCTCCTTAAGAATTGCACCCGTCTGCCACGAGCGTTTTGCCACATCGTGCCTACCAGGACAGCGCCACTTTACGTGAGCCGCGAGGCGCTAGCCGCGGGTTTTGCTGCATCAAACGGCGGCTAACGCCTTGCCGCTGATTGCCCCGCAAACCATGGAGTTTTTGATTGAAAGTGTCGCTGTCCAGCTACTCGTCCGTCCCAGTGTCCCCGTCTCTCGTCCTACGTTAAAGAGTGAGTCTAGCTCCGATTCACTCGTACTCTGGCTAGTAGCTTCTGCCGCGAGTCGTGCAAGGTCACGAGCTGGCTTTCGTACTGCATTCCGAGGCACGCATGGGTCCGAAGTGTAGCAGAGGCACAGGCATGAGCACCAATTCGCGAGAACGCGTACAGTCTTTTCTTGCGTACGTGGGGGGTGACGGCAACTCGGCGTTAGAGCTGGACGAGAACCATTGCTGCGTTGTGGAGTATGGCGTTGGATTCGAATGCGTCATCACAGCCTCCACGTCCGCTGACGAAGTCTTTCTGCAAGCTCCCTTGTTCCCGCTGCTGGCCGATGACGAGCGTCGGTTGCTTGCCCGACTCATGTCCTGGAACCTCGACGGGGAGATTACCAGCGGCTGCACGCTGGCGCTGGACGAAGACGCCAACACGGTTGTCCTCTGCGGCCGGCATCCCGTGCTGAAGATGGAGCCGGAGGAGTTTTCCTCCCTGCTGGCGAACTTCTTAAGCACGGCGGATCAGGTCCGCGAACGGCTTATCCTCGCGCAACAATCCGATCCGGACGCCGTTATCCTCGCTGATCCGCTGCCTTCCACCCCGGACGTTCAAGTCG
>JANQJJ010000131.1 GCA_028281725.1 Pirellulaceae bacterium | reverse complement strand
AGGCGTTTGTCGATCGAGACGGGCCTCATGGATTCGACCTGTACCGCGCAATGCTCGAGCGCGACACGGATGCTTTCGTTATGGCTGGCGACGTCGTTTACTATGATTCGCTGGCGCGCAGCGTTCCGCTGGCGTACTACCACTGGCAGAGAACGTATTCACTACCGACGCTCGTCCATTTTCACCGACAGATTCCCACTTTTTTCCTCAAAGACGATCACGATACGTACGTCAACGACACATGGCCGGGAACTCGGTTTGACTGGACAGGCGACTTCACATTCGAAGATGGCCAGAGAGTCTTTATTCAGCAGACGGGACTACCGAGTCCCGCTTACAGAACATTTTACGTCGGCAAAGACCTCCAAGTGTGGCTGATGGAAGGACGCGACTATCGCAGCCCCAACAATGCTCCGGACGGCCCTGAGAAAAGCATCTGGGGTAAAGCTCAGAAACAGTGGCTCAGGGAGACCCTCTCGGAGTCGACCGCCAAGTTTCGCGTGATCATCTCACCAACGCCGATCGTAGGACCCGATCGCGAGAACAAGAGAGACAATCATGCGAACAAGGTGTTTGAGGCCGAGGGCCGGGAGGTACGCCAATTGCTTTCAGCGTATCCAAACACGGTTTCCGTCTGCGGAGACAGGCACTGGCAGTTCCACAGCGTCGATCCGGAGACCGGCTTGCACGAGTTTTCTGTCGGGCCGGTGAGCGACCGCCATGCAGGTGGCTGGAATCAGAAAGACTACCGGCCGGAAATCCATCAATTCCTACGCGTTGCCGGAGGATATCTGGAGATTGAACTCTCCGGCAAAGGCGATTCGCGTGGTCTCACTCTCCGGCACCTGGACACTCGCGGGCGGCAGCGCCACAGCCACACGCTGCGTTAACCGCCGCCGGTCGGCGGCCAAGTTTCGCCAGCGCATACCTCAAAGAAAACTTCGACGGCCGGCAAAACGCGTCTCGCAGTCGTCGACTTCGAAGGTAAAATCTGGTGCCTTCGCCCTCGCGGGCTATCGGTCGGTCGGACATACGCCGCAGCCTGAGGGCAAAGAATCACCATGGTGGCGCGTCGGCCCGCCTACTACACGTTCAAACCCGTCGACGGCACAAGCCAGGTGTCCGTGCGACTCGCACTAGCAGTCACATAGGTCGTAGATGAACGAAGAATTGCTCCAGCAAGTCCAGTTAGCGTACGGCGTGGAGAACTGGTCTGCCGGGTACTTTGACATCAGTTCTCAGGGGCACATCATCGTCAGGCCAGGCAGTGATGACCAAAGATACGCGGATCTCAAAGCGATTGTTGATCAGCTACTGCAAAAAGGGCGAGTTCGCCTACCCCTCCTACTACGTTTTCCGCAGATATTGACCAGTCAATTGCGCGTCTTGTCGGCAGCCTATCAAGCGGCCATTGATGAGTTCGAATACGTGGGGCAGCACTACCCGCTGTTTCCAATGAAGGTCAACCCGCGCCGTGAGGTGGTCGAAGAGTTTTTGCGCGAAGGGACACGTTGCCGTGTGGGGCTCGAATGTGGTAGCAAGGCCGAACTCTATGCGGCAATTGCTCAAGAGCAGAGCCCGGATTCGCTGTTGCTCTGCAACGGTTTCAAAGACGAAGCGTTCGTTCGCACGGCACTGCTCGGCGTGCAATCCGGCAAACGCGTGACCATTGTAGTCGAGAAGCTCAATGAGCTTCGGATGGTACTCAAACTAGCTCAGCAAATCGGTGTGGCGCCGTGGATCGGCTTGCGAGCCAAACTCTACTCACGCGGCTCCGGAAAGTGGGCGTCTTCCGGGGGAGACTCGGCGAAGTTCGGATTGACCACGTCGGAAATCCTGGAGTGCGTACGATTGTTGCGCGATGCGAAACTCGACCATCAGTTGACGTTGCTACACTTCCAAATCGGCCCGCAAATCACAGACATCAAACGCGCCACAAACGCAATGAAGGAGGCGGCACGCGTCTATGCGAAACTTAGGCAAATCGACTGCAGGATCGAGTATGTCGACATTGGCGGAGGGCTAGGCGTCGATTACGACGGCTCCAAAACTCGATTTGATTCGAGTATGAATTACACCGTCCAAGAATTCGCCAATGATGTGGTCTATACATTCAAGACAGTCTGTGATGAGGAAAACGTGCCGACACCCCATCTGGTGACAGAAAGTGGGCGTTTTATGACCGCTTATCACTCTGTCCTTATCACTTGCATTCGAGACGAGATCGAGACGTTTGCGGACGACCAACCCGAGGTGACAATTGATGACGATGATCCACAGGTAATTACGGAGCTGAAGGATTTATGCGACTCGATCAATGTGAAGAATTACGTTGAATACTATCACGACGCGCTGCAGTTGAAAGACGAGCTGCAAATTCAGTTCAATGTGGGGCTGGTGAGCCTCGAGGATCGAGCCAAAGGTGACGTGCTGTTCTGGGAAATCTGCGATCAGGCGCTGCGGGAATCAGAGGAAGATCGATTCCCTGACGAAGAGTTCGAGCAGCTTAAACGCAACCTGGCCCAAAAGTATCTTTGCAACTTTTCACTCTTTCGTTCTGCTCCAGATAGTTGGGCCATCCGACAGCTTTTTCCCATAGTTCCCATTCACCGGTTAAACGAAAAACCCTCTGACTATGCAACGCTGGTCGACGTCACCTGTGACAGCGACGGAAAAATCGACCGATTCGTCGATTTGAAGGCTGTCAAACAGACGCTTGATTTGCACAGTTGGGATCCAGCCGAACCCTACTATTTGGGAATTTTCCTGGTCGGCGCGTATCAAGAGGTGATGGGCAGCCATCACAATCTGTTTGGTCATCCGAACGAAGCCCATATCGCGATCGACGATGACGGTCGTTTTCACGTAAAAAAAATCGTGCCGGGAAGCTGTGTCGACGATATGCTGCAGTTTGCCCGCTACGATCACGCGCAGCTCTCAGCATCGTACCGAAAACAACTCGATAGCCAAGTCAGCTGTGACCACCTCAGCCGAGAAGAGGCCGATCGTCTGCTACTGGAGTACGAAGCCGGTGCCAGGCGTAGTACCTATCTGGAATAGTCCAGGTGCTAAAGCGGTGCCGCCAGCGCGAGCCGCAGGGCCGAGTGCGTATCCAATCAACGAAAGGGCCGCTCAATCGAGCGAGGGCGACGCACCACGGAACCAATTGCACGTTCTAACCGTCACCAGGAATCTCTCGGCCATGCGGATCGACATCGGGCGAGTTGCCCTCTTCGTCCAGTCGTTGTCTAAGCTGAGCATCGGTGAAGTGCTCGAGGCGTTCGGCCTGGTCATGGATACGCCCGACGGGTACGCCGGCCTGATCGACCAGATAGTGCTCCCACAGCCGGTGGGACCGCACCAGCCGACCGGCTAACTGCCGTCCCTGCCGGGTTAGCAGCATCCGTTCACCTTCTACTCGGATTTGCCCTACGCGAGCTTGCCACCAAGTCACGATCCTCAACGCCAGAGAATTGGCCAGCAGCGTCTGACAAAGCTCTTCGCGTCGCGAACCGGAATGCCCCTGCTCTTCCCTGCGGTATAGCGCCGCGATCACATCTTCGGAGAGTATTCTCAGCCCAAGCAGTCGATGGCGTGCGAATCGTACCAAGACACCTTGTTTCGGGGCGAAAAGCGAAACCAGGGCAAAAATGAGTCCCACGACAACGGCCATCATTCCGGCGGTTGTGGTGCTGCGAAATCCGAACCAGGGGGGGACCACTAGAGCACTAATGTGTCCGAGAATCGCTGATATCACGGCGATCAAGACGCTGATGAAAATCACGACAACCAAACGCTCACTGAGCAGCATGGCGGCCGAGGCGGGAACAACCATCATGGCGATGACCAGAATGTTTCCCACGCTTTCAAAACTGGCAACCGCCGTTACCGCTACCAACGTCATGAGCAAGTAGTGCATCAATGAAGCGTTAAAGCCCGATGCCGTCGCGAGCGAAGGATCGAAGGCTGAGATCTTGAATTCTTTGTAGAACAGAATGATAAACACCAGGTTAACGAGCGTCACGATCGACAACGTCACCACCACACGTGGAACGTCATACCCCAGCACGAGCCAGGTGTCGAGCGGCGTCAACTCAATCGCCCCATAGAGTACGCAACTGGGGTCGAGATCCACGTGATCGGCGGCCTGAACAATCATCACCAGGCCCAGTGCAAACAAGGTCGTGAACACCACGCCCATCGACGCCCCTTCATCGACGTTTCCGTAGTTGCGTATCCACTGCGTGAGCAAGGCCGTTAGCACGCCAACCATGGCCGCCCCGACAAACATGACCACCGAGTTGCGTGAACCACTGATAAAAAAGGCAGCAGCTAGTCCCGGCAGCACGGCATGGCTTATCGCGTCACCCAACAGGCTCATCCGCCGCAAGACAAGAAAACTGCCTATCAGGGAAGAAGCCGTGGCGCAGAGGATTCCCGCCAAGACAATCCAGCCATCGAGGGCCCAGTTCCAAGACAGTGAAAATCCCATGCTAACCATCTCCAGAGGTTGCTGGCGGCATGCTGGACTTCTCTGGTGGGGCACCGTTCTGCTCGATATCTTGATGCGGGTCAGGCGGCACCTGGTTGTCCACTCCCTGCTGTCCCGCCAGCAGCGTCTCTAGCTCGGCGATCATCTCCGGTTCGAGAACGTGTTCAATCGCATCGGCATCCCGATCGACCCGGCTGGGCGCGATGTCGGCATGCGTGATCAGGTACAGCTCCCAAAGTCGATGCTCGCGAACCAAGCGTGCCGATTCCGAGTACCCGCTGGCCGTCAGGCGCAGTCTGGTTGGGTAAAGCTGTTCCAAGCGACCGTCGGCCACCTCGCGACGAATCGCCTTAGAGAGTCGCTTGCGCGACCAGCTGCGCAGCTGGAACAATCGATCAAAATCCACCGCAGGATCGGGCGCACCCGTTCCCGGACGCTGGCTACCGACATCTTGCTCGGTCAACTCGAA
>JANQJJ010000083.1 GCA_028281725.1 Pirellulaceae bacterium | reverse complement strand
CGGGGCTGTTTGATCAGGCGCCTCGAATGCGCCGACGTCGATACGTCCTGCGACAACTCGGGCGATCCGAACTTCGACGTTAACGGACCGGACGGAATTCCTGACACGAGCGATGACATTCCGTTTGATCAACGTGGAATGGGCTTCTCCCGAGTTGTCGCAGGACGTATCGACGTCGGCGCATTCGAGGCGCCTGATCAAACAGCCCCGACGGCTGACATCGTTGATGTGACTCCTGATCCGCGCAACTCCGCGGTCGGCGTCGTTACGATCAATTTCAATGAAGACGTCACCGGCGTCGACCTCGGCGATCTGACTTTGACACGCGATGGAAACGTTGTCGACATCAGCGGCTTGACGTTGAATCAGGGTTCACCAAGCCAGTACACGATCGACTTGTCTTCGGTCACAACATCCGATGGCAACTACCAGTTGAAAGTCAACGCGGCCAGTTCTGGCATTCAGGACGGCGCCGGTAACATGCTGATCGACGACGCCATCGACCAGTTCATGGTCGACATGACCGGACCCCAAGTCGAGTCGGTCGTCGTCAATGAAGGTGAAGCACAACGCAGCATGGTTACGGAACTGACTGTGACCTTTAGCGAAGTTGTTAATGGCGTCGACGCAAGTTCATTTGTGTTGACCAACACGACGACTGACACGCAGGTCACCCCAACCGTGACGACTCAAGTGCTCAACGGTAAGACCGTGGCCACTTTGACCTTCACCGGTTCCGAGTTCATCGGAGGTTCACTGGCGGACGGAAACTACACGCTTGTAACTTTGGCCAATGTTATCTCGGACGCCGCAGGCAATCAGCTGGACGGCAACGGAGACGGAACTGCCGGCGACAACGCGACTGATGAGTTCTTCCGCTACTTCGGCGACATCAACGGTGACCGCACAATCAACATCATCGACCTGTTCCAGTTCCGACGGGCTTATGGACCCAGAGGAACCTACAACGCCGCTTTTGACTTTAGCGGCGACGGGGTCGTCAACATTCTTGACCTGTTCCAATTCAGGATCCGTTATGGCTCGTCGCTGTAGCAAGATTTGCTTCCCATAAACGCTGAACGTATAGCCCTGAGGCCCATTCGTGAATACAAGTACAAAATTACTGACCATGACTTCTGCTCTTCTGACAGCTTCGCTGTTTGGCCGAGCGGCACCAGCTGGTCTAGTTCTGAATTTCTCCAGCGACGGCGGCTCGAGTTTCTCCAGCGATTTCAATGCAACAACCGGCGACTCTTTGCAAATTGGTGTCTACCTGACCGATACTGACGCGGGTGGTGTTCTGGCAACTGACGGACTGTTTGGCTTTGGTCTGTCCGGCTCAACCTCACCAACCAACCTGGGCATGATTACAGCTACGGCCATCAATCCAGTTTTCGATTTTGGGACAACCGACGAGTTCACAGCGTCGACAGTCCAGTGGGAGGACATAGTGCTGTTGAATGACATCCCAACCGGGCAGTCAATCTCGCTAGGCACGTTTACGTATGAAAGTTCGTCAAGCGGAACAACGCTGTTCACATTCGGCCACAATGCCCCAGGCGCAACCAAGTGGCTCGCTGGCGACGGAATAACCGTGCTGGACGAAGCGATCTTCGGCCCCGGCGCAGTTGAAACCTATCAAGTCACCGTTACGACGCTGGCTGTCCCGGAGCCAAGTTCCTTCTGCGTGCTCCTCGGTGGAATAGCTTGTACCGGGATGTTCTACCGCAGACGCCATGTTGCGAGACTGGGCAACGCAACCTAATCGATCTCGCGAGCCAGCTGGGAGTTCCGTGTTTGCCCTGTAGCAGAGTGGTGCTTAAGAACGACCGGGCGGAATGTCTCTTAGTGAATAAGGCTCCACGTCCAGAGGGCGTGGAGCCTTATTGCCTTCCTTAGCGATTTGCCCTGTGGGAGTGGGAGCTTCGAGATGAAATCACTAGATTGATGTATTAGGTTTTTGCTACATACAGCGAAGCCTGTGTTCGTCGCGATAAACATCGTGAAGACAGACCCCGGAGCGATTTGATCTGCAAGCTGCGAGACAGCAAGGCATCGACCTCTCGCATCTTCCGATACGGCGCCAGAGATTCACCAGATCTCTGCATACCCAATGCGAGCGAGTCGCCACCTGAGCCCTTCACCGGCTCGAAGACAACCTGCGTCGAGTCCAGCTTGGGACACTGTTCGTTCTCGCCGCTGCGGATCCGTCATCGTTTCTACTTATCACTAGGAAGCCGAGTACTGGTGCGGTGATGGGTGTCGGTCACCAGCCCGGTTGGACCGAGTCGATGCAGGTGATCGACCTATCGAGTCGCGTCCGCTACTTGGCGAAGAGATTGCGTCAATCGATTCACAGCTCCTTCGCTGGCCGCCTCGATCGACGAATCATCAACCCGGCGACTGCAACCAAGCTGATGGCCATCGTGGATGGTTCTGGAATAGTCGAGATAACGGTGATGGTGGCAAAACCGTCAGCAACGGAATTGTCGAGCGACGTCAAGAAGAGATCGCCACCAATGGTATCGTCCAGAGTTCGAAGATCTGTGGCACGCAAGTTCGTGACCTCGCCGCTAACACTGCCAGCGGTAAAACGAAACGTGCCCAGCAGAACGCTGTTACCGGTCAAAGGCGCGAAAACGTCGTTGACGCTATCGACAAATCCCGCGCTGACACCCGGGGCAAGCTCAAACTCGGCGCCTAGGAGTGTGTCATCGAACTGCGGATTGGGAGTAATGTCCGCCAACGCCAGCACCGCGGCAGCAGGATCCGAAGGAGGTGTCTCATTAAAGATCACCCGGACGCTACCGCTGATGATCCCATCGCTTGCTAAGTCGATCGGACCGGGAGACGTCTGGGTCAGGAATACA
>JANQJJ010000057.1 GCA_028281725.1 Pirellulaceae bacterium | reverse complement strand
GACGAAGATTGGGGGGATAGCGAGCTGAGGGCAGCCGACAATCGAAAAACCCTGGCGGATTTTAGTCGTCGCGTCCGGATTCCGCCTTCAGGCGTTTCTCGAACTTCAGACCAAGATCGCTGATCTTGGTGCGCAACGTGCTGCGAGCAATTCCCAATAACTCGCTCGCCTGAGCCTGGTTGCCAGTAACGTGGTCCAGCACCTCGGGCAGCAAAATGCGGTCGATCTCGTTGTGTAATCTGTGATAGATGTTCGAGCGTTTCTCGCCCAATAGCGCTCGTACGTGTTGCCGAATACCATCGACGTCGATTGGTGATTGAATCGGGTCGTCACGGCGATCGAGGGGACCGCGACAACTCTCCGGGAAAAAGTCTGCCGTGAGCACTTCCCCCACGCTACGAACCATTGCGTTCTTGACCGCACTTTGCAGTTCACGCACGTTACCAGGCCAGTTGTAACGATGAAGCATTTGCAGAGCATCGGGGGCAATCGATCGCACCTTCTTGTCTTGCTCACGGTTAAACAGCTTCACGAAATGTTCTGCCAGGATTGGAATGTCGCCGGGACGCTCTCGGAGAGGCGGCAAGTCGATAGCAAAAACACGTAGCCGGTAGAACAAGTCCTCGCGAAATCTGCCCTCATTCACTTGGGACTCCAGCTTTTGGTTGGTCGCCGCGATCACCCGCACGTCAACGCGAATTGTCTCGTTGCTCCCCACTCGCTCGAACGTGCCGTCTTGAAGCAGCCGCAGCACCTTCGACTGTGTCGCAGGTGTCATGTCGCCGATTTCGTCCAGGAAGATCGTACCGCCAGTGACCTGTTCGAATTTGCCAATCCGGCGGCGGTCCGCACCGGTGAATGACCCACGTTCGTGACCGAACAGTTCGCTCTCTAACAGGGTTTCGGATAGAGCGGCGCAGTTGATCGCCAAAAACGGGCCTTTGCTACGACGACTGTGTTGGTAGATGGCCCGTGCGACCATTTCTTTTCCTGTGCCGCTTTCACCCAAAATGAGCACATTGACATCCTGCGGCGCGACTCGGCCGATTGCCTTGTAGACGTCTTGCATCGCTCGGGAGCGACCAACGATATGGTCGGCCCCGTCGTCGGGCTCAGCGTCAAACATGGCCGGCACGCGACTCATACGGCTGATTTCCAAGGCTTGCTCGACGACTCGGCACAACTCATCGAACTCCACCGGCTTTAGCAAGTACTCGTAGGCACCCCGCTTCATGGCCTCGATGGCCGTCTCGGTAGTCGAAAACGCGGTGATAATGATCACCGGTAGCCGCACTTCGATGCGCCGGATCTCGTTGAATGCGTCGAGGCCGGACATGTCCGGCAGCCGTACGTCTAGAATCACCGCATCCGGCTCGTGTTCGCGTACGGCATCAATTCCTTGCTTTGCAGTTTCTGCCGTGATGACACGTAGCTTTTCGGATTCCAGCCCCTTCTTCAGTGAGTAACGAAGATTCTCTTCGTCATCGACGATGAGCAGTGTAGGCATCGAAGTCATTCCTTATGAGCCCGCTGAGCGTGAGCTCAGTGCAGAATTCAAGAACGAGTCGTGTTTGCGGTTGGTCATAGCGGTAGGCGGATTTCAAAGACCGCACCAGCGCCTTCATGGTCGAGTGCAACGAGTTTTCCGCCGTGCGCATCGACAATGCGCTGCGAGATGGCAAGCCCGAGTCCGAGCCCGGTTTCCTTGGTGCTGAAAAACGGTTCGTAGATACGGCTGCGATCTTCCGAAGAAAGTCCTGGTCCGTTATCCGCCACGCGCAGGCACACGAACGGTTGATGACGCCCGTTGGCATCTCGATTTGGATGCTTGTTGACATCGACTGTGGCTTCGACCCAAATCTTACCTCCGTTGTCTACGGCATCTAGGGCATTGAGCAATAGATTCAACAGAACCTGTCTGAGTTGAGCTGTGTCTGCTTGAACGAGCAGAGGTCCTACCGGCAGACGACAGTCGATCGTTACGTCGCGGGACTCAGCCTTTTTGGACAACAACTCGGTCGTCTGGCGAACGATATGTGCCAGATCGACGTCGTGCGTTTCAGGAACTGGCGGGCGGGCGAAATCCAAGAATGACTGCAGCAACTTGTCCACCCGGGTGATTTCCTCGTCCAAAACACGGAGGTCAAGGGCATCCAGTTGCGCAGCCTCGCCACGTCTTCTGGACGACTGCACTAATGTCTTCATGCACATGAGAGGATTACGCACCTCGTGCGCCAACCCTGCTGCAAGTTGTCCCACCGCCGCCAGTTGATCGGCACGGATCACTTCTCGGTGTCGCGTGTGCAATTGTTCGACCACTGCACTAACATTGGTGACAACCGTCTGAAGTGCCGTCTCCAAATCGGCCAAACTCGGATCTGCTGAGACGTCAATCGGCCCAACAATCTCATTCAGCTTGCCGGCTACATCCCGAATCGGCACGCTGAGTTGAAAGGCGGAGCGGCTGATACCGCGAGCCACACCGTAACCTGCCACAAGTCCTGCGATCGCACCGCATGTGCCCAGCAGAAACAAGGCCAGCGCCAAACGCTCGGCCAGCGCCTTATTCTGCTGATTGCTGTCTTGAAGCTCTTGTTCGTTAAGATCCAGGTACTGCCGCGCAGTGGGCAATACTCGTCGCGTCAGTGTTTCCTCAGCGAGTCTTTCAATACCGTCAATCGAAACGGATTCGCCGGACGCATCGATTTCCTGCCGAAGCCGACTAAAAAATTCGTCCAAACCATGACGGATTTCCATCGCGAAAGCTTCTTCGCCTTCGGATTTCGACAGGACACGTGCCTGATCCACCCAGGATTCCAAATCTCGCTCCTTGTCCAATGCCCGCGCGAGGTGACCGCCGTCTTGGGTAAGCCGAAACTGTTCAAGATCGTGGCGCATTTCTCGGATGATGATTTCCATTTCCTCCGCCGCGCGCATGCTCGCGACGTTGACGTCCAGGATTTCGGAGTTTTGGCGTTGCAAGCGTAGCACATACCAGGCACCGGACGCACCGAGGATCAACAGCGGCACGGCAATCACGGTGGAGTGAAGGATGACTCTGTGTCGCAGCCACATTGATGAGGACTCCGGTGAGCTGTCGCGTTTTTGCCCACCAAGACTGAAAATCGCCATGCGGGACCGCTCTCAGTTCATTTTATGCGAATTGTCCATTTCGTTCTTGGGTGAATGGGAACGAGCTACGATGCAAGCTGGCTATCTAGTCCTTCGTCGAGCAAATAGTGTGCCCGCAAAGAGCGTCGGTAGAACAGCTGAAAACGCAAACGACCGACGACCAATTGAAAAGCGAGCAAGGGCCATCCGATCAAGTCGCAGGGGCAGTAACCTGCCAGGTGAGACTTGAGTTTCATCATGGGTTTCGGGCCGGCAGGCGGCCGAGGCGCTCGCGGCATTAAACGAACAACCTGTCGACTAACGGCGCGTCGAACAGGCCGCCGTTCCCACATACTTTCAGTCGCCTCTTTCCCTCAGCCCACCTGCCGAAATTCAGCCGCAGCGAATGAAAAAAGACGCCGGCCCAGCGACTGGAGCCGATGCACGAACCAACTCATGCAGCCAACCTGCGGCGACAAGACTTGTTGCGGAAAGGCTTTAGCACGTCAGACGCGGGTTGCGTGTGTTTTGATTCCGAGTGGCACAGCCTGTGCATTGTCAATGAAGTGACGACATGCGGTAACGCGAGTCTTGACCGGACACGGATGAGACGCTTTTAGAAGGGCTTAGACGATGGACGCTGAACGGAACCTGGAAAGAATTGACGATCACATCCGTAGGTTTACCAAGACCTACGGCCCGACCTGCGTGCACAGCACTTTTACGAACTGCCAAGGGACTATCGTCAACAGGAACGCGGATGCGGACGATGTTCGTGACCTGGTCACGCGGGTCATTGACCTTGCCTTCGAGTCTCTACATTCCGGCGATCACAAAACAATCCGCATCTCGCTTAGCAGATCGGATGACGAGTCGCCGTTCGTAGCGGAAATTGCAAGTCTGCCATCTTCTTTCTCCATCAAACAGGGCCAGTTTCATGAGCACTGAACGCAAGACGCCCGTGGCAACAGGAGCCCGAGTCGGTGGCATCCCACTTGTCAGAACAGTCTGACTCGTCGCGAAGGCAGCATGGCAATCTCACCGAGGAAATCTGTCAGCTCACCGAGACGGACCAGAGCATGTCATCCCGCAACGGCGACTCGCGTGGAGTGCGACAGCTCGCAAGCCGCATTTCGGACCTTCACGGCCGTCTGCAAGACCACGAAGCCGAACCGCCGCAAGTGATTTCTGCGAGTGCTAGCTGCCGTTGCTCCAGATCCCGAGGACAAGGAGCATGATTCGCTGAACGTAACCATCCTGCAACTCGCGTGAAACAGGACACCTGGGAGCGAGCCATTGGAATTGGGAAACGTGTTTTACGAATTCGCCTTACTATTGGCCGCAGCGGGCGTGCTAGGCCTTGTGGCCCATTGGCTGAAACAGCCGCTGATCGTCGCGTTCATTGCGGTCGGAATCCTGGTTGGACCGGCGGGGCTGAAGTGGGTCACGATCGGCAGCGAAATCGATCTGCTTTCGAAGGCAGGGATTACGCTGCTACTGTTTACTGTCGGATCAAAGCTCGATCTGCACATCATCCGCACGATGGGGACCGTATCTCTCGCGACGGGTCTGGGCCAGATCATCTTCACATCGGTGATCGGCTACGCGATCTGCCTTTCGTTGGGGCTGTCACATCTTTCATCGATCTATGTAGCCGTCGCCCTGACATTTTCGAGCACGATCATCATCGTCAAGCTCCTGTCCGACAAGCGAGAGATAGATTCGCTCCACGGTCGCATCGCAGTCGGTTTTCTGGTCGTGCAAGATTTAGTCGTCGTTTTGGTGATGATTGCCCTGACGGCGTTCGGAGCCGGCCAGCGAAGTGGCCAGTGGGCTGCCGATATTTTGCTGGTCGTCGTCAAGGGGGCGGGTTTGCTGATTGTCGTGGGGCTGCTGATGCGATTTGTCCTCCCGCTTGTTTTCCTACGGGCGGCGAAGTCGATAGAACTGCTGACAGCCCTGGCGATTGCCTGGGCAATCGCACTGGCGGCAGTGGGCGACTGGTTGGGATTTAGCAAGGAAGTGGGAGCATTCCTGGCCGGAGTATCGCTCGCGACCCTGCCGCAGCGTGACGCGATTGGATCGCGTTTGGTGGGACTGCGCGATTTTCTCCTCTTGTTTTTCTTCGTCGACTTGGGAGCGTATCTCACGTTAAGCGTCCTTGGCCCGCAGCTGCTACCGGCCCTCGTGCTGTCTCTCTTTGTGCTGATCGGCAATCCACTCATTGTCATGGTCATTATGGGGGCGATGGGTTATCGCAAACGCACGGGATTCCTAGCCGGATTGACGGTCGCACAGATCAGCGAGTTTTCACTCATGCTCGGCGCGCTCGGCAAGTCGCTCGGTCACATTAGCAATGATGTGCTGGCCCTGATCACGCTCGTTGGCCTCGTGACCATCACGCTTTCCACGTACTTGATTACGTACTCTCATTTGGTCTATGAGCGTCTGGCGCCGGGACTGTCGTGGTTCGAGCGAAAGACCCCATTTCGGGAAGTGGCGGTGGAGACGACGGCCGAGCTGTCACGCGGTTTCGACGTGATCGTATTCGGGCTGGGGCGGTTTGGTAATCACATCACCCATGAATTGTCCCAACGTGGGCAGCGTGTGTTGGGCGTGGACTTTGACCCGGATGTGGTACGTCGCCTGCGGGAGTCGGATTGTGCGGTCGTGTACGGCGATACCGAAGATCCGGAGTTTGCCGCGACATTACCCTTGTCGGATGCGAGTTGGGTCGTCAGTTCCGTGCCGCAACTCTCGGTGAATCTCGCGCTGTTGCAGTCGCTTTCGCGTCACGGCTTTGTGGGCCGAACTGCAACCACGGCTCACAACGAGCATGACGCGGAGGAATTGAGGGCCGCTGGTAGTGACGTGATCCTTTTACCTTTCCTGGATGCGGCCAAAGAAGCCGTCGATAGACTGTGCGCTTCGTTCGAATCAGAGCCGGCCGCCGGAATCTCGCGCTCAGCTTCTTTCAAGGAAAAACAACGACTGTAAGACGAATTGGCGCAAACCAGTTCGTCTTTCTTGAGTTGCTGGGATGTCGTTCTTTCGATCGAGCATTGAGGCTCGTGTTGGGCTGACTGTCCTGCCGGATTTCCCTGCTTCTGGCCACAGATAGCATCGCTGCGGCGACTCCTCCTGCGTCTTTTTCCGGACACGTTCGTCTATAGGAGCGAAGAACATACTTTGGAGTTTCCTAGTACGAAGGAGAAACGCAATGAAAGGTCAATCCGCAGTCAATTTTCCTGGTAACAGTCGAGTCCACATCGGATTGGCGGTGAAGGACTTGCAGCGCTCGCGCGTCTTTTATGAAACGCTGCTCGGCACGCCACCGGTCAAGCAGCGCCCCGGCTACGTCAAGTTCGAACCGCAAGATCCGTCAGTGAACTTAACCTTGAATGAAGTGGCTGATGCCAAGAACATCGGCAAACCGGCCACGCACTATGGAGTCCAGGTCAAAACGACGCAGGCCGTCCAAGAGGCAGTTTCCAGGCTTTCCGACGCCGGTTTGGAGACAACAGTCCAGGAAAATACGACCTGCTGCTATGCGGTGCAGGACAAAGTCTGGGTAGCCGACCCGGAAGGAAACCAGTGGGAAGTATTTGTGGTGTTGGACGCCGACGCCAAGCAACGCAACGAGGAAGGTTCTAGCTGCTGTGCGGGGGGCACCTCGCGGGCATCAACCGACGCGTGCTGTTAGACTGGCGGTAGAAGATGGCGGTAGAAGAGTAGCCGAATGCACAGCGAATCGACGTCTACCGAACAGATTTGGGAGCTTCTCAGTACCAAGCTGAGAAGCTTCCTACTTCAACGCGTATCCGATGAGCAGGTTGCCGAAGACCTGCTTCAAGAGACGTTCGTACGCATTCACCAAAAGATAGAAGACGACGACGTTGCCGCGCAACGCATCACGCCTTGGGTATACAAAATCGCCCGGAATCTGATCGTGGACCACTACCGCTTGAAGGCTCGCGATGCCGCGACGATGGCAGTTGACTTGGAGGCTCACGGAGATGAAGAAGAGAATCTGAACGATCTGGTTGCCGGCTGGTTATCGAAGATGATCTCTCAACTTCCGGACGCCTATCGCGAAGCGGTTGAGCTGTACGAACTGCAAGCGATTCCTCAGCAGGAAATCGCCAACCGGCTCGGTATTTCTCTCTCGGGTGCCAAATCGCGAGTACAACGAGGACGCGAGAAGCTCAAGTCTCTGCTATTGGATTGCTGCTCTTTTGAACGAGACCGCCGCGGAAACGTGATAGGCTACGTTCAGAACAGTCCAGGAGACTGCGACGAATGCGATCACGGTTGCCATTCCTAGTGGTCTGTCAAAGCTTAATCTTTGGGTCGGGTAAAGGGGTCAGGAGTCAATTG
>JANQJJ010000009.1 GCA_028281725.1 Pirellulaceae bacterium | reverse complement strand
CGGGGGACGGTGGCGTCTACGTGGCCAATAGTACCCAGCTGATTCACCTGTCCGATACCGATGCCGATGGCCGAGCGGACCGGCGCCGAACGGTTCTGAGCGGGTTTGGTACTGAAGACACGCATCATTTGCTGCATACCTTGCGTTGGCGTCCCGATGGTCGCATCGCCATGAACCAGTCGATTTACATCCACAGCCACATCGAAACGCCCTATGGACTCCGGCACCTCGATGGTGGCGGCATTTGGCACTTCGATCCCCACACCAGCGAGCTCGAAGTCTTCTGTAAAGGATTTGTGAATCCCTGGGGACATGTAGTCGATCCGTTCGGTCAATCCCTGGTGACCGACGGCGCCTATTTCGAAGGTATCAACTATGCATTTCCGGGTGCCGTGTTCGTCACGTCGCCCGGCGCCACGCGGTGGCTCAGTGGTCTCAATCCGGGCAGCCCGAAACACTGCGGTCTGGAGTTGATCAGTGGTTCGGCGATGCCCAGCGACGCACAGGGATTACTCGTCACAAACGATTTTCGCGGACATCGCGTTTGTCTGTTTCGCATCGAGCGACACGGCGCTGGATACCGTAGTGTCCAACTGCCGGAACTGATACGTAGCGACCATATTGCCTTTCGGCCGATCGACGTGAAGATGGGACCCGACGGCGCGATTTACGTGGCGGACTGGTACAACCCGATCATTCAGCACGGCGAAGTCGACTTTCGAGATCCGCGGCGCGATACCGAACACGGTCGTATCTGGCGGATATCTGCCAAAGGGCATCCGCGGACTAGCAAGCCGAACTACGAAGAACTCAGTGAACAAGAATTGGCGACACTGCTGAACGATTCCGCTCTGTGGGTAAGGCAATTCGCGCGACTCGAACTAGCGCGACGAGAATCCAAGCAAGTCGATGAGGCCATCGGCGCGCTGGCCACTGACGACGGGAGTGCGGCTCTGCAGCCGATGTGGCTCCAGCTAAGTCAGCACCGAGTAGAACCTCAGTTGTTGGGGCGCCTTCGCCAGCACGCCGACCCGCGCGTTCGTGCGGCGGCGCTGCGTGTCATTGGCGAACAGCGCGACGATCTGCCGGGTGCCGAAAGCTGGCTTTCCGAGGGGAGCACGGATCAAGACGATCAAGTCGTATTGGAGGCGGTTTGTGGTCTCAACCGAATCGGTACGATGAGTGCGATGCAGAGCGTCCTGGGGGTCGCCGGGCGGCCCAATCAAGATCAATTCCTAAGGTTCGCGGTGTGGACCGCACTGCGTGAAAATGAACCGACGTGGCTCGCGGCACTGGAGAACGGGACGCTTCGGCTGAATGATTTTTCGGCGCTCGAGGCCCTGGCCGATGCTGCCACCACGCCCGCCGTCTCGCGATTGTTGCTGCAGCAAGTCCGGTCTCAAGCAAAAGAAAAGCGCCCGCGAACTGTCTTGCTCATCGCAACCCGCGCCGATGCCGACGGTCTGGGGGAGTTAGCCCAGTGGATATGTGCGCCGGAGACGGGTCAGGACGCGGCGGCTGCGGAATTGCTCAGCACGGTTGTGACGCAAACTCAGGCGCGAAAAATCAACCCGAAGGCCGCCGGCGATTGGCTACCCGAGACAATCACTCGGTTGGGCCCGGTGACCTCGAAAAACCAGGACTTTGCTATTTCGCTTCTCGGCGCAGCTGCCCAGTGGAAGACGACTGGGGCAGTCGAAGTGGTCGACCGATGGCTCGTCGCGGCCACCGAATCCAACAACCGGGCTCTGGCGATGGCGGCTATCGATTCGCTATCCGCCATGGGCGCACGGGCGGGGCGGCAGCGAGTCCGGGAACTCGCCGGCGATGCGAACCTGGACCTGATGTTGCGAGGCCACGCGGTGGCGGCGCTGAGCAGCTTCGATGCGGGCGCGGGTGCCCAACAGCTCGTCGGCATCCTCAAGAACCCCGTGCCGAGTGAATTGCCGTCCAACATCACTCGCACGATCAACTCTTTGATGAATCGCAAAGAGGGGCCAGCGGTGCTTCAGAAGGCAGTGAGCTCTACCGAGCCTGATACCTGGGTACCGGATCGCGCCCGGACATTGTTGGCTGCCGTCCGCGGGAGCCAGCAGAGTTCCGAAAGTTTGGTCGCCGCGATCATGCGTGCTACCGGGCTCGGCGATGCAGGCTGGAAATTTTCAACTGAGTTCGCCAACCACATCATCGCCTTGTCTCAGAAGCAGGGCGATCCGGTCCGGGGCGAAAGTATCTATCGCCAGGCGCAGCTGCAGTGCATACGCTGTCACGCCATCGGCCCGAGCGGCATTGCTATCGGCCCCAATCTGGTCAGCCTAGGTGGTAGCTCAACACCGGACTATATATTGGAGTCGTTGATTGACCCGAGCGCCAAGGTGAAGGAGGGATTCCAGACGCTGAACGTACTGCTGGAGACCGACGAGATCGTGAGCGGTTTGCAGAAGTCGCGCACGGATGACGAAATCCAGATGTTGTTGGCCGATGGTTCTCACCGAGTCATTGCCACCGATTCGATCGAGTCGATTCGAGAAGGCCAGTCGTTGATGCCGGCCGGCTTGCTGGATCAGCTGTCCGAACGAGAGCTTGTCGACCTGCTCGCTTTTATGTCGCGGCTCGGTCGCAGTCCTGAATACACCGTCGACACACGGCCATGGGTCCGCAATTGGATGGCACTCCAGTGGTCGGCCGCAGCCCATCGCCGATTGAATCGAACCAGCATGGATACGGCCGCCACCGACGATCCGGCTCTGAATTGGGTCTACCTGGCGTCGGGTGTCAGCGGCGAAACGCCACTGGGGGAGGCTTCCACATTTCAGCCACATCGCGAAACGCCCAAGACGGTCTTTTTGCGGTTTGATATCGATTGCACCGAGGCGGGAGGAGTGCAGCTGAAGTTCACGCAGCCCGGCAGCGCGATCTCCTATTGGATCGACTCGCGACCTCGCCCGACTCCGGCAGCCGACGAAGTCATTCATTTAGACCGAGGCATGCATCGTGTTGTGCTAGGTATCAGGCTAGAGCAGACTGATGGTTTCTTGGGCTGTGAAGTCGTACCCTCGCCGACCGGCGGTGCGGTGTTCGAACTGCCCATGCCTGGCAGTTCCTCCCTGAAATAGCAAAGCGAGGTCTCGCTTCCCGCCTAACTCGCTTGCTCTTCATTTATCCTTCCCTTGGATTGTCCGGCATGAACCGAACGAATTACTTTCCGTTGGCTCTTGTGACAGGCTGGTGCGCGATGTTGGTCCCGTGGGCGGGTCCGGCGATGGCGGTGCAGGGGAACGTTCCGGAGGTTGTCATTTCCGAAGCAACCTATGCCGACCGTCCTCATTTTGTCATTACCACCCATCGCGCAACGTACTGGCTGGACAAGCAAAGCGGCGGTCTGTCACGATTGATCGATCGCGCCGGCAATGACTGGATTGGATTCAAGATGGAGCCTTGGGGCAAGTATCCCCAGTCCGCGGCCAGTTCCTATCGCGGCATCCCCAATCTGATTCATGGTGGCGACGAAGGTGGATTCGGCCATCCCGGTTGGGACACCGCTGCCAGCGAGCAAACCGATGACGACACGATTGTCACAACCAGTCATTCCGGCAAGTGGCAGTTGCGGTGGGACTTTTCTGCTACTCGGGCCACCGCCACGGTGACCAAAGTCGATGGCGACCAACCCTATTGGTTTTTGTACGAAGGCACGGTCGGCGGGCGATGGGCGCCCGACCAGCAGTACTTTGCGACCGATACCAGCGGACCTCGACACAGACCCCACGACTTCTTTCGGGGCGATCGGATCTATGAGACTTGGCGGTGGGCCTACTTCGGTGATGACTCGCTGGCGCGGGTATTGTACGTCCTGCAGCATCAGCCTGACGACCAGCTGGATACGTTTTCGCACTTGGGGAATTCTGATCAGGGACTGCGTTCGGAAGATGGTATGGTTGTGTTCGGCTTTGGGCGTGGCAAGGCTGGAATCCAGCCGCTGCTTCGCGGAAAACAGGCGTTTACGATCGGATTGCTCGAAGGCGATGGCAGCAGCGAGCGAGGCTACGAATCACTGAAAAAGGCTATCTCAAAACAGGCGCCATGACACCGGCGCTCGGAGGTTCCCTCTTGAGGGACCGGCGCCCGGCGAGAGGAAGGCTACCCCCGGAAATGGCGGCAGAGTCCGGCCAGTTCTCGCCAGCAGAGCTGGGGGCTTACGAAATGAGTCGGCTCTAACGTCCAGCACACGTTTCGCCTATCACGACTTTATTGGGAGACCATCAATGCACTTCATCTCGAAACTGACGCGGTTCGTCTTGCTCCTCGCCTGCGCTGCGGTACTGAGCGCGACGGCCGTGGCAGTTGCGGAGGACCGGCCCAACATCGTAGTCATTCTCTGTGACGATCTCGGCTATGGTGACTTGCAATGTTATGGACATCCTCACATCCAGACCCCGAACCTGAATCGTCTGGCAGCGAGCGGAATTCGGCTGACAGCTTGCTACTCAGCGGCGCCGGTATGTTCACCATCACGCGTCGGATTGTTGACAGGCCGTAGTCCGAACCGCGCCGGTGTTTACGATTGGATTCCCGAAGCGGGCGATCCCAGACCCGATGCGCGAGATCAAGTTCACATGCGCCGCAGCGAAGTCACCGTGGCCCAGCTTCTGAAGCAAGCCGGATACGCAACCTGCATGGCCGGCAAATGGCACTGCAACGCGCGGTTCAATTCGGATCAGCAACCGCAGCCCGGGGATGCCGGATTCGACCATTGGTTTGGTACTCAGAACAACGCGGCTCCGTCGCACGAAAACCCCAAGAACTATGTCCGCAATGGCCGGGCCGTAGGACGGCTGGAGGGCTACAGTTGCCAGCTCGCCGCCACGGAAGCTACCAGTTGGTTGGAGCAGCATGTCAGCGGCAACAGCGCTCAACCATTCTTTATCTACCTGGCGCTGCACGAACCCCATGAACCAGTTGCATCGCCCCAAGAGCTGGTCTCCAAGTATGCGTCGGTTGCAGAGAACGAGGACGAAGCTCAGTTTTTTGCCAATGTAGAGAACGTGGATATCGCCGTTGGACGCGTGGTCGAAGCCCTGGAGAGGACCGGTACGCGAAAAAACACGTTACTCATTTTTACTTCCGACAACGGGCCGGAGACGCTCAGACGATACCGCACCGCGAATCGTTCGTACGGAAGGGCGACGCCGCTGCGCGGGATGAAGTTGTGGACCACAGAGGCCGGCTTCCGGGTTGCCGGCATCTTGAACTGGCCCGCTCGAATCACGCATCCGACGGAATCGAGCCAGCCGGTATCGTCGCTGGACTTCCTGCCCACTTTCTGTGAGCTGGCGGGTACTCAGCCGCCAGACGTATTGCGGCTCGACGGCACCAGTTTCTTGCCATTGCTCTCCGGCGAAGAGATCAAACGCGACAAACCTCTGCTTTGGTGCTATTTCAACGCCATCAACGAGCGTCGCGTCGCTATGCGATCCGGTCCCTGGAAAATGCTTGCCAAGCTAGACGGCGGGGAGTTTCCCAAGCTTCAGAACGTGCACGATGGCAACCGCCGACGGGTGCTGGATGCGAGACTGACCGATTTTGAGCTTTATCGCGTGACCGACGACGTCGGCGAATCTCAGGATGTCTTCGGCGAATCTCCTGAAGCACAGAGGCTTCAGGGGCAGATGCAACGGCAATATCGAGAGTTGGTTGAAACGTCTCACCACTGGCAACGCTGAGATGGTTCGGCCAACTTTTCTGGACTGAGGGATGAACTCGCCAGCTTGGAACGCTGGATCTTAGATCGCGTATCGGTTAGGTGGTGCGTCGCCCTTGCTCGACTGAGCAACGATTTCGTTGATAGACCACGCTATCGGCCCGCGCGGCTCGCCCGAGATTCAGAGCTCACTCTTCCAACGAGGGATTTTCCCTCCCGCATCGGCGATACGCACTCGGTGGGAATCTCCGTTTTCTCAGGACTGGAGTTCAACCTGCAGAAATCCAGCCGGAAATCGGGTAATGTATCATCTGGCGTCCTGCTACCGACTCATCCGGGACAGCCGGAATCACTCATTTAGACTCATCGAAAACCTGTGATCGACATCAGCTTCGCCCCCAGTTTTCAAAAGCACGTGCGCGCTGGACGAACCACTGTCGAGGCAGAGACCGTAGCATCGGCACTCAATCAAGTATTCGAGGACAATCCCTCCTTACGCGGATACGTACTGGATGACCGAGGCGTGGTTCGGCATCACGTAACCATTTTTGTAAACAACACGACTATTCGGGATCGCACGGAGTTGTCCGATTCGCTAAAGGACGGTGATCAAGTATTCGTTTTTCAGGCGCTGTCGGGAGGTTGAACATGACGAAACAACTATGGATTGGTACGCGGAAAGGCTTATTCCGCGCAGAAGAAAATCGTGGTCGCTGGCATATCACGGATGTCCATTTCCTGGGAACTCAAGTTCCCATGTTGTTGCCGGGAGCCAATGGCCGCATGTTCGCCGCATTGAAACATGGCCACTTTGGGCCCAAGGTGCAGCGCTCTGAAGACGGAGGTGCCAGCTGGACGGAGATCACTACGCCGACGTATCCACCCAAACCGGACGATGTTCCCGATGTCATTGACCCGATGCGCAACAAGGCGATCCCGTGGTCGCTTGAATTGATTTGGTCTCTCGAACTCGGTGGCGATGGTCGCCTCTGGTGCGGGACGCTGCCTGGTGGTTTGTTTACATCCGATGACCAGGGGGAATCCTGGCAACTGAATATGCCGCTTTGGAATGTACCCAACCGCCAGCACTGGTTCGGTGGTGGATACGACGTGCCCGGTATTCACTCGGTGTGCGTCGACCCTAGGGATCCGAAGAAGGTGGCTGTGGGCATCTCGTGTGGCGGAGTTTGGGTCACCGAAGACCATGCGGCTACTTGGACCTGCCAGTCAACGGGCATGCGGGCTGAATACATGCCACCGGAGCGTGCTTACGATCCGGACGTTCAAGATCCTCATCGACTGGTGCAGTGTGCCGGCTCCCCGGAGCACTTTTGGGTGCAGCACCATAATGGGATTTTTCGAAGTACCGATGGGTGCGTCAGCTGGACAGAGATTGGCGCACCCGAACCGTCGGCGTTTGGCTTTGCCGTTGCCGTCCATCCCAGCGACCCCGAAACGGCTTGGTTCGTGCCTGCGGTTCGCGATTCGGATCGCTATCCGGCAGATGGCAAGTTGGTAGTGACTCGGACGCGTGATGGGGGCAAGTCGTTCGATGTGCTCAGCGATGGTCTACCTCGGTCGCACGCCTATCATTTGGTCTATCGCCATTGTTTGGAAATTGATTCCAATGCGGAAACGCTGGCGATGGGTTCGACTACCGGTGGTCTTTGGATAAGTGAAAACGGCGGCGACCGTTGGGAGCTGATATCGCAGGATTTGCCTCCAATTTTCGCTCTCCGTTTTGGCTAGCCGGAAGCCAGTTTGCATGGAGTTTGCGTTGGCATGCGTTGATAGTACAAGCTATCTGGGGTGTGCGGGATCGTACTAGGCGTGTGCCATCGCCGAGTTTCCAACTGTCTGCTTCTGCTCGGTCCATAAGATCTCGCCGTAGCCGCCGTCGGCCCGGTCTCCGAGGCTGCGCATGGCCACACGTGGAAATGCGTGGGCCAGCTTCGGTCGTGGAAGATACTGGGCGATATCTCGCAGCAAAATGGGCAGAAAGGAAAGCTCCGTTGGCTCGGGGAGCGTAAACCCGGGAATTCGCTCGGCATCGACCGCCGGTTCGTCACGGGGCTCGAGCAACAGCAGTGTCCCGCGAGACAATCCCGCAGCCATGGGGAGTGCGACGCGTCCACAGGCGACCACTGTGCCGGCGAGCATACGACTGGCACACCCTTGGTCGATGTCTCCATCCACCATCACGATTCCACGGCGCATTCGAGAGGCGAGCCACCTGCCGCAGGAGCCCCGGATCAGCATCATTCCACCACTCATCCCCCGTTCCTTGCCAGGTCCCGCACCGGCGGCATATTCGCCGACGTCCCCGGCGATTTCGACGTAGCCGCCGCGCAGACCGCTGCCGGCAAAGCGTCCTGCGCTACCATGGACGATTAGCCGGCCTCCAGACATCCCGGTCGCCAGTTGGTCTCCCACGGCCCCATGAATCTCGAAGATGCCGTCTCGCATATCTCCGGCGACCCCGTCACAGTGGCTGAGGTCTCCTTCGGCAACCAACCGATCTCGGTTTCCATCGACGACTTCGAACCAGTTGTCCAACCTCTCCGGTCGCAGGTCACCATCGATCGTCAGGTTCTGGATTTCAGAAACGGACATTTCCAAAACGCGGTTGGGGACGATTCCGCGCAGGTTGAGGCGACTCGGGTGTTCGCGCGTCGGACGAATCGTGAGCGAGTTCATCCTAGTATCTCTCGCAGATGAAAATGGTATGGGCCAAGCTTTCCGCCATAGTTTCCACCGGTGATCGCCCGCAGTCCATGTCGATCGCCCGATTCACAGGCAGCCAGGATACCAACTCGCATGGCGCGGGCAACATCCTGTTCGGTGAGTCCGTCAATGACGACCTCCAAAGCAGCTCCCACATCCGGCGGCAGCAAGGACTGGGTCACAGGACGCAATGTCGGACAAAAAGCGTCATTAGTTGAAGCGGTAAGCGTCTTGTACTTGGAGCCCACTTTAGATCCGCTTCTCGCAACGCCACCGGGGAAAGGCATGATGACGTTGTCAATCTGCAGCATCGCCTGTAGTGCCGACTCGCAGGCCGCCAACGCTCCGGCCAACGATTGGCTCAGCACGAGAAAGTTGCCGCCGCCAACCGCTGGGCAACGTGACGTCGATTCCTCACAAACGAATTCTCCGTCCATCACGGGAACTCGCCAGTAGCGTTTGCCTTGCACGACCTTCGAGATCTGAAAGCCGTCGCCGAAGTACCGCAGGTGGCTCCCGAGTGCCACGCGTTTGGGACTCTCCATTCCGGAAAAGACGCTGGTCGAAGGACAGGTTAACACACACTGTCCGACGCGCCGCACAACCTGTTTCTCCAGCTCCTTGCCGGACATACTAAACAGCAATACAGCGATACCGGGACGGCCGTCCGGGGTATCAGCCGGTTGAACCTCGCGTTCAATCCCGGCCTCGCAACCGCAGCCGATCACACTGGTTGCAAACCCGGTCATGGACTCGGCGGCGCGGCGAGCCCAAAATCGATCGGCTGCGGTAATGATCAGCCGCGTGGCGGTCATGGAAAACGCTTCGGCGAACGTATCCTCGATTTCAACTCCGTTAATCCGCATGGGAATCCTCCGCTCCAGCCCTGTACGGTGGATAGCGAAGACCGGTTACGCTCGTCGCCGGGCGGCGTATCAGGTCCGCCATTTCGTTCTCACCGATTTCCAGCGCTCCGATCGGCATGCGCAACGACTGCTGCATGGCAGGCCCAAAGTTTTTCAGCAGCCCGGTGTCGAACTCCGGCGTGGCGGTCAACGTTTCGCAGTCCGGCTCGTGACCGGACAGCTGGCCATCTCGTATCAATTCGACACCGCGCTTGGCCACAAACGCGGCTTGCGTAAATGTGGACTCCCAATCCTTGCCGACTCGGTAGGCAGCGACGTCTGCCACCGCCCCGCTGCGCAGAGTACCGCGATCGTGCAGTCCGAGAATTCTGGCCGGAGCTGCCCGCGTCACGATGGCTATTTCGTCGAGCGTATACTCGCGATCCAGCTCTCGCAGCACCGAATTCGCCGCCGCCTCCGGATGGATTGTCTCCAACATGGACTTCCGAAAGCTACGCTCCATCAATAGGCGGATCAAGTGAGGGTAGCTGGTGAAAGGTCCTCCATTGGGATGATCGGTTGTCAGAAATATTCGCCAGGGATCTTCGACCAGCAGCATCAGTTCCAGTCCAATGGTCCACTGTAAACTATGGACGTACTGTTGATCTTCGTATCGCATGGGTACCAGACCACATCCGGCCTGGCATTCTACATCATTCACGATCCATCGTCTCGGACGAGCGTGAACGCGATTACGATACTGCGCCGCGGCATCTGCTGAGACAGTAACCGTTTGCCCAAAGATAACCTGGCCCACATCCAGAGAAATGTTCGGATGCGTGTTAACATATTTTGCCAGACTCTCCGCTCCGCTGCCCATTCCGTAGGGTCCCTCGGCGGAATAGCAATTGAACTGAGCGTGAGTCAAATGCAACCGGCGTCCCTCAGCCGCGGCAAGCGTGGCTAGTGTCGAAGCAATATTGCCGGCGACACCAAGATTGCTGGCGTGAACATGCAGTGGATGGGGCAATTGCAGCTCGTCAACGGCCGCACTCAAGCGCCGCACGATGTCGCGAGGAGTGATGCCGAGCTTGGCATGCCGTTCATCCACGTCCAGCATCCGTTGGTCAAATTTGAATGCGTGAATTCCACCCGGATTAACTACCTTGACAGCCAAGCCCTGAGATGCCCGAACGGACCAGGCGACGAATGCCTGGAGAGCGTGGTCATCGCAGCCCTGACTCAGTGCTTCAAGCAACCAATTTTCGTTGCCGAGGACGACATAAGCGCCCGTGTCGATGTAGGGAGTATCTGCCAGTTCCAGGTGAGTATGTCGCGCGCTGCTCAGCAGCATGGCCGGCTCGAAACAGGTGGTGTAGCCCATCTGACAATACCGCCGGCCTGTCTGAACCGTCGGCCAAACCGTCTGCTCGGGCATATCCGCCATCAGCATCCGGGCCAGATTGACTTTGCCGCCGCCAATGTGAGTGTGTATGTCGATTCCGCCAGCCATGGTTAACGCACCATGGAGGTCAAGCGTCTGGTCCACGTCGGCCGCATGGGACGGTGGAGAGACAAATCGCCCATCACGAATGAACAGACTGGCGATCTCTCCGTTCCGGTCGTGCGTCGGGTCGACGATTCTTGCGCGAGCCAGTTCAAACAGCATGGTTGTCGTTCTCAGGGGCTGGAAGCTGCTCGTACACGCGAGCTAACATTTTTTCTGCCGTGGGCAACTCGCCACCGGCAATTCCGCCCGATGGCAGCGTCGCGGCGCGATCACCACGAAACAAGTGACCGGTGTGTTGCCGGCCGACTTCGGCAACCCGCGTGACGCAGCTTGATTCTAGACCGGCATGCGACTGGCCAGCCGGAATAATCGCTTGTCGAGTCCGCAAAAACGGCAGGGGGGTAATGGATGCGATCGAACGCACCAACAGAATCGAATCAAACTCCTTCTGCCAATCGTCCAACGTGAAGGCGTGATACCGTTCCGGACTGATCCAATGACTCCCGTTGTGAATTGCCGTCGTACTGCAACCGGTAATCCACAGCAAGGTTTCTTCCGCAGTGACGCGACCCACGCTGGACTCCAGGCAAAGCAGGGAGCACCGAGCTTCTTTGGTCAGGTGACGAGCAATCGCCAACAGACGCCTGACGATGAGCTCATCCATGGCATCGTGCCATTCGCCTGAATCCCAAATCCATACTGTATAGCTGGCCGTTTTCAGTTTGTCCCTGAGTGCCTGCAAGTCGCCAGAGACGGATGCGATAAGACTATCTCCAGCAGGTTGTTGCAGCCGCAGCAATAACTCGGTCAAGTGCGAATACCACTGTTTCCTGGGCCAAACGATTTGGCGGCTTATCGCTGGCTCAGCCTCTCGCGGACCGGAACCGGACGAACACTCGGCAATGTGCCACCAGGAGGATTCGTCTCGCTGCAAAACGGGCTCGAGAAAACGTTCCGCTAGTCGAGGAGCTTCGGTGAGGATTCCGTCTCCAAGGGTCACGACCAGGTCGGCATGTTCGGAAACCTCCGCCAGTGAGGTGCCGAGCCAACCTTCGCTGAGCATGACTTTTTTGACGACTTCCGCTCCCGTTGTCTGCCCCACATGAATCGTCGCGCCCGCCTTTTGGGCCAACCGCACCGCACCGCGCATGGTGCCGACATCCGCGCCATCTACCCAGATCAACGGTCGCTCTGCACGGCTCAAGTCTTGAGCAATGGCCCGAACCGATTGCTCGAGCGGAGTTACCGATCGCTCTTGGCCAGCGTCGGCTTGCGCCATCCAGTTCGCCCATCGCGCGCACCCAGACAGATCCTCGGCTGCTTCCTCGACCGAGCCGGACGCCGGACACATCAGTCCACACAGGCAGCAATGATGAAGCGTCTGGTCGTTCACTAAGTCTTTCAACAATCAAGAAACGGGCTGCCCCGGCAGGAGCATAAGGCCGGGGATACTGGCGTTCGATCTTAATTGCAGGTCGCCATTGTCGCGAGCCCAAACAGCCGTTTGCCGGCAGGAACAGCTGTCGCCTGGTCTAGCTGCCTGCGGATCGACGCTGGTTGCCGCCGGGCCGCCATAGCTGGCCTACCGTGGGCAAGCACCCACGACCGCTGCTAGCGTAGCTCAGCGTCGCCACCACTGCCTTCAGTGCGTGGTTCGCCGCCATTATCGCCGACTGCTCCGCAGATCGCAGTGTCCCTGCGGACATACAGTGTCTTTGCGGACATAGCGTCTTCCGGAGCCGGTAAATCGGGAACTAGCAGCGACACTCATACTGCTTCGTCCAAACTCAAGGCCTGTGGGGACGTAGCTGCCTTCGAAACGGGGCAGAAAAGCTGAAACCGTTTGCCGGCCCCTCTACTGAGTACGCCGGATCTAGAAACCCAGAGCGTCTCCGAACAGGTCGCGTTCACGCTGCGTGAGACGAAACATATCATGCAGCAGTTGCATGTCGCATGGTCGCTGTTCGACTTTTCGGCGAGAGAACATGCGCTGCTGGGTGGCAATCATGACTTCGGGCGGTAAGGTAGTCATCTGCCCAAACAGTCTGGCATAATTGACAAAGCTGGGAACGTTGCTGGTGACGAAACCGTACATCATGCTGCAAACGCCGATGACCTTGCCGGTGAAGATGCCGGTATTGATGGCCGTCTTGCTGTAGTCCCCCATAACGCATCCCAGGAACTGCATGCCGGTGGCCGCTTTGCCATTGGGGTATTCCATGTTCACGGTGCCGTACGTGTTTTTCAGATCCGAGTTGCAGGTGCCTGCCCCGAGGTTGATCCAGCTTCCCAAGTAGCTGTGCCCTAGGAAGCCATGGTGCTGTTTGTTCGTGTAGGGCTCGACTACCGACGCTTCCACTTCCCCACCTATTTTGGTCGTGTGGCTTAGAGAGACCGCGTCTTTGATCGCCGCATGTTCCAGGATTCGCGATTTCGGCCCGATGTAAATTGGGCCTTGCAGTAGGGTGTACGGGCCCACCGATGCGTCCTCGTCGATTAGGATCGGACCTTCAGCGGATTCCGTTATGACAAATTCGCCCAGCCGCGCGCCGGGGGCCATGAAGACGCCGTCTGCGTGCTGTTTATATCTGCCAGAGTCGATGCGGTGCCTGAGGCTATCTTGGATCACCTCCAGGTTCGCGGCAATCACCTCGTGAGGAAACGACATGAGCTTCAGTGGATAGTCTAGGCTGGGCATCTCGTGAGCGGCCAGCAGTAACGGTTCGATGCTTCCGCCGGGATTCGCGCCGAGAGATTCCCATGTCCAGTTGGGCAGGGCGATCGCCGCTACCTGATCGCCGTCCCAGACGATGCCCGACTGGTCGCTGTCCAAGATTTGCCGCACGATTTCGAGCGACTTGATGCTCGGCACGAGCCTGGCATTGAGTACCAGCTGGGGACCTCGGTCTGGTGGTAGCCGTTCATCTCCGACTAGCTGGAGATCGGCAAAATCCATCGCAAGCAAAGGACGCAAAAATGGGCGGGCGCTGGCCACCAGCGGCTGCTCACTTAGCTTCAGCAGATCAAGCAGGTGATAGGACCCCACCGTGATACAACAGGCGGCGCGGGCTGTCGTGATTGGAGCAAGTTGCGAGACGACGGAATCTTCGAAGATCAGAATCGACACTTGCTCGTGTTCTCCCTCTGGGAATTCTGGTACTGACCGTCAACGGTCAAAGACGGGACCTCGGCATGCCTAAGACCTGGACCGCCGGCTCAAACGAAACTTGGGACTACTGAAAAAAGTCACCGTGGGAGACGGATTGGAAGCTGGTGAGCATCTTACCGATTTCGGCAACTCGCGTCTGGTCCTCTGGGGCCAGACGCCAATTCGTAAGCAGGCGGCAGCTAACGACCACCTCCTGATCACCAATCCGCGTCTTGCGAATGACTTCCTTGGGCAATGCCTTCTGCTCGGCAATCGCCGCATTGAGGCTGATACGTGCAAAAGGAGGTACGCTTTCGGAACGCCACGAATTGAGTTGAGCTAGCGCGTCTGCAAATGCCGCGTATTGGGCCGCCATGCTCTCGTCGTCAGGCTGCTGCAAGGTGGCTTCATAGCGGAGCTGCGGATCGCCCACGGTCACCGTTTTGGTGGCGGCATCGACGTTGACCAAGGCGGCACCCCGCAGAAAGACGGCGAGTCCCGTACCGGCTGCCTGCTTGCGTGCACTTTCCAGGAATGCCGTTAGCAGCTTCAGGTCAATGGACGTTTGCACCTGGCGCACCGCATCGAGCAAGACAATCCGTTGCTGGGCTGGATACACGACCGTGATTTCACTTGGATCTCCCCTAGGAATGTCATACCCGATACCGCCGGAGAACAGTGTCAGTGTCCGTTGGACCGGCTTCTTCTCACCATCGGAGAATACGTCCGTTTCAACGCGGAAGTCCGACGGCTGTGCGAGCGCGCTGCTCTGAATCCCAGAAATCACCAACATCACTCCGAGTGTAAAACCCAGTCGCTGTGTCATGTCCAATCGCTCGATGCAAAAATCGTTATCTGAATGGTCACTCTGGTTTGCGGTGAGTCAAGAAAACGCTGTTTCCGTAACCTCGCAGTTATTGCAGGCGAACCATAGCAGCGCGGAAATCACGCCGTCCAGATCAATCGCGTTGCTTGCATTGCAGCTGGTGCAGTTCCGTACGCTGGTCTCTCTTTGCTAGCATGGACGATTTCCGTCTACATAAGACGAGCTGATTTGAGTCCTCGGG
>JANQJJ010000548.1 GCA_028281725.1 Pirellulaceae bacterium | reverse complement strand
CTGTCCGGATTACCATCGGGCAGCGCTATGGTCTTGGTGGCCAGCATGAGCCGGCCACCATCGGGCATGGCATCGCGAGCGTTAACCGCCAAATTCATGATCATCTGTTCCAGGTGCGTCGGATCGATGCGGACCTTGGGAATATTCGCCGACAGCTCGGTGGCTACAGAAATATCCTCGCCCAGCAGCCGGCGAAGTAGTTTTCCGACTTCCTTGATCACCAGGTTGACATCGACATTCTCGGGCATTCTCATCGATGAGCGACTGAACAGTAGTAGCTGGTTGGTCAGACGGGCCGCCCGCTGGCCTGCATCCTGGATTGAAGACAGCAACTCTTCATGTTTCCTTAAATCGGTGGCAGCAGTCTGGCCGCCGATTCGCAGCAGGTCGCAAGAGGTGTTGATTACCGTTAACAGGTTATTGAAGTCGTGGGCAATCCCCCCGGCCAATCGCCCGACGGCCTCCATTTTCTGTGACTGCAATAGCTGGTCTTCGAGTGACTTACGTTCCGTGATTTCGACGAACGTGCCTCGCAACAGAACGGTTTCACCATTTTCGACGACCACGTTGACGGTATCATCAATCCATACGACCTCACCGTCCGCTCGAATCATGCGGTATTCGCAACGATGACCAATTTGGTTGGCTATGCAAGATTTGTAAAACTCATCCACGCTCTTGGTGTCATCCGGATGCATGTTGGTAAACCAGAAACTCGGTTGGTACCAACTTTGAATTGGAAATCCAAGAAGCTCTTCGTAGAAGCCGCTCACGTAGGTGAAGTCGCCGGTTGTCGGATTCGCCTCCCAGATAACCATCCTCGCATGCTCAGCGGACCGGTGATATCTTTCCTCCTCAGCGAGCCGCAAGTTGTACGCGATACCGCCGGCACGAGCCGCCGATACGACGTGCCCGATGGTCTTGATGAACTCGATTTCCAACGGGGAGAAGCAATCACGCTCAGTCGAAGCGAAGGCCAGCGTACCGAGCATCTGCCCGGAGAAGACGAGCGGTACACAGTAGAACGTTCGTATTCCCAGCGATAGCATGGGCTGTGCCGTCGAATTCCTGGCCAGTTCCCTGAACGTCAGGTGGAGCGGAGACTGCTTTTCAGTACACAGGCGGCAAAGTTGCCTGCAGGCGTTGACGTGGTTAGGCTGACCCTCGGTGCTTCCGTCCGAGATTCCTCCGTGTGCGGTCAATCTCAGCTGCCCGCCTTCAAAGACAAAATGCGCGAATATCTTACACTGTAGATGATCCGACAACCGACTCAGAAGCGGGCTCCATTGAGATTCCGGAAGATCTCGCGCAAACAGGGCGGCCGAAAACTCTGCCAGCAACTCCAGTCCTCTGATCTGTGCGCGTAGCGTTGCTTCGCTTTGATGCCGAGCTGTCACGTCTTGGCAGACGCCCACCAGTTGCAGGGGCGTGCCCTGCTGATCCATTTTTAGATGTCCACAGCTCTCGAGGTACCTGATTTCACCATTGGGGCGGACGATGCGTTCATCGCATCGGAACTCTCCACCACGCCCGCGCGCGTCTTGCAATGCCTGCTGAACTTTGACGCGATCGTCTGGATAGACGCGCTGAAAAAATGCGTCGGCCGTACCACTGAAATCAGCTGGAGTGATGCCATAAATGTTGAACATAGCCTTGGACCAAGTCAGTTCATCATTGGATATGTTCCACTGGAAGCATCCAAAATCGGCAATCGCTTGCACCTCTTCCAGGAGTTGTGGTGGGACAAACGGTGAGATGGGCCGGTCAACCGCTTTGGGGTCGCTGACTGGGACCGTCTCCGAAACGCGCGTGATGGAAACGGCATAGTGGTCCGGAAGGCTACTCGATGGGGCTGGCCTGACCCGAACTTCCGCTCGTAGCCAATTTCCGTCTTTAAGACGGATTGGGATGCGAAATTCGGGATCATCGTGAGAGACAAATGAGGAAAAGTCGGTTGGCCACTCCTGTCGCAGAACTTGATCGGTGGGGCATAAGACAAAAATCGACTGCTGGCTCAGGTCCGAGCATTCGTACTGCGTCAGCTGCTGGAAGCTCTGACTCCAGCAACGGATGTTCCCCTGTGCATTGACCAATAGAATCGCAGCCTGCGGCACGAGATCGAAGAAAGTTTCGATCTGATCTATCTGGTCGGTTGATAACTCGCTGCTCATTCCACCTACGCCGTCGTTGCCCGAAAGGTAGATTATGAAGCTCTCGCGGCCTTTTGACGAGGGCAGGCTACCCTGAGAATTGGGAGCGGGATCAACACGACGGTGGTACTTTCGCCCGATCATCCAGCCTGACATGGGATCCGGTTGGGGAATCCAGTGGGGAACTGCGGTTTATGCGCATTGGGCCAATTGCATCGCTATGACTGCTATGTTCGCGCGGTGCGCACGAATCGTACCGACCAGCGGTTGCTATTGCCGAATCAAGTTTTGGGCTTCATTTGACGGAGCTAGGTTAAATGCGTTGTAGCGATAGGATGAGTAGGCTGATGGACGGCAAAAAACAGATAGAAGCGGATTCGCTCAGCATCGTGCTGCCAGTTTGCAACGCACGAGATTCCGTTCGTCGAGATGTCCTGCGAATCTTCGAGTTGATGGGACAGGAGTCGGTTCCCTTTGAGTTGATCTTGGTTGACAATGCATCCACTGACTCGACGGTTGAAGAGCTGCACGATTTGGCCCAGACTTATCCGCAGATTCGCTTGGTGCTGTTTGTCAAACCTGTTTCCGAAGACAAGATCGCGCGGCGAGCGATGGAGCTGGCGGTGACCGAGTTCCTGGTCGTTTGCGAGCAGAACAGGAGTCTGCCGCTGGACGAATTCCAGAGACTTTGGCAACTACGCCACGAGCCCGGCTTGGTGGCTGCCCGATGTCACAGTATCTTGCGAGCCGCCAGCAGCTCTCCCAAGTGTCTCGCAGAAGTCCCTTCGGCGGGCAGCGGCCGTCGGCCGCGTCCTCCCGCGTGCCTCGAACTGATGCGAGTCGATTCGGTCCACGAGAGCTGGCGTAGTTCATCGTCGCGTCTGGAGGTTTCTCAAGAAGTCTATCGTCGTCCGGTCCGCCTTGGACGTGCATAGCGACCTAGGTTGTGCTTGCCGGGCAATTGGCCGATCTGAGTACAGATCAGCCTGCACGCGTTGACACTCATGTTTGTCGACTGCTTTACTGTCGCCGCTCCCCAGGACTCGATGCGAATCAACCTACGCGTATCACCACGCTTGCCAGCTTTTTCCTCCGCGTGGGGAGGCCCGGTGGGGCCCTGAGCCGCAATGCAGTTTTCTCTGTGTCCAGCCGGCATGGCCGCTCCATGAGCAGCCGTTTAGGTCCAAATTTCCAGGCTCTGGAGCGATAACAGCAGGCCGACTCGGAAAGTTCTGTTTAAACCCAGTTGAATTTTTCGACTTCGTTGAGTACTTGTTAACTAGATGTACGCTAGTCGCCTGTGCTTCAGTTGAGCCAAGGCGGGAGTTTCCCAGCCCTGCGTTCCTGCGGGGGAACTTAAAGGGTTGTTTCCCGTCCAACGTAAGCACAACGAGTCGCGACAGCGCCCGCGACTCACTCTCAGCGGTGAGGGAGTTTTTTGGCGCCCAGGAGAAGTGAGCCTAATGTCATCTGTTCTACCAACGGCCAGCGGCGATATGTCGCTGGGCTTGCTTGGTTGTAACGGGAATTCGCGAGCCGAACGGTCACCGCAAGTCGGAAATTCCCAAAACCAGCAGGCACCTCGTCAAAACTCGAGTGCTATCGAACCGCGGCATCAGCAAGAGCCGCCCAAGGAAGTAACCGCTGCAGGTCAGCAGCGACCCGTTCCCACCCAGGCGGAAGAACGTCCGGCCGAACGACATCGCGTTGCCCGAGTTCGGCAACAGCAAGGAATTAGCCAACGCACCATGGCGCGTCGCATGGCTATCGATATCCAGCGATACCGACAGTTGGAAAATCCCGCTCGTGATCTGACCCTGAGCGAGCTGGCAGATTTGCAAGTCGCTTTGGACGTGCCGTTGATTGATTTGCTCGAAGATCGTCAGGCTCTGTCGCGTCCGGTGGAAGAGCGTGCCAAGCTAGTCAAGATCATGAAGACAGCTGTGGCCCTGCGCGAGAACAAAGTGAATTCGCGTGTCGATCGAATGTGCGAAATGCTTTGCGAGCAGCTCATCGATTTGATGCCTGAACTGGAAGAAGTGGGCGGCTGGCCCCAGTTTGGCGCTCGGCGCGGCAACTCGGCGATTGGCAAAGCCCTGCAGCAGCCGGTTGATATGTCTCAGCTGAGACTATATGAGTAGAGGCTTGGTCGGTGTTGCGGTTCGCGTCCGCAGCGCAGGCCCAATCATGCGTCCGCTAGGGTTTCAACCAGCGGACTGGCGGTACCCGTCGAATCGACTTGCCATGGAACCCAGACCAAAGCCAATAGATCGACTTTGATGTCTCCTTTTCGACAGGGAATGTCGATCGGTTCCAGGGTGAGCGCGTTGATGTTGAATTTGTCCTGAAGCTCCTTGACCTCGCGCTCGCATTCGTCTTGGAGTTCAATTTTTTGTTGTTCGAGTTCCTCTAGCGTCTCACTGGCTAACGTCACGTCCGTTCTCTCCTGGGCCACCCGTCCCAAGCTGCGCCCCGTGGTCGCCCCGCGCGAAGTGACTTTGTTGCCCAAGAACCAACCGAGAACCGATTGACCCACATGGAGGGCCGTTTTCCACTTTTCCTGATCGTATTGAGCCTGTTCGCGGCTAACTCGCTTTTGAGCCGTACGGATTTTTGACTTGAGGGTTTCCAGCTTGGATGCGAATTTGGATTGTAGCTTTTCCTTTTCTCGATCTCGCAACTCACGCACCTGTTGTTGCCAAGCCATTCGCGCGTCCAATTCATCTTGGCCCGGCTTGCTGGTCGCCTTTAACTCTCGGCACTTGTACAACCTGATCGGAAAGTGTCGATAGAGATGGTTTCGCAAATCCTTGTTCCAACCTTTGAATTGCTTCACACTGGTCATGGCTGCAGGTAACTCCGCAAACGCGTAGTCGTCTTGCGGTTCAGAAGCCAACTCGAGCACGCCCGAGGGTAACTCCCGAGATTGTTTCCACACGTCGTCAGCTAGCTCCCCGTTCGTTTGGTATAGTAAAAATTTATCTACCCAGCTATCCAGGCCGGCTGAGACTCGCACGTAGTGGCAGGAAACGTTGGCCAAGAGAGCTGGACGGTAAAGCAGACGTGATCCGCTGCTGGGTAGCCTCGACGGAATCCAAAATCGTTCCTGGATATCGTTGGGCACGATTGGCCGGGTTTCTCTGGGATGCTCTGAGAGGTGGACGCTGCTTTTGTCCGGGGGGCCGCTATCGGACGAGGACTGGGGGATCAGAGCATCGCGCCGCGGATCCATCAACGCTTGAATCTGCTGCCGGCTCAGTGGCCCTCTCAAGTACGACATCGCCCAGCGTGTCTGGAAAATGGTAGGGCCATCGTCATGCACGTTGTTCATCAAGAATACACGATTGCCAAGAGCTGCCAGAGTCTGTTCCATGCCTCCGCGGTCAAACAGGCTGCCCGTTTGGGCTGCCGCTCCTTCGAGTCCCTCCAGGACCCGTTCCTTGTCGCGCTGTGTTTGCAGGCGACCGAGAAACCACGTACCGATGTTGGACAGGCCCTTGTAGTCGAGATCGACTGGGTTTTGGGTCGCCAAGGCAATGCCCAAGCCGAACGCCCGAGCTTGTTTTAGCAGAGCCAGCATAGGTGGTTTACTCGGAGGCTTGGCCGAGGGTGGGAAGTAACCGAAGATTTCGTCCATATAGAACAGGGCTCTTAGGCTGCTCGTGCCCGGCTGTGTGCGCATCCAACTGAGCAACTCG
>JANQJJ010000539.1 GCA_028281725.1 Pirellulaceae bacterium | reverse complement strand
GGTCATCAAGCGAGATCGAGGCGGTCATTACGATCGTTTTCGCAATCGCATCATGTTTCCCATTCGTGACCGAGAGAAGCGGGTTATTGCTTTCGGCGGTCGCGTGCTGCCCGGTTCCGATGATGGCGCGAAGTATATCAACTCACCGGAAACCCGACTGTTCCAAAAGAACCAGCAACTCTACGGCTTTGACCTGGCCAGCGGCCCAATTCGTCGATCGAAGCAGGCCATCGTCATGGAGGGTTACACCGATGTGATGTTTGCGCATCAATGTGGTGTCACGAATGCGGTGGCTGTACTGGGAACGGCACTTGGTCAAGCTCATCTGAAGTTACTCAGGCACTATTGCGATTCGGTCGTGCTGCTACTCGATGGTGACGAAGCGGGGCAAAGGCGAAGTGATGACGTGCTCGAGCTGTTCTTGCACGCACAGCTCGACGTCCGAGTAATGACGCTGCCTGATGGATTGGACCCAGCCGACTTTTTGCAGAAGCACGGCGCCGATGAGTTGCGGAAATTGATCGAAGCAGCTTCCGATGCCCTGGAGTTTAAGATGCGGCGGGTCAGCGCAGGCTTCGACCCGCTAGTCGACACGCATCGAGCCAACACGGCCGTTGAAGAGATGCTCTCGCTGCTGGCCAAGGTGCCGCATAGTGGGCTAATCAGCAACGAATCGTTTCGTATGCGACAGAACCAGGTGCTACCACGACTGGCGCGACGTTTCTCCATTCCCGAAGATGCGCTCCGGGAACGGTTAACCTCGCTTCGTCACAAACAGTCACGCTACAACCGGAGGGAAAAACCGGAAGAAACCAATCGTCAGCGATTGATACGTCCTGGCGATTTGTCACCCTACGAACGGGAATTACTGGAGTTGATTATTGTCGCACCGCAGGTCGCCCCAATTGCACTCGAACGGGTGCAATCGGGCTGGCTTGAGTGCGCAGCTGCGCGTCAAATGCTGGACGCGTTCGAGCAGCTTGAGTTCAGTGGTCAGTCGTTGGAGTTTGACAGCGTGCTGGTGGCGCTGGAGGATCCATCGCTGAAAAGTCTGTTAGTTACCCTTCACGAGCAAGCGAATGCAAAACTGCAATACACGCGTGACTCAGCTGAGGACCGACTGCGTGTGCTAACGCACCAGATGGGTGAACAACAAGACCGACTTCGACGCGAGCGACAGATGACCGATCTGCAAAAGCATGATCTTTCCGATCAGGAGGAATTGGACGTGCTGCAAGACGTCATTCGTCAGGCGCGATTGCGTCAGGGATTGGTAGATGGTGATTCAGTAACCGAGAGCATACCACGATCCGCTGAAGATACTGAGTCCGGCCTTAAAGTAGCGAACGACGTGCCAACAACCGAGCGCTCTTCGTCGCCGTAGTCATCACACCACCAGGCAAGCTTACCGGAAAACTCGGCAAGGAGACCGACGTTTCTCAAACGTATGACAATTAGAAAATAAAATTTCCACAGCCTGTGTACCGCTTACCCGTAGGTGACCAGGCAATATCAAAAGGAGTTGAGTTGTGGAACTGATGGACCTAGATCTTCGTCAACTGGTTTCTACTGGACGTGCGCAGGGCTATTTGACTTACGAACAAGTCGGCCACTATCTGCCAGATGAAGACAGCAGTAGCGAAAAACTGGACAACCTGCTGGTGGTCCTGGAACAGAAAGGCATTCAACTGCTGGACAAAGCACCGGCCGGCGCTGCGTCCAATACGAAAGACCTGCTCGACTCGCGTGACGAGTTCATCGGCAATGATGAGTTGGCCGGTGAAGAGCTTCCCCCTCTGAACGAATTTCAATCCGAAGAAGAAAAACTCCAACAGCAGCTCTCGGTGCCAACCGACGTCCCGAAGCTAAGCGATGATCCCATCCGACTCTATCTGAGCCAGATGTCGGAGATTCCCCTCTTCTCGCGCGATGAAGAAATAGCGCTGGCCAAGAAGATTGAAATCACGCGGAAACGATTCCGCCGCAGCTTGCTGGGCAATGACTTGGCGTTAAGGCAAACCTTTGAGGTCCTGCAGCGCGTTCACCAAGGGCACTTGCCTTTCGATCGCACCATTAAAGTGTCGCTAACAGAGCGATTGACCAAAGAGCAAATCACCGCCCGCATGCCCCTCAACTTGGCGACACTCCGGCGACTGATCAAGCGGAAGCAAGGAGTGTTCATGCAGATTGTTCGTAAAAGCTTGCCCCCTGGGATGAAATCCGATCTCATCCGGCAATACACGCGATTGCGCGACAAGTGCATCGTACTGGCCGAAGAACTCAGTCTACGTTCTCGCCGAGTCATCCCCAATATGAAGCAACTGGAGCAGCTGGCTGACCGCATGGAAAACCTGCAAGGACGCATCGCCGAACTGCGGCAAGATCCGCTGCAATCGCACGAGTGCGAGCGGCTGAAGGGTGAATTGCGAAAGCTGATCGTGCGGACGCAAGAAAGCCCACGCAGCCTGCGGAACCGCTGTCAGCAATTCCGCAAACACTTCACGGACTATGAAGCAGTCAAACGTGAGCTTTCGCAAGGCAATCTGAGATTGGTGGTGTCCATCGCCAAGAAGTATCGCAATCGAGGCATGAGTTTCCTGGATCTGATCCAAGAGGGAAACACGGGCTTGATGCGCGCCGTGGACAAGTACGAATATCGACGCGGGTTCAAGTTCTCGACCTACGCGACCTGGTGGATTCGGCAGGCGATTACTCGCGCTATCGCCGATCAGGCTCGGACCATTCGTATCCCAGTGCACATGATCGACGTGCTGAGTCGCCTGCGCAACATTCAAAAGCGACTCACTCAACAACTCCGGCGCGATCCGTCGACCGAAGAAATCGCAGCGCAAACCGATCTACCGGTCGAAGAGGTGCGGCGTGTGCTCGATATCGGCCGCCATCCGATCAGTCTCGACCGGCCTGTCGGAGAAGGGGAAGACAACAGTTTCGGCGAATTCATCGAAGATGGCGATGAGGGCAATCCGATTCGCAACGCCAGCAACGGCCTGCTCCGCGACAAGATCGATGTTCTTCTGAAGTCACTGACTTTCCGCGAGCGGGAAATCATCCGCTTGCGTTATGGTCTGGTCGACGGCTACTCGTATACGCTCGAGGAGGTAGGACGCATCTTCAAGGTAACGCGCGAACGCGTTCGACAGATCGAAGCCAAGGCCGTCTCCAAAATGCAGAATCCGGTACGAGCCCAACATTTGGCCGGTTACCTCAAACCCGCTGCCGCTTAAGCTAGCCATGTTTTACTTTGGTATAGCCAGTTTGCTGCGAGTTCACGTTGGAACACGTTGACAGTACAGGCTATGTGGGTGTGCGGGGCTCGCACTAGTCGGCCAATCAAAACAGCCACGTGCACTTGGCGCGTGGCTGTTTGAATTTTGGGCCAGTTTTCCGTGATCGGTGAGCAGCAAGGAGACACCCTCCAGTGGCTGGCCGTTGGGAGCACCTGGAGCGCCGATCCTTACTCGACGGTGGCCATGACCATCGACTGAACGACCTGCTCTGCGACTACGCAAGGTTGATGACTGTGAGTGATACGCAGCTGCATGTGAACGGACCACTTGCCCTCGGCGTCACCTTGCACCAGCCAATGGGGCATGACGCAAACCGATTGATGGACGAGCTCAAATCCCGCTTCACTCTGGCTGACCGTCTCCAAGGGAAACGTCCAGATACCGGAGGGTCGACTGAGACCGATCAACACGTCCAGCCCCTGCCACTGGTCGATTAATCCGAGATGCTGGGTTTCTCCCAGATCGAGCTGGGTCCCGAGGTGCCCCAGCTGCTTCCCTTGGGCATCGTAGAAGTATCGGTCATCCGCTCCGGAAGGCATGCCGGCAAAGTTCCACTCCAGGGCCAAATGCAGTTGGCGATCGCGCGGCAAGCCTTCGATCAAGTAGACGACTTGTAGCGTCGGGCTGCCGGCCTCGATGGTGATCGCCTTGGTCATCCGGAGCGGGATGCCCCACGCGTTGCCTTCGCGGCTGAGTTGCAATTGGACTTTGCTGGCAGCACGACGCAATTTGGCTTCGAACGGTTGAGCCACAAAGTCGCCTCGTTCCATGGCCGTTCCAGCCGCAACGGCATCGGTGGCGACATCGTTGTCGAAGAAATGTTCCAGGAAGCTTTTCCTCGGGAACGCATCATACTGCAAGCGCTGATCGAGTCCGTCTTGCTTGAAGACCACTCGATCATGAATGCTGGCCACGTCATCTTCTGGCTGGACGTTGCCTCGCAATACTTTCCGATGGTAGCTTTCGGGCCGGCGCTGAACGGTCGAAAGCAAGTTGTGCTGGACGCTACGGATATCCAACTCATACATCATGCCGCCCTGCGTCGGAGAGACATAGGCCACCATCTGTTCATTCGCCAGCCGTACTTCCGGATGCAGATCGAAGTTGTAGTCTTCGCTCGTGGCTTGGACCCAGGCGGTGGAGCCATGTTCGGAGAGTTCGAGTTTGTTGTCCGCCGCTATCAACTCTCGATAGATGGCGTTGCGCAGGTGCGGGAGATAGATTCCGCCGAACGCTCCGTGCCAGTAGGGACAATTGCACTGACCGCGATAAAGGTGGTCTTCTACTTCGTCAAGCAACTCCGAATTGCCGGGCGTGCGACGGGCCGCCTCGAGTCGCCGGCTGACCTGCATCATCCGCGAGTACATTTCGTTGGCCTCGGTGTAGCGTACCTTGAAGTTACGCCAGTTGCCGCCCCGCATGAAACGGCTGATATCCGGCCACCGCTCGTGGTCATGCAGTTCATGCGTCACCTCGTCATACAATTCCTGCTTTGCCGCCGGCATCGCCCACTCGGTCATTTCCCGGTAGCTGCAATCGGGCAAGTAGATTTTGCCCGCTGGTGACTGCTCACGTACGACGTCGGCCAGTGTACTTGTCTTGAGCCAGTCCTGGTTCGCGACGAGTGCATCAAAGAACTTGCGGAGCCAGCCGCGTTCATAGACGTGTTCTTTCGTGTCCGGCCAAGTTCCAAACTTTTCGCCGTCGTCTCCGAAGACTAGCACAGCGCCCGGGTGCTCAGCGGCGACCTGTCTCGCGTACTCGATCGAATCGTTCGGTGGAGCGAAGGGCAGTAGATAACGCAGGCGCTCGCTTCCGGGAAACACGCGTAACAGGTTTCCGTCTTCTTCGGTTACGTAGTAGCCCAGCAGATCTTCATCGGACCATCCGGCCGCTTTAAAATGGAAATCGTCCAGTACCGTATAGCCGATCCCCGCTCGGGCGATATCCGCGGTCAGGGCACTTTCCCAAACTCGCTCCGGCATCCACATACCGTGCACGTTCGTCGTGAATGTTTCGTTCAAGTAGTCCGTGTAGGTGCGAATCTGACCGACACGATCGCGGCTGGGCAACATCGTCAGGATCGGCTCGTAAAAAGGGCCTCCAATCACTTCGATGCGACCCGCAGCAACCAGGGCTTTCACCCGCTCGACATACTCTGGGTGATGCTCCGCAAGCCATAACATCAGGGGCCCCGAGGTGTGCAACGAGATTCGTAGCGGCTCGTAGCCCTCGAACACGTCCAGGAAGGGCAGGTAGCTGTCCTGGTAAGCCTGCTCAATCACACCATCAAAGTTGCCAATCGGTTGGTGATTATGAAGAACCAAGCACAGGCGTACGTTCTGACTCATGATGACCTTTTTACGCTCTAAGGTTGGTAGTTGACCAGGCCGGCCCGCTACCCGAAATTGGCGGGCCGATCTGCGGACGACTGCGCTGTTCGGGCTCAGTTTTCACGTCGGACGGCGGAGGACATGCCCCCTATCCCGCGCCACGGCTTCCCCCAAGCTCTTATCAATACGGCTCATGTTCGGCGGCGCACTAGGTTGGCATAACCTCTTCCGTTCTATCGACAAAACCGTCTCGACAGGCACAGTTTTTCTAGATGGAACCTTAGCTAGCGTAGGCTGAAACAGAAACTCGGCAAGTGCAAACTGCCCTCCAGACGCTCCGCATCCGCTTCAGTCACCTACGACTCCTCACGAAAGGACGCGAATGGGCGACCTGGGGACACCAGGTCAACCTACGGTGCCGGGACCACTAAGGTATGCTGAGCGACCGAGAGGCCGGGAACTCGCCCGGCAAGCACGCGTCGTCGAGTTCCTCCTCGGACACGTACTTGAGATCTTTGAATTTATCGTCGCGCAGGATGACGGGCCGCAGAAACACAAACAACGAAGTCTGATCCAACCCCCGGATGGTGGTTCCGGTCAAATCACGAACGATCGGTACTTTCTCCAGCCAAGGTAGACCGCGATACTCCACCGAGCCGTTCTTACTGGTCAATCCGCCCACGATCACGGTATAACCGTCCGGTACCGTAACTCGGCTGCGGATTTCGTTGGTTTGACGCGGCGGAGGCACTCCCGTCGAACCTTCTCCAGTAAACGAGTTGAGCGTAACGCCATAGTCTATCTGCAGATAGTTGTCGTCGCTAATCGTCGGAGTCACGGTAATGGTCGTGCCTGCTTCAGCAAATCCAGCGAAGCTGGTCGTGGCGACCGTTTGCGATGCGTTGACACTGGTAAATGGTATTTCCAGAACGCTAGTCAGCTCCCCTTCGGCATTGTCATTGACCAGTATCTTGGGCGACGATAGCACGCGCGCTCGGCGATGCGTGGCCAAGGCCCTCACCACGACATCCGCCGTCGACGGATCCACCAACGCGCCATTGAAGCCCAGGCCGGGAGCAATCTCCAGAGCGCCGGTCACCGGATCGACCTCACTAAATCCAAAAGAGTTGAAAGCAAAAGCCCTGGTCGCTCCCGTGCGGTCGCCCGCGGAAACCTCCACACCCAGCGTATAGTCGTCGGAGGTATCGATGATCACCACTTTGGCCTCCACGAGCACCTGAGGGCGACGTTCATCCAGCTGGTCAATCAGGCCCGCGTAGATTCGTTGCACCTCAGGTTTGGCAACCACGATAATCGTGTTGGTATGAATGTCGACGCTGACTTGAGCATCGCCGATCAACTCCGATGACAGACTGGTAGTCCCCGGGCCGGCCGCGGGTGTCTCGCTAGCCGGCACGCCCCCGAATTCCGCACCGGACAGAGCCGGGTCTGCCGTCGGGGTCCTCAGAGCGGGAGTCTGAGGTATGGGAACAAAAGGACTTGGAAACCCATCGCCGCCAAAGATCGGTGGATAGTTGGCACCTGGCAAAAAATTGTCGGCTGTCGTCCGCCGCCGCTCGGGAAGAGTCCGCCGCGTCTGCGTTACCTCGCCGGTAAAGATGCTTTGAATCGTCTGAAGCAACTCCTGAGCCGGCACGTTTTTGATTTTGTAGAATCGAATCGGGCTTTGGTCGGCAGGAGCCTCGCGCGTATCAATCTGCCTCCGGATTTGCTCTGCCAATCTCAGGACTTCATCCGTACTTTCAATAATCAGCGTCTGGCCTTCAACTCGGGATTGGTAGGGAGGCCTCAAAGTTCGACCTTCCAAAACGCCGCGTAGAATCTCATCGAGCCGCTCCGGCGACGAAAAACGCAGCTGCAGCGCAGCGGGCGTGGTCGGCAGTTCCTTGTCGAGCTGTTTGAGCAGTTCTTCCGCTTGGACAACCTCTCTGAGATTGCCTATCAAGATCAGCCGATTGGTGCGACTCTCAACGGTCACCTCGATTCCCGTGCCCTCTCCTTCCTTGGCTTGTCCAAGCGCCTTGGCCCGCGCCGCGAGCAGCTCACTGAGCTGTTCTGCCAATGCGTCCGCTTTGACGTACTGGGCAGGCACAAACTTGACGTCCACCAAAGGCCTGCCCGTATCTAACAGCTGGATCAATTCGGCGACGCGGCGAATGTTCCCGACGATGTCCGTCACGATCAGAATCCGCTGATCCTCAACCGCAACGATGCTCGCTCCGGTCTTCGACATCGTCGGCTGGACCAGCTCCGCAACCTTCGATGGTGAGGCAACCTTGAGAGTAAAAACTCGCGTCAATGGCTCAGCGGTTCCCAGGCTCTGCAGATCGGTCTTGTCGCCGGCCGGCCGGGCGACTTCAGGAATCTTCAGGAGTGGGACAATGCGTTTCCAACCCTCCACATCGGCGTCAGCGATCAACAGGTCCTCCGTTCGAAGAACACTCTGCAAAACGTCCAGCAGCGAACTGACCGGGATGGGATCGGGAGCGACGATATTCACCTTCTTCCCTTCTATCGTAGCGCCATAAATAAAGCGAATGCCCGCCCGCTCCGCCACATACTCAATCAGCGATTTCAGATCCATCTCTCCGGAAGCATCCAACTTCACCAGCTCACCGGAGCCCGCGGGCTGGGCGGCACTGCGGCGCAAACCGAAACAAGTCACGAGCAAAACCGTCGAAAGAAAGGAAACGATGGCTAACTTGCCGAACGAACGTCTGCCAAACATGTCCGAAAACTCTTACTGGGTTGTGCTGAAGCTGGCTGGTATAACCGCGGGGAGATCTGCCGAATCAGTCATGTTAGGAATCCTTGGAAGATCGCTTGGGAAATGGAGAGTGCTTCTTAAACCGCCCTCTCGGGACTGACTGAGCTCCAGCGGCGTTGCCTCCAACATCAGCGAACCGGGTTCACCTGCCGGCACGGGTACCGGCAATTCGTCGGTGTCCGGTATGCCCTCTGGCGTTTCCGGATAAACGTCTTCCGCGGTAGGCCCTGGCGTTTCAGCCGCCGCCAGCTGCACGGGCATTCGATAACGCGTAGCCAACAAATCCTTGGCCCAATGGACCCAATGGCGACGATTGTCATGCATGATCAGCTCGTTCAACAACCAATGAACTCTGGCCGGATCTCGGTCTAGTTTGACGCTGACGCGCGCCAAATTGCCCAGGGCTTGTGGATCGGTCGGCTGGATCTGATGAGCTATCTGATAGTGGTCCAACGCATTTTCGAGCTGTCCGGCCGTCTCATAGACCAAACCAAGATTCACATGAGATTCGTTGCGTGCCGGCATCAGGTTCGCAGCGAATTCGAATTCCCACGCGGCCAAATACAATTGGTGCCGCTGCAGGTAGATCTGTCCAAGGTTGTTGTGCGCCGGACCGTAGTTCACGTCGATCGCGAGCGCCGCGCTAAACAAATCCTCCGCTTCGGACCAGTCGCGATTTCGAAGCGCCTCCAAGCCCTGCCGATTCAACTCTTTGGCTCGCTCCGCCTTCTCACTGGGTTGTTCGGACATCGTCGAGTACGCCTTGCGCTCAGGATGTTTCAGTCGAGAACAGCCGACGCCCATTCCCACCAGCCCGATCCAAGCCCCGACTGCTGTCCACGCCGCCGAACGACAAAGGGCTCTTCCCCTTTCCCACGATTGAAAACAATGGCGCGTACTGGACCGCAAAGCCAATTCACCATCCTTGGATCAAGGCATATCACTGAGGCAAGTCGTCGTTCTTGGACACGACGTCTCTACGAACACCGCGCCCTGGCATCTTTTCTGAAGCTTATTAGTTGCGGAGGCCGAGGTCTCCTGGAGCCCCTCGGTCTCTACTAGCACCGCAACTATTCCGACGAACGGTTTGTCGCGACGTAAAGTATTCGTGTCAATATCAGGTTTGCGGTCCACCGCTCCTCGCCCCCCGTATTACTTGAAAACTCCCGCATCAGCACCGAGTCCGCGGAGTACCCAACGCTAGCATCACCACACTGGATTAAGAAACGCACGATCTGCTCAGCCGACACCCCCTCGAGTCTGATTCCGACGTCATCGCGACGATAGCTCGTTCCGTCGAACTGCTTGATCGGATGCCGTTCAATATCTGCGATGCTTTTGCTGGCAATGCCGGCTGCCTCGGCATACTTGCTGAACGCCTGCGAGCTTTCGACGGCCTGCTCGCCTTGGGAATGGGCGTTGTTGTCCAGCTTTCTTAACGTTTCAATCTCCTGGACCAGCCTTTGCATCCGCAACAAATTGTTAGCCGCGTCGTCTGCGGCGGCCCGGGCTTCTCCGAGACGGACTCCCCCGATCAGACACATCACGAAAGTTGCCCCTGCCAGCCCACCAAGCCCCCAAGTTAACCTCTCGTTCATGCCTCATTTCCTTTCCGCTGATCCTCTAGCTTTTCGGCCGTCGATTCCCCGTCGACGGTATCGCTGGAAGCCTCCTCCTTGGACGACCATGGAATACGATCCCAGCGCAGGGAGGCGCCTTGAGAGGTTTGAGTTGCCGAGATCGGAGGCACTTCAAACCCAACGTCCACCAGGGCCGTCTTGAGTACCTCCAAGTCGGAGAACCCTTTGGCGGATCCATCAATGCGTAGGAGCATGCCAGGCACAAAGTGGAGCATGTTCGCTCGATATCTCGCGCTGTTCGGAAGCCCCTGCCAAAACGCGTGCATTGCGGGCAAGGAACTGCCCAGCGACGGAACGCTACTTGCGTCCTTCGTTGCGACCAATCGGCGATACTCGCTCTCGAATCGTCCCATCATACCGACCGGGATCGGTTGCCCCGGAAACAGCCCCTGGTACAGCTGCTCCTGTTTTTGAGTCAGTTCAACCGTTCTGGCGTGATACTTTTGAGCACGCCAAAAGAATCCGGTCGCCGTCAGCGTTAGCAGGATCACCACCGCTAGACCGCACACCACTCCCGCTGAGCGGGCCGGTCGCTGCGGATTGACGAAAGCCAGATCTCCGCTTCGAAAATTGACCAGCGGCAACGATCTACCCGCGAGTATCTCTTTCGCTGCATCGTACTGAAGTTCCAACGCATCGGCGGCGCACAGCTGAGCCTCTGCCAATTCATCGGCAAGGCGCTGACGGACCGGATCGTCATTCTGCCCGACGACCCACACATCCTGAACCGCGTTTTCATCCTCTGCCTGCCACTGGGCGACCACCTGCGCGGCATCACCGTCGCCGGACGACAACCATCTCCAGGCCGTCAACCGTCCGCTACAAAACCGCAGCACGTCAATCTGGTTACCAGCAACGACACATACGATCTTGTTCTCCGCTCCGCCCTGAAGCAGCCTCTGCGCGATCAACACGGGTCTGGGCACGACCGCCAAGCACATTTTTTTAGCGTCCGCAAGATCGGCAGCTTGGAGCACATCGGCTACCATGCGAGCGTCCGCAACGATGGCCAAAGATTTGCTACCCGCGGTCAGCAGGTCAAACGCCATGCACTCCGCGTCGACCGGAACCTCGTTTTCCAGCTCGTAGCTCAAGCTGTCTCGCTCAGCCGGCTTCCGCAGCGGACGATCCAGGGGTACGGGGAAACACATCTCGCTTGGCAAGACAACCACACTCAAGTGCCCCTGCGTCGTGTAGCAGCGCATTCCCGCGGGGAGTTCGATTTCTTCTAAGGCCGATCGGTCAATCAACGGTCTACGTACCTTGGCTGTAGTGTAAAATAAACTCAGTCGATGACGGTACCAACCAAAACGAATCCAACTAACCCAGAGCAATAATGCTCAGCGCTAACCATCCTCTTTGATCTCAACCGGTACATCCTGGCCGTTGACGCTCAGGACGATCCGTCGCTCTTGGATCGACTTTACTTCCGGTTTGCCCGGCATGTCAGTGAGGACCTGCCCGACGGCCACCATCTGAATCTGCTTTCCTGCCGGCTGGAGCCATGCCTTGCTACGGTTCGCCTCAGTTTCAACAGCGGTACCGACCAGGACCACGTTCAACTTGGGAGGCGGCGGAGGTGGCTGCGGCTTCACCACAGCCGCCGCTGGCGGTTTAGGATCCTGAAGAGGACGTTGCAGTGGTTTCTTCAAGGTCGACCCGAAATCCTCCAACTTTATGGGCGCGGTCGGCGAAGGCTTCGCTCGCCGTGCGGAACTCTCGCCCGGCAGATCAGCACGAACCGGTGACACATCGATCGGCGCCGCGATCAAACCCACAAACAATGCGCCCCCAATCAGCATGATGACCATACTCGCGATTCGAAAGCACTTGCGTAAGCTTAGATAACCCATATCACAGTTCGAAGCCGTAGTTGCCAACGTTGCGATCTCGAACGAACAGCCAGGTCTTGCTCGCATCCGAAGCGGAGTTGAGCACGCGTAGCTCGAGAGAATAACAGCTGCTCGTCCCTGTGAACCAACGGTCTGCCAGTTTCAATTGGGACTGACGTAGGCTCAGCCTCTCTCGCAAATCCTTCCAGGAATCACGAGGATAGCCTTGTCGCGCATCGATCAGTTCCCGTGGTGGAAGGTGCCCGAAAACACTGCGCCACGCCTCATCTAAAACCGTCTGGTCAGCTCGCATGACGTTCAATCTACCATCCCCCCAAAGTGTCATGGCATCCGTAGCACGAAGCAGCTCTCGGCCGGACAGCGCCTCCTCCTCGAAGATGTCATACCAATTCCAGACAGAGGGCCGTTCTCCGCCAACAAAAATTTCTCGTTTGACGAATGCTCGGCTACGCGCCATCAAACGCCCAACAATCCGCGAGGCTTCCTGCTCGGGACGTTCCTCCAGTAAAGCGGGCAGTTTCAGTTTGGCACTTTCATCCTCAACGCGGAACTCAACCGCCTGCCCATTGATCTTAATCACTTCTTGGGTGGCCCGAACAATCTGGGTATTGCCCGACGAGCTTCCGGAACGCCCAGAGTTTAATCCGCGTTCGATCCGGCCTTGCAGATCGTTTGCTCTGGGGAGCATGGCCCTGCGAAACGAAACGAGGGTCCAACGCTGGCGGAGCTCGCGTTCGTCTTCGATGACCTCTCGGATCTTGGCGAACGACAAGGTCGCCAATTGATAAAATAAAATGCAAGCGATGGCTAGCGTGATGACGACGATCAGCAGGACGAAGCCTTGTGGGCGACGGTCCGATCGACAGCTCGCACTCGACTGGCCGCGGAGAAACCCGGCGGCATTGGTCTGCTTGTCTACAGCTTCAGGCATGCAGTGGCGTTCCTTACTCGTGGTCGGAGGATCATCTCAAGACCAAATCTCGGGTCAACATGGGTTCATCCAGCTCACCATCCCAAATCCAGACACGCACGCGATCAGGCATGGCCGCCGGCATGGCAGACAGCGGCTGCGGAGTATCGGACCCATCCAATCGTTCTATCAAAACTCTTCGTGGGCCAATTGCCAGAGGCTCACCATGATCGTCCGCCAATCTCAGCAACACCGTCTCGGAATCGTCAATCCAGCTGACGCAGCGGTAACCGACGCGACGCGCTAGCGACGGCCTGCGGCGATACGTGGGCAAGCTGCCGTCGAGCCAAATCCAGCCGTCGGAGGAACTGATCTCCGAAGATAGCATCAAGTCGCGGTGCAAGACTTCCAATACCGGTCGTTGCCAATCCTGCGTGGCTTCTCGCTTAACCTCGGACAGCTGACGATCCACACTCCGGAGCACGCCTACAAGTGCCGCCATCAGCATGGCGCCGAGCGCTAATGCCACGACCAGTTCAATCAATGTGAATCCGCCAAGCAACCCTGCCGGCCGGCGCGACAAGCCTGGCCGACACAGGCGGAATCTCAAACAACGCTTGGATCGGGAGGCACTCATCGAAGCTCCTTTCCGCGAAGCACTTCCACCCAACTATCCGCCACCTCCCCGCCACCGACCCATGCCTCGACTCGCGCAATTTCAAATGGATAATCGTCTCCCAAGCCAGTCGCTCGCGTCGATATCTTCAAGACGGGCATGCCGCGGCTGACGGCAACGGTCGCCAACCCATCCATATGGACGCCACACTGTTTCGCCGAACGCTCGCGACCTTGATCTGAGAATTCATACCGGGCCCATTGGCTCAGAAACCGATCGATCGCGTCCATCGCAACCTGCCGGTCCCGCATTTGCCGCAATTGCTTTCGGTGCCCTGTCGCCGCCATCATGATCGAAACCAGCAGCGTACCTGCTAGACCGATCCCTACGACCACTTCAATAAGCGTTAGCCCATTGCGCAAGCCAGTCGACGAGTGGACCTTCGATCGATTCATCACCACTGTAAACCTTGGTTTGTCCCGTAGGCCCGCAAACTAGGATCCATTTTCCCGCTCTCGTAGATCCGGTGAGCAACATCGCATAGGTTGGGCTGCCTCCGCCGACATAGGTTACTTTTACTTTACCCGACTCGAGCACCGCCCCATCGAGAATGACCTTTTTTAGTTGCGTATGCTCGCCAAATTCAACGCTCGCACCCGCCGGGGCTCGTACGTCTTCGCTAATCACCGCCACCCGCTGCCCGCTCAGATCCAGCACCATCGTGGCTGGCTGCCGAGCGCTATGACGACGTGCCCAGTGATGAACGTCAATCAGCTGAACGACCGTCCCTTGGCGGCTCGCTTTGCGCAACGGCCCCGAGAGCATCATCAAACTGCCCGAAGCCAGCAGCGCCAACACACAGATCACCACAACGGCTTCCACCAGCGTGAACGCATGGCGACCGCGCCGGCAAGCCAAATTTTTGCGTTGGGTACCGAGCATGAACTCTCATCAGCGCCGCAGAAATGAGGGACATGCATTCATACTAAAACATCTCACCGAATCTGCAACGATTCAGGTGGCTTCTCAGTACTGAAAATGGGTCCTGCCGAATCGCCATGATTCGTCGGCTTCGAGGAATAAGTATTCACCCACCGCTCCGTCCTCTTGTCGCCGACCGCTCCGCCGGCGCTGCGACTGGTCGGTGCGTTCCATCGGAGCCTTTCGGGAAAACCAGAACAGAGTGCTCAGTGGGCCTGCAAGTTCTGTGGAAACGCAGACGCCGCGAATCAGCAATCGGTCGGCGACGACTGTGGCCGCAGACACCACGACCGCAGTTGCGACCGGAGTTGCTTGCAAAGCGAAATCCGCAGAGGGGTTCGCTGCCCGCTCGACAGGTGCGGATGTACAAAACGACACCGACGTGATTTCAAGTGCGAAACAAAAGTTAACTTTCCATGAAAGCAAGCGATCGTTCAAAAATCACCTTGAAATCTCTTCGGAATTTTCTTGACTCGTCTATCGGGACCGGTAGAATCGATTTCGTCAAGAAAACATCGGTGAGACTTCTTCTCTGAAATGCGAAACCCCGTTCTTTGTTTTGTTTCGGATTTGTCCCCCTTTTTCACGTCCGTTTAAAATTGGCCTTCAGACTCGGTTGAGGGCAACCGTCAGACACCCCGGAATGTCTCGCGCCGCTAGTTGCTGTGCAGTCGGCTGGGTGCTCGTGGATTGAGCTGGCGGTTTCAGTATCTGGTTGTCCATTGGTTTGAGGTGCGGCATGCCTTGGTTGCGGAGTGGGTGGGTGCTCGGCGTACTGCTGGTGGTACAAGCCGGATTGCTGGTCTGGAGCGCGCGAGTGCATAGTCCGACCTGGGATGAGACAGGGCACTTGGCGGCCGGCATTTCTCACTGGGAATTGGGACGGTTCGAGCTTTATAGCGTCAATCCGCCCTTGGTCCGCACGGTTGCCGCCGCGCCCGTCATGCTTTTCGATCCGCCCCAGATGGACTGGAGGTTTTACCGTAGCGATCCCAAGCTGCGGAGTGAGGTTTATCTCGGTCGGCGGATGATGCAGCTGGTCGGTGAAGACGCGATGGGGCTGTTCTTCTTGGCCCGACTGGCCGTCATTCCCATAGCGCTGCTCGGTACTTGGCTTTGCTTTTTGTGGGGCCGCGATCTGTTTGGAGAAACGTCCGGTCTGGTGGCTGCCTGCTTATGGACGTTCTCGCCGTCGGTGCTGGCCTACGGAGCGATCATCACGCCCGATCTGGCTTCGGCGGTCGCTCTGATGGCGGCCAGCTATGTGGGGTGGCAGTGGATGAAGCGGCCCAATTGGTCCCTGGCGGTCTGCCTGAGCGCGACGCTGGCGCTGGCCATGTTGACCAAGAGTGTGTGGCTGCTGTTGCCGGGGGTACTGGCTGCCACGTGGATTGGAAATCTGGTTTGGAAACGGTGGATGTCGAGGAAAGTGACCGGTGAGCAGCAAGCGGCCAGCCGGAAGGCGGAAGTGCCGTGGGGGTCGCAGGCATGGCAGTTGGGAACGCTCAGTGTGGGAGCCCTGTTACTGGTCAACGGCTTCTACGGCTTCCAGGGTAGCTTTCGTCCGCTGGGCGAGTATCAATTCGCCAGCGCGCTGCTGTCCGGTCCGCCCCAGTGCGCAGGTTGCGAACGTGGAATTGGCAATCGGTTCCGTGACAGCTGGCTGGCCGGTGTTTCGGTGCCCTTGCCCGCCAACTTGGTCGAGGGGCTCGACGTCCAGCGTCGCGACTTCGAGCGGGGGCGGTATAGTCCGTCTTGGCAAAGCTACCTGTTGGGCCGGTGGCAGCAAGGCGGTTGGTGGTATTACTACTTGGTGGGATTGTTCGTCAAAATTCCGCTCGTCGTCTGGTGCCTCGTGGGAGTGGCTTCGGTCGGAGCCTGGTTTTGGAAGACCGGTCATGACAGGCGTCTGGGGGTGGTCTGCCTGTGGGTCCCGGCCTTGGTTTTCCTGTTCCTGTTGAGTATCAACACGGGGCTGAATCGTTATGTGCGTTATGCGCTGCCGGTGCTGCCTGCGTTGCTCATCTGGGCCTCGCAGGTGGGGCGGTGGGTGACGGCACAGCGGCAGTGGCCCGCAGGTCTGGTGGGAGCGGCCTGCGCCGTGCTGGCCTTCGTCTCGGTTTCGAATGCTCCGAACTGGTTGGGATTTTTCAATTCGGCGGCGGGAGGTCCAGCGCACGGTTACCAGGTTCTCAGTGACAGCAATGTCGACTGGGGACAGGATTTCGCCAAGCTCCAGGGGTGGCTCGAAGAGCATCCCGAAGCCAGAGAAAACCTCCATCTAGCTGCGTTCAGTTCTTACGATCCGGCCTGTCTGGGCATCGACTACCAGTTGCCGCCCCCGCTGCAGGTCGATGCCCACCGGCGACCTTACCTGGACCAAAAGACGCAGGGCCCCAGGCCGGGCTGGTACGTGATCAGTAAGAACTACCTGGCCGGGCACGTGATGCCGCTACCCGACGGTCGCAATCGCATCCAGTTTAAATATTTCGGTGCTCCCGTGTTTGCGTACTTTCAGCACTTTGAACCGGCGGGCCGAATCGGCCAGTCGATGCTGGTTTACCACTTGGAGCCGGAGCAAGTCGAGCAGGTACGCGAGAAACTGGAACTGGTTCCCCTGGCTCCCAGAGTGTCTTCCCCCAACATGCTTGCCCAGCAGGAGAGGCAATCTGGCCGGCAATCGACGCGTTGAAGTAACTTTCATCCTTCCATCGTCATCACGAGTTCCCTGATGAGTCCCAATCCCAATCCACACGCAGGCTGGCCCTTGAGTCCATTGACCGTAGGCGTATCGCTGAGCATCGCGGTGGTGCTGGCGGGTGCTTACTTTTCGAGTCGACCGGCAATCAAGCTGCCTGATCTCAGGTCAGGCTCACCGGCCATCGCTCGCAATCGAACCGTCGAGATCGGTGGCATCCGCCGGCCAGCCAGCGATGTCGATCTCCATGCGCAGCCAAGAAGCGGCGCCGACAGGCTGCCCACCGAGCGCCGCTATCCCTTTGGCAAAGCGCCCGCGCTACAACCCGACTCGCACGCCAGCGTCCAGTCGATCTTCTCGGGATTCCACCAAGACCCGGACGGAACAAAAACCCAGCGGAGTCCGTTCTTCGCCGGCAAGAAGTTCGATGCCGACGCATACCAGCGAAATCCGGAAGCCTATTTGTCGATCGTCGAACCGGGTCGGGTGTGGCAACCGGCCCAGCCAGGCCCTGGCGTGGAACTAATCGAACGCATCACGGGCCGCCGGCAGACCATCCTGCAAGGCGAATCGGTTCGATTGCAGACCCAAGTTCCGCCCCACGCGCCGGTGACGTTTACGTCGTTCGACCTGGGGGCGTTCCAGAATCAGCTGCCGAGCATCAGCGTCGCAGCCGATGAGCAGGGGATTGCGGAGGCGATCTTCACGGGAACCAGCGGTACGATTGCCGAAGTCAACATTTTGGCCGCCTCACCGGTGACTACGGGACGGCTGGATTTTGTCGTCACCGTCGAGCCAAAGGCTCCGTAGATGTCCATAAATCGAAAGCGCCGCGTGGCTCCGGCGAGCCAGCGCACTGCGCGGTGCGAAATGCGAAATGCAATCCAAGGTTAAGCATGGCGAAGGAGTAGAGATATGTCGATTGACCCACGAACCCACCTGAGATTGAGCGGTGCTGCCGGTTTGGCTTGGATCCTATCTGCTGCCGGCCCATTCACCGCGGTTGCGGCAGGCCAAGATCCCTTTGGCTCGACGCCCGCGTCGACGACGGAAGTGGTCACTGGCGTCGGCGATCTGCTGGAATACTCCGGAGCCGACCCGAATATGACCTGTCTCCCGACCGTGCATGGAAACTTCGACTTGCCGTGCGAAGAGGAAGGCGGAAGTTCGACGTGTACCGCCTCGGGTTGTGGTTCCAAACCGGCCGAGGCATCGGTCGAGCCGGTCCGGCTGATTAAATCCGGCACCAAGTCGCCCATCCCGATCGATAGGTACTTCACCTTCGGGCAGTCGGCGGTCGACAACCTGAACTACAACTTCATCCACTACGCGGATGATTACAAGAAGCCCGACGGCGCGACCCTCTATGTCCGCCGCTATCTGCGATCACGCCAGTACTTTGTCCCCAGTAGCCTGGGACCGGGTCTGTTTGCCAGTTTTGACATCCGCCTGACCATCGATCTGAACGTCCCCAGTGGCAGCAATTACGTGCACTATGGAGACATCTTTGACGCCGCTTCGACCAACGATCTTCCAGTCAACTCCATGCCGGCCGAGTCCGCGCTGCAGACGCCCCATGCGACCCGAGCCAAGAACCTGGAATTGCTCGACTCGCTCAAGCAGCCCATCGATGCGTCTCAAAACAATGGTTCTAGTGGTCAAGTCTCGGGGGTGAAGTACGCGCGGCTGAATGTGTGGGATGGGACCACGTTCCTGTTTGAACTGATCAATACGGAAGTCGGTCCCAGCCATCCCAATTGGGGCAATCCCACCCATGGCCGGCTGATCGAGGCCGTGACGGTCCAGGGCCACGGATACGACATCAACTACCAGACCTGGACCAACCCCCAGTTGGACGCTTCGCCCACGCGCCAGTGGCAGATCGACACGATTGTCGACAAGACCGGTCCGACACTCACCCTGGAATACAACTCCCAGCAGCAGTCCGGTCAATGGGCCGTCAGCCGCATTGTCTTTCCCGACGGGGGCGACGTGAACTATACCTATGCCGGCGGGTTTCTGGCCTCGGCGACTCACGAAGACGGGACGACCACCACCATCACCTACCTGAGCAAGCCGGCGGGCACCAGCGGCGGTTATTCGGGCAACCTGGTGGAGATTGAAATCGACGATGCCGTGGCGGCCCCCAAACATCGCCGGAAATCGGTGGCGGTCTCGGGCTCCACCACCGTGGTCAATGGCACGGTTGTGCCCACGGCGGTAGGCCTGACGCGGGTGATCCGCAATGGGGCGGGAGAAGTCTCTTATTACGTGGCGGCCAACGCCACGTACGAAGGAGGCGGTAAACTGCGCGAGTTGCTGGTGGACTATCAAGATTTTGGGCCAGGAGCCTACTATACCGATGGCTGGTCGCTGAACTGGGTCGCGGGAGAACCGGTCCTGACCGGTACCCGAGAAACCAGCGAGGAGAGCTTTGAGACGCTGGACATCAACATCTGGATTGGCAAGATCGATGCGCATGTCGACGAGACCGGCGTCCGCCGCGAATTCGACTACGACCAGTACATGAATCCGATCTTCATTCACTACGAAGATGATACGTTTGAAGCGTTCTGCTACGACGCCGACACGCAGCAGGTCTTGCGGCATCGCAATCGGGGCGGGAATGTCACCCAGTACGTCTATGACTCGGTCGGCCGGTTGCTCGAGACGCGGGTGGGCCTGACCGATGGTCCGAGCAACACCGGTCCGCCCGATCCCTATTCGGGCAGCGGCTACAACCGCTGTCCTACCGACGACGTGCAGACGAGCGAATATGCGGTCCGTACTTGGTCTTACCACACCTCGGGCAATGGCCTGAACAAGCTGGCGACCAAGACGGACGAACTGGGTAATGTCACTAACTACGAGTACGACTCGGCCGGCCGTCTCTGGAAGATCATCCAGCCGGCCGATACCGGTGGCGGCACGCGTGCTGAAACCCTCTTGACGTATGACAGCTCGGGCAGACTGAAGACGCATACCGATCCGTTGGGCCACGTGACGGAATTCTTCTACGACTCGATGGGCCGCAACCATAAAACGACCTATGCCGACCTGAGCAGCCAGCGGGAGGTCTACGGCACCACGGGCGACAGCGCCGGATTGGTCGTCAAGACGATCGATCGCGGCGGAGTGGTCACCTCGTTGGCCTACGATGCGGCCGATCGCCTGATCACGAAGAAGACGGCCACGGCCGTTGATGACGGAGCCGGCAACGAGACGGCCACGCCGGAGACGGAGCTGGTGGAGACCTACACCTACTTGGATGGGACCGATTCGGTCTACCAACATCACCGCGCGGGCACGTTGACCAGCCACAAGTACGATTACCGAGGCCGTTTGGTGGAGCGGACCGTGAGGCCCCGCTCAGGAAAGACGCTGGTCACCAAGAACACCTATGTGGACAACAAGTTGTTCTCGGTCGAAGATCCGTACGGTCGCAAGCGGTTCTATGCTTACGACGCCACCGACTCGCGGCTGATCCGCACGGTCAGCAGCGCGGTCCCGAGCTATTCCTTGGCGGACTACACGGCCGTGTTGAACGCTCTGCGGGACACGTCGGCCAACGCCGACTACGTGATCACCGATGCGATCTACGAAGCGGACGGGGAACTGGCGGATCAGTTTGACGGACGCCATGTCAAGACTTCGTATGCTTATGACTCGCGTAGTCGCCGCGTGGAGGAGTTGCGCGCGGTCGGAGCGACGGTCGAGGCCAAGACTGAGACGGTTTATGACCTGGCCAGCAACGTGACCGAAATCCGCTCGCCGCGGTACTTTGATTCGGGCGATACCAATGGCTATCAGAAGGCCAAACAGACTTGGACCTACAACGGTCGCAACCGAGTCAAGACACACGTCGAGGCGCCGGGGACAACGGAAACGGCGACGGAGTCGTTTACTTACGATCTGATGGGCCGTCAGGCAACGCACACCGACTTCGCCGGCAAGGTCTGGACAAACATCTACGATTCGTGCTGCGACAAGTCGATGGCCAGCAAGAATCCGCTGGGCCACGGCAGCATCCGTAACACCAACTCGCGAGGTCTGGTGGTGCATACGGCCACGGTCTCCGATGTGGACGATCATGTGCTGGACATGACCAGTCCGGTCAATGCCAAGACGCTCGGCGAGACGACCACGCGTTACGATGGCCGGGGACGGCCGATCGCCAAGACGACCTGGCTGGTCGCTCGAGGCGCAGTCGACGTGGAGGATCCGCCGATAGCCGGACTCGATAGTGTATCGGCCGCTGATGGGTTGACGACGCAGTATCTGTACGACGACGATCTGACCGACGGCGTGGGGCTCGATAGTAGCGGCGGTGTTTCGGTCACCAAGATGGCCACCTCG
>JANQJJ010000530.1 GCA_028281725.1 Pirellulaceae bacterium | reverse complement strand
GTGCTGTGCCCAATTGACTCCTCACCCCTTTACCCGACCCGCTGAACCCAATGTTTCCTCCAACTAGCATGACCATGTTTCGACGCGACTACTTATATGGACTCGGCGCAACGATTGGTAGCATCGCGCTACAATCGCTGCTATCGCGCGATGGCCAAGCTCAAGAATCTGGCAAGCCGCTCGATGCCAAGTCACCGCATCATCCGCCGCGCGCACGTCGCTGCATCTTTCTGACGATGGAGGGGGGGCCAAGCCACATTGATACGTTTGATCCCAAACCCAGGCTGGGGGAGCTGCACCTACAGGAATTCAATCGCAAGGACGAAAAAGCTTCGGCCATGGCCAGCGGCAGGCGGTACTACGTGGAAAGCCCCTTTAGTTTTCGGCAGGTCGGCCAGAGCGGTGCTTGGATGTGCGATCGTTGGAAGCATCTGCCGGACGTGGCGGATGAGCTTTGTTTCTATCGCGGCCTCCAAGCCGAGTCCGTCAACCACCCGACCGCGCTATACCACATCAACTGCGGCAATCGTTTCGGCGGCGATCCGGCGGTAGGTGCCTGGGTCAACTACGGTCTGGGAACTATCAATGACAATCTGCCCGGTTTTGTCGTCCTGCCGGAACTGTCTTATCCGCAAGGGGGACCCGCCAACTGGGGCAGCGGATTCTTGCCTGCTCAATATCAGGCCACCGCCTTGAGACCGGAGGGTTCTCCGATTCTCAATCTTTCTCCTCCAGAAGGCATCTCCAAAACGCACCAGCGAGCCAATCTCGACCTGCTCAGCCAACTCAATCGTCGGCATATGACCGATCATCCCCAAGCCGACTTGCTCGGCGCAAGGTTGGACAGCTACGAACTTGCGTTTCGAATGCAAGGCGATGTCAAGCAGGTACTCGACTTGGGACAAGAGGATGCTCGAACGCTCGACGACTACGGAATCAACGAAACCCATACGGCCAAGTTCGGTAGAAAATGTTTGTTCGCCCGGCGGCTGATCGAAAGTGGAGTGCGATTTGTCCAGCTCTACGCCGGAACGTGGGACTCGCATGACTACATTGCCAAAGCGCACGGACAGCTGATCTCGGCCGTGGACCGGCCCATCGCGGCGTTGATTGCGGATATGCGCAAGCGGGGCCTACTCGAGGACACGCTCATCGTCTGGTGCGGCGAATTTGGCCGCAGTCCCGACAATGGCGTGCGTGGTGGAATCGCCTACGGTCGCGACCATAATGCCCAAGCCATGAACGTCTGGCTCGCGGGAGGTGGAGTCCGGTCGGGCCACACGATCGGTGCTACGGACGAACTCGGCGCTACCGCCGTCGAATGCGTTCATCCGATCCGTGACCTGCATGTAACGCTTCTGCATCTACTGGGCCTGGATGACAACCGACTGACGTTCTACCATGCCGGCCGCTTCAAGCAGCTATCCCAGTTCGGCGGCAAGGTGATCGAAGAACTGTTAGCCTAAGCCTCCGCCACGATTGCCAATCTAACGCCTACCCCATGTCCAGATGAATCGACCGGCTTCTGACCCCGCCTACCCCAAAACGTTGTCGCGTAGCCAACTGACTGCGGCACTGATCTTGATTACGTTGCTGCCATTCTGCCTGGTCGTCGTTCTCTACTCCACCATGCCAGCAACCGAAGATCCGGTCTTGGCGGCTGACGTGCAGGTCGGTCCGCGGGCGTGGCCGAACGCTGACTCGCCCAACGCTCGTGTGGTACCTTGCGTGATTCTTGACAATCCGACCGATGAGTCATGGCGGAACGTGAACATGTCGATCAACGAACAGTTTCACTTCGCACATCCGGACCCCATTGATGGTGGACAACAGATTTATGTCCCGCTGAAATTCTTTCACACCAAAGGGAATCAGTTCTACCCGCCTGAAAGTCAGCCGCTGAAGCTGCTCACGATCTATGCGCAAATCCCCTCAGGGGCACGAGCCATACTCGAAGTGGACGGAGAGGGCCTGCTAGCTCGGCCAGGAAAGTAGCCGCGACGAATTGGTGCATCGTCATTCGAATGACGCATTGTTTCGTATCGGAGTCCTTTTGGCGGCGGGCTTTCCAGATAGGGAATGAAACAGTTGGCTCGCTCAACTGCCTCCGACTCTCGGGTGCTGAAACATCTTTAGTGGTTTTGTATGGCGACGCGATAGAACTTGCACGTACTCGGCGCCGAAAAACAGAATGGTCACGCCCCAGTAGAACCACAGCAACAAAGCGATGAAGGAACCGATCGCACCGTAAGCGGTGGTATAGCGCATGCCGACCAAAAAGGCGCTGAGAACTTGTCGCCCAATTTCCCAAATGATGGACGCTAGCAATCCGCCGCGAAGAGCGTCACGCCACAACACCGGACGCTTTGGTAGCCAGCGGTAGAGCGCGGCGAATGCGAGCGCGTTGAGCAGCATGGTCGCCGAGGCGTCCACCACGGCAACTGCAACCGTGCCGGGGTGATGCAAACCGGACATCCACTCGCGTACAGCCCCGATGGCGACGTTCGCGACCAGAATCGCAACGATGGTCACTCCCACACTCGTTAGCAGCAGGAAAGCCATCAGTCGCTGCGTCAACACGCGAAATGCGGTGCGCAGCATGCCTTCTTGCGGTGGTGTCGGAACTCGCCAAATCTTGTCAAAAGCGCGCTCGAATTGGTAGAAGACGCCGATGGAGGCCAGCACGGCGGTTGCCAGCCCGAAAGGCCCACCCACCACACATTGGTCGCGCAGCTGTTCCAGTACGTCGCGCACTTGAGCCTCCAGAGTGGGTGAGCAGTGTTCGGCAACGATTGCCAGGATTTGTACCTCTGCATCGTGTCCAAGTTGCGTAAATCGCATCACCAGGCCGACACCTGCTGTCAGCAACAGCAGCATGGGAAATAGCGACAGCGCCAGATAGTAGGCTACCGCCGCCGCCATCGATCCGGCATCATCGAGTTGCCAGCGGCGACTAGCCAGCATGATCGAGCCCAAGACCTCGCGCAAGTAGCCATACGATCTGTTGGCAAGCGAAGCGGCCGATAGGGCATCCGGCTCAAAATCTGACTGGACCACATCCTGCGGCACTTACATCTCATCCATGGATTTGCTGGACCAATGGCTCGCATCTCGCCGTTCTACGGCCGGGCGACGGAAAGCCACCTTTTCACCCTAAGCCTTCGATTCTGTCAGAACGACCAGCTCACCTCTAGAGAAGTTAGGAAAACCTCGCTGATTGATAGCAAAAAAGGCGGCTGCCGATAAAAACCATCGACAGCCGCCTAGCGCAGCTGCACGTCACACCTACTGGAACGCCCTCTCGGCGTAGCGCGCTGCGACCGGTTATGCACCGGTTTTCACTCACTCATCATCGTCATCATCATCTTGCTTCAGCTGTGACCGCAATTCTTCGACCTCCGCGCGGAGTTCCTGAATCAAGGCACGCAACTCTTCCATTTCCTTGTTGGCAGTCACACCTCGAACAGCGGTTCGAGCGCGGCGGGCATAATCGGCTAGATTCCCGCTGGGGAGCCGATGCTTTTCCACCATTTCCTTCGATTTCTCAGCCATCTCTTTGGCCATCGCTTGGTACTTTTCAACCATCTCTTCGTCCATCAAGTCGCCGAGCACGATATCCTCGTCGTCTCCACCCAAAATATGGAAACGGCGTTCAAAACGCGACTGACCATCCTTATTGGGACGGTAGGTAAAACCTCGAAAGCTTCGCTTTCCAAGGAGCATGGGCCTGACTAACGCACTGATTTCCTCAGGCATTTCATCCAAGTTATCACCCTGGAACTCCTCAACCTCTCCATTTTTGTCGACCGTGATCTTGGCCGGTTCATCGTCGGTACGAGTCACTGTGATGACGACTTTGTCGCCATTGACCTCCTTGATCACCTTGATGTTCAGATTGCCATCGAGCTGTCGATCGTCTGGCACCCAAAACATGGAAGGGCTACCAAATCGGAAGACATTCATCCCCTTTCCAAGGCGGCCTGTTCGTAATTTTTTGACCATCTCTTGCACCTCTTCCTCCGACTCATTGCCAGAGAAGCTGAAAGAGAAAGCCTGTTCGTCGCCGTCGCCTACGATGGCTGAAATCTCCTCATCCGCCGGACGTTGCGCGGGAGTCACCTCGATATCCATGTTTTTGCCTTGACGCAGTACAGCAACGGTCAAAGCCGCTGGTTCAACGTCTTCACCTTTCAGCGATTTGATGGTCTTCAGCAGGTCCGCTGGGCTGGACAGATCATCACCGCCAGCGGCCAGAAGTACGTCCCCCACTTGGATGCCCGCCTTCTCCGCGGGGCTGTCCGGAAAAACCGAATCAACCAAGATGCCTCGTTCGTCTCCCAAGTAAGCAGCCAGATCGCCCTCGATGTCCTTGAGGGAAACCCCCAGCCATAACTTAGGCACGTCAACAATGATTTCCTCTACGTCTACCTCCACCTCGGCCTGCGAATCATCGTCCGCCACAAAAACCACAAACGTCCGCTGCTCGTCAGTAGTATCTTCTGCTAGCACTGGGCTCAAGCCGGCAACCATACCACCGGTCGCCAGCAATCCAGTCAGTGCACTTCGACTCCAAAAACCGGGACTCCAAAAATTGGTCGTAATGGACCTCGACATCGACAATCTCCTTAAATGATTGAGTTCATTTCAATTGCGGCAAATTGCTCTACACCCCTTACTGTTGCCGAACTGGAGCACTTGTCGCCATGATTCACGAATAATATTGCTCAATAGGATTGAACCACGGGCACCACGCGGAATTGCTGAACGGGTACCAGGGCCGATGCGCCATCATCCAGTTCTACCGGCACAATCGCATCATAAGACTCGATCCGCACGCGGCCTCGCCTCTCCAACTCTCTCAGCGATGCGGGCACTTCTCGGTCGATGGACATGAATTGGTTCCGCACGAGTTGAAAAGGTTGATTCCGGGTCGTCGCCGAGTCCGTTCTCGTCGGGCTCCCATCGTCGTTTACCAAACTGGGGCCACCGCTGATACTCGGATCGAGCTTCGTAGCGCCGATCAGGCTCTCCCCCGGTTCTCCAACGTCGGCTCCACCGCGGAATCCGGCTCCCAGCCAGCCGATCGAGAAACTGATCAGTAAAAGTGCCGCCAGCGTCGTTAGTTTCTGCAACCAATCACGGCCTGCCCAAGAAGCTTCGGTGGACTCGGCGGGAGTCACTTCTGGTAGCGGGGGCACTGCGGTCGAACCTTCACCGAGGTTACCGCTGGCCGGCATCTGCTCTGCTGCTTCGTCCGTCCAGTCGACGTCGCTTTGCGCAATCGCCCGCAACTCTTGCGACAAGGCCTGCTCGTGGAGAAACGCCAACGCACAGTCTCGCCAGCGGCTAGGCTCTCTATCCAGGGCCTTGATCGTTTGGCGATAACGCTCGCCCCGCAGGTTGCCGGTGACCAGTTCGTCCAAGGTCAATTCATCAATCTGGTTGGTTGACTGACTCATAATTTATTACCAAGCTCACGTTCGAAAAATAGTCGTTCTCAATTGCTGCCGGACCTGGTTGGGCCTCCCGGCACAGCTTCACCGCACTCCGGACTCGTCAGCTGTTTTCTCAATAGGGCCCTGGCTCGATGCAGTCGAGACTGCACCGCACTAGCCGTCACGCCAACCCGCTGAGCAATCTCCCCATAGGACAACCCCTCCACGTACTTGAGCATCAGCAACTGGCGATCACGCTCGGACATCTTGACCATTGCCCCACGGACCTCGCGTTGACGCTCTTGGCTGACCAAGAAATCCAGAGGTGTGGACGACTTGGGGTCCTCCTCCGTTGGCCTCCGTACCCTAGCCACGTTGTTGAGCAGTTTCTTGCGGCGCCCCGCCTTTCGGCGAAAGAGCAACATTTGCCGCATGGCAACACGGTAGAGCCAGGGGCCCACGCGTTCGACCGGTTCCGACTTCGCCGACTGATTGGCCGCAGCGACCGCGACTTCCTGCATGACTTCTTCCACCTCATCTCGGCTACCGAGACGGGAAATCAACGTCGTACGTAACCAGGCTTCGTGCTCTGGCAGAGCCTGTAGTGGATCGCACAAGGCAGTAGCTGACATCGCGGTTCGGGTTCTCTTAGTAACGTCGTCTCGTTCCATCCTGCGCGCCCAACTCATATCTTCACAAGCGCGCGTTCAACCGGGTTCGTTACCGCGCAGCTCGATTTGTTGCATAAAAACCACCGCATATTCTGCAGCAAGCCGACTTGCCCCCCAAATGGACTGAAACTTTTGGCGGTCGAGGTCCCTGGAACCGTGATAAAGTTTATATATGGAGTATGCTCTTGGTTCCATATCTTGAGTCTTGCCGGAGTCCCAACATGAAGCCTCGCGAAGCACCTGCGCAGTTGACGATCTATGCGCTACTAGGCTCGCTTACCCTATTGCTGGCTTCCGCCAGAACAACTTGGGCGGGGAGTCCGCAAGAGACCATTCCAACTCAACCGAAAGAAAACACAACCAACATGACTATCGAGCGCAGTGACTATGGAAAGACAGCCGACGGCCGGTCCGTGGATCTCTTCACGCTGACCAATCGCCACGGGAATGTGGTCAAGCTGACGAACTATGGAGCCATCATTGTCAGTGTGGAGGTTCCAGATCGCGACAACAATTTAGCGAACGTCAATCTCGGATTTCCCAGCCTCGATGGTTATCTACAGAGGCATCCCTACTTTGGCTCGACCGTTGGTAGGTTCTGCAATCGGATCGCCGGTGGCAAGTTCTCGCTCGATGGCAAAACGTACACCCTGGTCGTCAATAACGGTCCCAATCACTTGCATGGTGGCACCGTTGGCTTTGACAAATTACTTTGGGATGCCGAGGAGATCAGAGAGAGCGAGCGGGTGGGCGTTCGTTTCTCGGTTGTCAGCCCGGATGGCCAAGAAGGTTATCCCGGCACACTGACGGTCACAACGGAAACCACTTGGAACGATGCCAATGAACTTACCTATACGTTCAAAGCGACGACTGACCAGCCGACGGTTCTCAACTTGACCAACCATGCCTATTGGAATTTGGCGGGAGCGGGGGTCGGAGACATCCTCAATCATCAGCTCGAGCTGGCGTGTGACGAATTTCTGTCTGTTGACGATACGCTGATACCCACCGGTGAAATCGTCAGCGTGGAAGGGACGCCGCTGGATTTCCGCGAGCCTCGTCGAATTGGCGAAAGAATCGAGCTACTGCCGGCCACTAAGGGTTACGATCACTGTTATGTAGTCCGTGGAGAGGCAGGCAAACTCCGCCGATGTGGTCTCGTCAAAGACCCGGGCAGCGGTCGTGTCATGGAAGTACTCACCACACAGCCGGGTGTTCAGTTTTACACCGGTAATCATCTCGGTGGTGGCTACTCTCCGCATGCGGGCTTCTGTTTAGAAACCCAACATTATCCCGACTCGCCCAACCGCCCCGAGTTTCCAACAACCCGGCTCAATCCGGGTGAGACTTTCGAGGAAACGACGGTACATCGCTTTTCGGTGGAGTAGGCGCCGGCGTCAGCGTGACAAGGTAGCGTTGAATCAGCGACCCTTCGCCTGCTCGCCCACCCAAAATCCGTTTTCCATGGCAATGGAATGGTCCCTGGCGAATCACCGCAGCGGCCATTCGAACAGCAGTGGCAGCAGACGCTCCGCGTTGACTCAGTAGAATGGGCCGACGATCATGGGGGCATTCGGCACTTCAAAATCGATTACCGGGAAACTCAATATGAACGCGCGCCTCTTACCTGTAGCTATGGGCTTGCTGGTGCTGACCTGCCTCGAAGGCCTCCTCTTGTCCGACGATGCGCCGGTCCGCGTGGCCCCTGCCACCGACGAACAACAGTTGCCATTCGCCATGCATTCGCGGATGAAACAACGGCCGAGTATTACGGTCGGTCGAGAGCTCGCCGATCTCAATGGTGACGACAACCGAGTATTGCAGGCGGCTGTGGACTACGTCGCCGCTCTGGGCGGCGGAACCGTGCTTATTGGGCCGGGCGAGTATCTGATGCGGGACTCACTCCACCTGCGATCTGGTGTGACCGTAACCGGCACCAAGGACGAAACGATTTTGCGGAAGGCCGACGGTGTGGTTTCCCTGTTGGCCCTCGACGGCGACTTCGGAGAACAGCAGATCACCGTACAGGACCCGGCCGGCTTCGAAGTCGGCGGCGGCGTCGCGATATGGGATGACCGCGCTGGAGGCTTCCACACCACCGTGGCGCGGCTTACCGGCCGCAGCGGCAATTCGTTTTCGATCGACAAGCCTCTCATGGCGGACTGCATGGTGCATCAAAAAGCTCAAGCTGCCACGGTCTTTCCCGTTGTCAGCGGCTACGATGTGCGTGACGTACGTGTGGAGAACCTGATCATCGAGGGCAACAAACAGGCCAACTCGCATCTCAACGGCTGCCGTGGCGCCGGCATCTTTCTTTATCGCGGTTATGGCACCGAGATTCGAAATTGCACGGTTCGAAATTACAACGGCGACGGATTCAGCTTCCAACAGTCCAACGATGTGAGCCTCAGACAATGTTTCAGCGAAGATAACACCCAACTCGGATTTCACCCTGGGAGCGGTTCGCAGCGACCAACCGTCCGCGATTGTGTAGCCCGCAACAATGGAACGGACGGACTGTTCCTTTGTTGGCGCGTGCGACACGGGCTGTTTGAAGATAACGTTCTCGAAGGCAATGGTCGGTACGGCATTTCGATCGGACACAAGGATTCGGACAACCTGCTGCAGAGAAATCAGGTGCGCCGCAATGCTGCCGATGGCGTCTACTTCCGCAACGAATCGTTCGGTATGGCTGCGCACCGGAACCGGTTGAAGGATAACGTCATCGAAGACAACGGCGCCGGCGGATCAGCCGCTGGCATCCGTATTCGGGGCGAGACCGACGGGCTGCTGTTTGAAGGGAACTCGATTCGCGACACGCGTCCGGACGCGCAGACTCAGACCATCGGCGTCCTC
>JANQJJ010000507.1 GCA_028281725.1 Pirellulaceae bacterium | reverse complement strand
GGTCATCAGCCGTTGCCGGCCAACGCTTGTACCGAGTCGCCGTCGAAAATCCTCTGGGAGCTGCCAGTTTGCCGGCAACGGCTGATGACCCATGGTGATCAACTGCTGATCGTGGCTCACATGGTCCCGGCAGCCGACGAAATCTCGCGCCGCGGCTTGCTGTTCTGGTGCGATTCTGACGGCCAGTGGCGGGCCAGCAACGGGGAACCGGGCCAAGCCGCGATCGGGAATCTGATTGGCAAGTATGAAAGATGTATCGAAGAGTTCGATGTGCTGGAGTCCAAGGCGCGGCGATCGGACGAATACCTCCCGCTCCTGGAGGGCTTGGCACCCGTTTCGCGAGCTGCCGGCAATCTTTCGGATGTCCTGCAAGAAGCGAGAAAGAACGCGCCGCAACGACGCGAGCTAATCGACTTGAGGGACCGAGCCTATGAAACGTCACGAACCGCCGAACTGCTATACCAGTACGCCAGGAATTCGATGGAGGTCGCGATCGTCCGACGTGCCGAGGAACAGGCTCACGCCAGCAACCAAATGGCGGTCGCCTCACATCGCCTGAATACGATGGCCGCCATGTTTTTCCCGCTGGCGACGCTGGGCGCCATTTTTGGGACTTCGCTCACCGAAAACTGGACGTGGAGTCAGTCACCGGCTCCGTTTCTGCTGTTTCTCCTTACGGGAATCATCTCCGGCGTTGTGTTGACCGGCTTCGTCAACCGTGCCATCAAACCATCTTAGCCCTGTGGACCGATACCCTAGGTGTCGATCGTATCGGAAGCGGCAGAGAGAGGTTCCTCATTCTCCTCGGTATGCTGTTCCTCACGCCAAGGCTTTTCCTCTTCGTAGCTTTCCAGTTCCTGCTTCAGCTGATCGAGTTGTTCGTTGTCCTCTTCTTCTCCAATCTCGATGGCTTTGGTCGACCATTTACGCGCGCTGTCGAAATCTCCCACCTCGGCGTAAGCGGCTGCCAGCGTACTCAAGATATGAGCCTCTTTGTATTCGCTCACTTCGCACGCTTTGAGACCGTACTCTAGTGCTTTGTCTCCGTCGCGCAAATCATCTTGGGGCGATGTTGCCAAAACCCAAGCGAGATTGTTCAGGAGCCCGCTGTATTCGTCAGCGTCCCTGATCGGTTCACCTTCCGGGACTTCTTCCTGATCCTGTTCGCGAACACGGACGGCCTCTTCGTAATCCGCGATAGCGTCGACATGCTGACTGATGCTGAGTTTGGCGTCGCCACGCAATCGCAGGGCTCTCCAGGCCGAGCTGTCGCGTTTAACGACCTGGTCGAGCAAGCGAATGGCCAACCTGGGGCGCTCATCCATTTGGTAGTAGGTGGCCAGTTGCATGATCCAGGCGGCATTCCTCGGATCGGCACGAACAAGCATCTCCATATCCACGATCGCATCGGCGTAACGCTGCTCTCGGGCGGCAACCAAACTGCGCATCATGATTCCCTGCACGGAGTTGGGCTCGATCAATAGCGAGTCGCTAATGTCGCGATTCGCCTTTTCTATCTCGCCCTGGTCGTAATAGATCTGACCGCGCAGGACCAGCGCTTCGGAATCACGACTGTCCAGCTCGATCGCCTGGTTGAGATCCTCCAGTGCCTTTTCATCCTCCTTTTTGATCATGTAGGCCCTGGCGCGGACTCGATAGAAAACCCCGTTTTTCGGGTCTTTCTCGATACGTTTGGAGAGCAGCTTGACGACTTCATCTGGCTTTTCCAAATCGAGCAGCGAGCGCACCGCCGCCTGCAGCGCGAACATGTTGTTTTCGTCTTTCTCAAGCATCTTCTCGGCATCTTCAACGGCTTCTTGCAATTTGCCGGTCGCCATCTGCAGCACGACGCGAGCCTGCCACGCATCCACATTGGTGGAATCGGCCTCGATGGCCTTTTGCAGGTCAGCCAATTTGGCTTCGTTGTCCTCTTGCAAGCCGGCCCTCAAGATGTAGGCGGCGGACTGATCCACGGGCTTGTCCTTGAGCAGATCAATGGCCGTATTCAAGCTCTGCATGGCCCGCTCGCGACTGCCACCGGGCAGCGTCTGGATCTTCGCCATCAGGATGTGTGCGTCGGCCAGCTTCGGATTGTTTTCAATCGCCTTCTCCAGATCGGCGATCGTTCGTCGGCGAACCTCTCGGACCGCATTGGCGTTCTTGGCGACACGAGGCAACTGCTGCACAATCATCTGCGCTCGCTGCAAAGCTGAGGCGGCCAAAATCTGCCGCGCCAACCGGGCATTGCCCTCATCGAGACCCTCTTGGAGCGCCTCCTCGCAAAGCTCAATCACCTTGGCCAAGTCCGCGGGCGTATCCGCGTCCAGCTTCAGTCCCGTCGCCTCATCGAGCTTGTCCCGGCCTTCGTTTTCTGCCCGCAAAGGTGCCCAGCAGACACACAACGCGATCAGGATGGCTGTCAGCTTGGTTCGCACCAGCATGCGAAAATCTCCCTTTGTCAGTTTCATTTTTTGAACAGATTTCGTGTCCAACGGATCGCAATCTGCCACCGAAATCTTACCAGTTATCGTAGCGAGTTCGGCAAGAGGATACCAATTGTATGTATCCTCAACCAATGGGAAAATGGAGGAATTAAGGAATTGGTGGCGGGTGCAACCGAGCTGTTCATCGATTTTGGACCGCCCGGCCTACGACGGCGGCTTGACTACAACCAGATTTTCAGTCGACCGTCCAAGAGTCCCGGCAGCTTTTTTTCTACCGCGCGATGGACCTGTTTGGCGTTGTACCGAACACTGAAATGGCCCACCACAATCAGCTCATTTTCAAACGCTTCCCGGCGGGCCACAAAATCGTCCAAGTGCATGTGGCCATGCTTGTGGATCTTCTCCTTGCGGTGCCGGGGCGCCACAAAGGTCATCTCGGTCACCAGCACCTGGGCCCGGAGCATGTCGGGATTGTCATCCAGGCCGGGCGGACTGGTATCGCCCGTATACGCCAGTAGTGGCACGCGGATTTCCTCGCTGACCTCGGTACCCCCGAGTCTTAGATCACGGATCTCCGGTCCGCTGAGCGCCCGATACTGGGGCTTGAGCTTTTTGCGGCGCTGCCAAACCAGATAACCGACACTCGGTACCGTATGCGTCGTGCGGTGCACGGTCATCATCAGTTCCCGAGACAACTCGATCTGGTCTCCAGCTTCGACCGGTATCAACTCGCAAGGCAAACGTCCTCGATCCAGACGTGAAAACGAACGCAGCATGGCTTCTACGCCGGCGATGGAACTGCTGGGCAGGTAAATCGTGGGCGGTTCCATCTTCATCATCCGCCGCCGGGCGACGTAGACAGGCAGGGCCGCAATATGATCCAAATGAGCGTGGGTAATGGCCCAAGTAGCCGTCCCCATGAAGTCCCACGGCTGTCCGCCGAGATCGAACCCCAATCTCAATTCAGGCACGCGCCAATAGCTCTGGACCGCCGCTCGAGAGTAACCTTCGATCGTGAGCTCACGATGCTGATGAGACAAATAGGGAGCGTTGTCGAGCATTTCTTGGCAACTGAAGGAGCGAGCCGGAAAAAAGTGAAGCAGGATTTCTAACTGGCGTGGCTCAGAAGCTTAGCTGGATTTCGACCCACTGTCGATTGGCCCATCGCCCTAATTGTCGGCGACACTTTGAGAGTGATCGATGAGCATGGCTCGGCCGAGGACCGCCAGTACGCTGGAGAGTTGGTACGCCGGAGAGTCGATACGCTAGGGAGTCGGTGCGTTAGCGAATCGTTCGGCGGCCTAAGAGCGCTCCCTGCCGCGCAGGGCGCCTGGCGGGAGTGTAACTCGGCGGAGTAGGGGCAACCGGCAGTTGACTGCGGTTGGCCTGCGCGAGATTGTCGATCGACCATCCGGTGGGGTCTGGCGGCGAGAAGGCTGTCGCGTCGGCGGGCGATTGCTGGTTGATCAAGTAGATGCCCACTTCGATCGTAAACGCCAGCGTCGGTCCGACGTCGGGCCGCAATTGGACGCTGACCTTGCGGGGCAGGCTCCAGTCAATCTCCGAATAGTACTGATGATTGCTCTGCTGAGCCACCGCTACCAGCTTGCCGAGGTGGTTGTAGAGCAAGGTTTGTTCGATCGCGCCGGTCGACGCGTCCATGACCAACGTGCGGCGATAGGAGCCCGGGGCAGGATAAGAGCCCTGGGGAGAAGCAAGATAGCTTCGCACTTCCAGTTTACCGTCGGCGCGCACAATGGGACCTTCATGCTGGAGCGCGGGATCGAGTTCCACCACGCCGAGCGCCTCGCGCAACCAAAGGGGTGACACGGGTAGCATTTTCCT
>JANQJJ010000499.1 GCA_028281725.1 Pirellulaceae bacterium | reverse complement strand
GTTTCCCACGGCAGGCTTGGGAAAACGATTCCTAGGCGCGTTCCTGGATGGATTCGTCGGGATGGTGCTTGTAGTTCCCGGCTACGCATTGATGGTGGTGTCCGGCGGACTGGATCCTGACACCCCGCCGGCTGCTACGTTCTGGGCCGGTATGGGCATCATGCTGGGCGGTGCCTCCATCCTCGGGATTGTCCAGCTGGTCTTACTGGCGACCCGTAGCCAAACGATCGGCAAGTGGCTGGCGAAAACTCAGATCATGTCCATCGAAACAGGACATCCCGCCGGCTTTGTGAGGGCCTTTCTTCTTCGGGGGGTGGTCAACGGTATCATTGGCGCGCTTCCCTGCATCGGTGGTATTTATTCGATCGTCGATATCTGTTTCATCTTTGGAGAAGATCGCCGCTGCGTACACGACCTGCTAGCCGGGACTTGGGTAGCCGACATTTCATAATTGTCTCCGACCGATCTCCATGGACGCCGAGCGCTCTGCCGGTCGGCGCGCCGCGGTTGACTGACGATCGCTGGGAAACCGCCGCCAGGCCGCTGCATCTACTTGGTAACAGCTGGCCGATCTGAGGACAGCTCAGGCTGGAAGAGCATTTTCATTTTCTTCGTACCCTCACCCTCGATCCCTCTCCCTGCTATTCCGCTACGCGGGCAGGGCGAGGGAGGAACCATGAAAACCGAAAATGCTCTAAATGCGGTCCCGCCCATCATCTCGGCTCAGTAGTGTGGCGGTCTGTCTGCCTGCGGATCGGCCTGTTCCTTGCGTTGCTGCTGCAATTCCTTGACCTGATTTTCGAGACGCAAGATAACGCGTTCGAAGTGAATCATCTGGCGAGTCTGGTCGACCACTACCTCGTTCAGCTGCTCACACAGCCGCTGCTGATGGGCGAGTCCGACCTCCAAATCGGTAATTCTTTGATCTGCATCACGCATGGATCGGCTTATGCCCTGTCTAGCCGGTTGGATACCGCTTACCACTTCAAACCAAACTGCTCGCCACCGCTTGGTTTGCCCGTGCCTCCTTTGAGAGGTCCACGATGTTTGGGCAATACGGGTTCGGGACGAGGCTCCTCGACCTCCTCCTCCTTGGTCTCCTCCTTGGTCTCCGCCGACGGTTCCGGCGCGGCCTGCACGGCCTTCAAGGACAGACCAATTCGTTGTTGTTCAGCGTCGATGGACAGTATCTTGACTTCAATCTCCTGGCCTTCCTGCACCACATTGCCTACCCGATGAACTCGGTGGTGGGCCAATTCGCTCAAGTGGACCAGCCCTTCGACGCCGGTCGCAATACGGACGAACGCTCCGAATTCTGCGATACGCGTTACAGTTCCCCGAACGACCGAGCCAACGGGAAAACGTGCCTCGATGTCATCCCAAGGATGATCCTGCAAGGAGCGATAAGACAGACCAATCTTGCCGGTCTGCTCATCGATCTTGTCCACCCGCACCTGGATCTTTTGGCCTTCCTCGAGAATTTCGCTGGGGTGTTTGACTCGCTCCCAGGAGAGTTGGCTAATGTGGAGCAAACCATCTAATCCGCCGATGTCGACAAACGCCCCGAAGTCTAAGATTTTACGCACCGTCCCGTCGACAGCCGCTCCGACCTCGAGAGTTGCCAAGCGTTCTTCGCGCTTCTCTTTTTTCTCGCGTTCCAGCACCGCTCGACGCGAGAGCACCAAATTGCCCCTCCGCGGATTGGCTTCGGTCACGACACAGAGCACTTTCTGATCGATCATGTCTGCCAAATTCTCAACTCGATACTCGGCAACTTGGCTAGCCGGAATAAAACCGTCTATGGCACCGACCTTGCACTCCAGGCCACCGGTGTTCGAGCCGGTCACCAGGGCCTCCACGACTTCGCCCTCTTGCAGGTCGGACCAGTCGGAAACATCGACTGCGTTTCCGGGGATGGTCAACTCGTACAAGCCCTCTTCGGCCAGAAAACCTCTCACGACGACTTCTAGTTGGGTTCCCGGCTCCGGCGTTTCTTCAAACTGCACCGCGGGAATCACGCCTTCGTTGGGGCCGCCGAGCGATAGAAAAACGAACTCCCCTTGAGCCTTCACCACCTTGGCTTGAACCCGCTGGCCTTCTTCGAGCAGACGGCCGACTTGCAACATCGAATCGCCAACGAGAATTTTGTCCAGATCAGAGTCCCCGAGCGCTGCGGCCAGTTCCTCTTCCATGTCCTGCGAAAGCGGCTGTCGCTGCGAAGGCACGGCCACCTTCGGCGCCACTCCCACGGGATCTGGCGTGGGAAGGGGAACGTTCCCTTTTCCGGATCCCTTCTGACGCGCCGGCTTTCCGGGCTTTTTGCTGGACTCCTTGCTCGGCTGATCACCGCCGGTCTCAGGCTGATCCGCAGCCGGTGGGGTTTTCGTCGGCTTGGGTCGCGCTGTAGCCGATTGCCGTTGGCTCTGGCGCAATTGCCGAATCTTCTCTAGACTGATGGGCCCACCCGAGCCTGCTGGTCGTGCAGCCGGCGAGGAGACCGCTCCCTCCGCCACGGAGCTAGCGCCTGGTGGGTCTACTTCTGCGGAGGCTGCGGGGCCAGCAGCGTTTTCAGCTGACGAATCGGAGTCCGCTGCCGGCTGACTGGAAGATTCGTCGGACGACTGCTGAGGGGACGGGTCGGACATGGAGATAAGCCTGTATCGGAATCAAAGTCGAAAATTGGCCTGGCCAACCTGGGCCACTCGGCGGATCTTACATCCAAAGTTTGCAGGTCCCAAACTCAGCGTTTCATTTTAGACGCCCTCTGCAACTCTTCCAACGGCTAGTAAGCCGCCATAATTCGGTAAGATTACCAGGACTTACCGCCGGACTGACGGAGAGACTATTCGCACAGGGAAAAGTATGGAACCGCCAATCCATCAAAATCGCCCGCCGACGGGGAACGTCTCTCAGCCACCGACCGCCGATGAGCCGCCTGGGGTGGTGAAGCAGGAATCGAAATCTGCCGTCGCCACTCAAGAGGACGTTTTCGAGTGGTTTGCGAACCGACTGGGCTCTGAAAGCTATGGCGCGCCGCGAGTATTCGACCTGTTTACGTTGTTGGCAGTCACGCTCGCGTTCGCTCTCCTGTTTGCGTTGCTGAGAGTTGCCGAGCCGGTCCTGATGGGCAGCCTGCCGATGGTCGCGATATCTATCAGTGTCTTTGCCACAGGCATCGCCATCGCACAACTTGCCCTGTGGGGAGGGAACCGGCCGCGCATCGCTTCGCTAGCTGCTGGGCCGGGGCTCTGGCTACTGATCTCCCTGGCGTCGGCGTTTCCGGACCTTCTTCGTCAGCAAGACCCGATGCAGTTCATCGCGCTGATCGTACTGTCAGTCCTTGGGGTACCCGCTGGGTACTTGGGTGGCGGACTCGTCGCAGGAGTATTTCTCTTGGCCGATATTTTCCGCACTCGGTTCATGAAGCAAGAGGCGGCCCCAACCGACACCAGCAGCGCCGCCATCTGGGAACCGGATGACTAGTGCTTTGTCAACACTAAAGATTTGGGTAAAGGGGTCAGGAGTCAATTGTGCACAGCACCCGAAGGGCCGCTGGCGGCAATTGACTCCTGCCCCCT
>JANQJJ010000498.1 GCA_028281725.1 Pirellulaceae bacterium | reverse complement strand
TGCATGATTGAACTGGTCGGTGTACAGCGACTTGATGAAGCACAGCTTGTCGGCAACACGTGCCAGATGCGGCATGGCCTCGGAAATCTCAGCTCCGGAATCTCCATGGCGTGCGAATTGGAACTGCGGTCCCAAGACTGCCGCGTCGGGCTGAATAAAGGCATAACGTTGACTGCCAATCACGGACTTCGGCAGAGGCTTGCCTTCCAACCGTGACAGCATCGGCTTTCGGTCAAACAGTTCGAGTTGGCTTGGGGCTCCGCACATAAAGAGGTGAATGACCGCTCTGGCCTTACCCGGAAAATGCGGCCGGCGCGGTGCGAGCGGATTGTCGCTGGGGCCGGTTTCTGAGCCGCTTGCCCGGCGCATCGTGGCATCGCCACCGAGCAATTCAGCCAGAGCAGCCGCGCCGAGCCCGACACCGCACTGCGAAAGAAACCAGCGGCGCGGGCCGTTTGGGCCACTTAGACCCACGTTTTTTTGTCCTGGGAATGTCACTGATCACCTTCCGACACTAGCTGTCGCCTTTCCAATGAGGATGCTGCCGGCCCAAGCAGCGGAGGCTTGAGAACAGCAGCAGAGGAGTTCCGAACTCGACGGGCTATTGATTTTAGCCGAGATTTTTGAATTATTCTAAGAAAGTGCGCCCGGATGGGCTCGGTGGCGGCACTACGGAATCAAGATGAGCGACCAACACCCGACAAAAGAACCAATTTCTCAGCTGCGGAGGCTCACCGAGCCGGCCGAACAGGAGAAATTGCAATCCGATGCCGAGCTGTTGGCGCTTTACACCGAAGGTGGCAATCGTCAGGCGATCGAGGGGCTCATCAAACGATACGCTCCGATGGTCGCAAGCGTTTGCCGCTGTACCGTTGCCGATTCGCAGAGTGCGGAAGATGCATTTCAAGCGACTTTCTTGATCTTGCTCAAATCGGCGAAGAAGATTCGGCGTCAGTCTTCCGTCGCAGCTTGGCTCCATGGTGTGGCCTACCGTACCGCCTGCCGCATTCGGAAGAAACGGCGAGAACAACTCTCCAATCAGAGCCCCGATGACGTGATCACACACTGCGATCCCGACGACGATCAGGTGGCCGCACTGGCTCGAAAGATGGAACTCGAAGCACTCGATCGAGAGCTCCAACATCTTCCCGAGCAACTCAGAGCTCCCCTGGTCGAACATTATTTGCTCGGCTTCACGGCTCCGCAGATTGCAGAGCGCATGGAGCTCAGCCAATCCGCAGTCGAAGGTCGTTTGCGGCGCGGTCGGCACACTCTCAGAATGCGGCTGGCAAAACGCGGAATCAGCTTGTCCGTGCTTCTTGCCGGTTCTGGATGGTTTCAGCAGCACCTGCAAGCTGCCGAGGCGGTCGGTTGGACAGAAGGCTTTCTGGATGCCTATCTTCCTCAAGGTGACGGCGCAGCGGCGAGTCCGGCGAAGGCTGTCTCATCTCATTCCGAAATCTCGTCCCTAGTTGGTGGAGAAATGAACATGATTGGTACAGGTACAGTCAAAACGGTAGCGGCCGTTGGCGTCCTGCTTGCCGCAGGCACGCTTGCCGTGTTTACAGCCAATGGAGCTGACGGCTCCGGGAGTCACTTCTGGTCATCGGGAGACACGCTAACCGTCCCCGCCCCCGGCGCCGCTGAAACGGTTGCCAGTAAGACGGCAAGTATCCAGATGATCAACGGCCAATTCGGCGGCGCGGGCGCATCGGCACCCCCAGCAGACGGCAGCGGCGGAATCGCGGGCGAGGCAACCGCGACGAATGGAACTCAAAATACCGAACATGCTTCCGGCGGTGGTTCAGGAGCCGGTGTCTCCAACTCGGCAGGTATGGGAGGTATGGGCGGCGGCATGGGAGGCATGGGAGGTATGGGCGCCGGTGGCATGGGTGGCATGGGAGGTATGGGTGGCAAGCCGGTCCCGTGGCAGAGGCCTGACAAGGGAGCCGGCGAGCCCAACTGGCTCTCCGGCGGTGCCAGCCAACTGCAAGCCATCGAGAAAAATCGAGCGATCTTGGGGGTTCGTTGTCCGCTCGTCGTAGACGGCGCTCCACTGCGTGTCGCGCTGATGGAGCTGTCAGACCGCGCCGGTGTGCCGCTCGAAATCAATGTTTTGGAGCTTGAGAATCTTGGCTTGACGCCGGACCACCCCATTACCGTCTCACGGGATGCTCCACTGCGTGAGATTCTCCGCGAGATCTCAAGCCAAATGGGCGGCGACATCAGCTACATCGTTCGTGAAAGCAGCATTGAAATCACCTCCGAGGACCACGCCAATACGGAAACGTCGCTCCGCTTCTACGACCTGTCGTATGTGTTGCCCAATAGTGAGAACGCAAGCAGCCTTCACAACGCGATCCAGAATTCCGTCACTCCCGATCAATGGAGTGAAAGCGGGGGTAGCAGTACGATTT
>JANQJJ010000450.1 GCA_028281725.1 Pirellulaceae bacterium | reverse complement strand
GAGGGACGATTCTGGCGTGCTGGTGAGAGATCAGATCTCATGAATCGCAAATCATCGAAGAGTCTGTTGCAGCAGCGTCCTACCAGGTGGGCCTTAGGCATTGCCATCGCCTGCATGGCCTATGCGCTAATTCAGCCTGCGGCGAACCAGCGGCTCGGTTGGCAGCTGCCGTCGTTGGCTGGTCTGTTAGAGCAGGTGGAGCCCGCCGCGGAAAAGGCCCCGGGACCGTCTGCCCCAGAGCGTGAGGCGGCCCTCAATCCGCCTGCGCACCGCGAGCAAGTCGACAGTTCAAGCCAGGAACTACTTTATGGGTTGCTAAGAGAAACGGCACCCGAAGACTACTTATCGCCCGCGGGCTTGCGGTACACGCGTGGAAGCCAGCAGGGGCATCGCCTGAAGCATATCGAGCGTCACCTGCAAGACCAGCCCGACCGGCCAGGCAAACACGGGGTGTTTTACGGCGACATGGCTCAGGTGTTACGATGGCTGGACGAGTCGTACGAGCGAGCCGACGGTGGTGCAGAGGGCACGTCAAAACGAGTTGACGGCCCAAGGACGGTCTATGAGGCACGTTGGGGCAAAGCGATAGGTTACGTTGGTGGGCGCGATGGAATGCGAGCGAACCATCCTGAGGCGAGGCGGATTCGCTTGGTAACCGAAGGCAATCGCGTCATTACGGCTTTTCCCTACTAGCGCGGGGTGAATACTTCGACGATCGCACCGAATCCCGTTGGACGTTCGAGAGAGGGTGGGTTGATTTCATGACGGAAGTTCCAGCATCCCCTTGGATCCACATCGGCGAATGTCCCGTGTGTGTGAACGGTCTGTGCCGCGTTCGAACCTGTGAAGATCAACAGGGACAGCAACACTTCTATGCGATGTGCGACGAGTGCGAAGCAACCTGGCTCAGTCCGAGCACGGATACTCCTCGATCGTTTCCCGACCCAGACAATCCCCTGTGTCCAGTATGTGATCGCGTGCTTTACAACGAGCAAGCCCACTGGTCTTTGGCCGAGGAGCTATCGGGCAGTCCGTGGGCCAAAGAGGCGGTATTCGACGTGCCGTCGAGCGGGGTATCGACGAACACCGACGAAGATCGGCTAACGCCGGGCGAGCGTGGGAGGGACGCGTCGGATGCGAGCGTGCAGCGGGGACCGGGTAGGTCGGCAGCCTCTTCGGGCGATCCCGATGGCGGTGATGTACCCTAAGGTCGGGACGACCCACGACCTGGTTGCGATAGGACCGATCATTTACGACCTCTATGCCGGTGGCAAGCCCTGCATGCGGCGCCAGGTGCTGAGTTGACCGAGATGGACCATGACGTGACCGTTAAGGTAAAAAGCCAGCATGGCCCCAAGCGTCGGGAGGATTGACTTCATCGGCGTATCGACTGGGTTTTCTGCGGCGAGTTGCTCATCGGATGCATCACGCATGGCGTCCACTGCGGCCTGGTAACTCTTGTTAAAGAAGTCGATGATTTCGTCTGCCGCCGGGTAGATCTCTCCGCCAGGATCATCCTGGCAGGTGGCATCTTTAGAGAAGAGCCGCGTGTAGCTCTCGCGCGGTTCGACCGGGGCAGTATCCAGGCCCAGCAGCTGGAGCACCTTGACCGGGTAGAGACCAAGATGCCCCAGTATAAAAGCCGGATGGTTTGCCTGGATCGTTTGGTTGCCGGGAGTGGCCAATCGTGCGAAGCGATCGGCGGGAATTCCATCCAGTAAGCGGTTTGCGTAGCGAGGCCCCATCGACGCCGCGTCGGCGATCATCTTCCCACTATGTCCCATAATCTAAGCTCCTGATCTGATTCGGTATCTTATAGGTTCGTCCTATCAGCCTGCCAGAAAAAGGTGTCTGACCCTTTGGAGACCGCGCTAAAACATTAAAAAACGAACGGGCGTAGAGGGTCAGACACCTTTTTCTGGCAGGCTGCT
>JANQJJ010000436.1 GCA_028281725.1 Pirellulaceae bacterium | reverse complement strand
CCTACAAAAACGCATCACCAGCAGTACGAGATTGCCAAGAGTCAGTTCGAAGAGCTCAGTGGTGAGCTGCGGCAGGTGCTGGATGTCGAGTTGAAGGAGCTGATGAGCGAACTCGGCGCGGCCGGAGTGCCTTGGACCAGTGGCAGACCGCTGCCTCCAGCCAACCGCTAACATGCCAACTCCGTGCTCGATGCGCGGAAAACCTTTACCCAAGAGTCCAGGCATGACCTTACATCCGCTGTTGCGAAATCTAGCTGCCGCTGCGATGCTCATCCTGGCGGCTACGAGTTACGGGCAAGACGCGAAGTCTGAGACAAGTTCGCCAGGCGCACTCGATGTATCGAACTTTGACGCCTCCGAAGGCTACTACAATTTCTATTGGGATGATGCCGAAGGCAAGATATGGCTGGACATCGGTCGATTTGACGAACCCTTCCTCTACGTCAGCTCGCTTGCCTCGGGGCTTGGCTCCAACCCGGTTGGACTCGACCGGGGACAACTTGGGCAGAGCCGTGTCGTGCATTTCAAACGTGTCGGCAACCGAGCATTTTTGGTTCAGCAGAACTTGAAATATCGGGTGAGCACCAACAACGACGCCGAGCGCCGAGCGATACAGGACTCGTTTGCGCCATCTGTGATCTGGTCTGGTCAGCTGAAGCCAACATCTTCCGGAGGTCATGTCGTCGACTTGACCGATTTCCTACTTCGGGATGCACACGACTGCATCGGAACCCTATCCAGATCCGGTCAGGGTAGTTTCACCTTGGAGCGGAATCGCAGCTACATCCATCTCCAACGCACCAAATCTTTTCCAGAGAACACGGAGTTTGAATCGGCGCTCACCTTTACCTCTCGCAAACCGGGCCCGCTCGCTCGGCGCACGGCCGCAGACGGTCGGTCGATCACATTGCGGCAGCACCATTCCTTTGTCAAACTGCCTGACGATGACTACCTGCCGCGCCGTTTCGACCCACGTTGTGGGTGTTTTAGTATTGGTTTCTCGGACTACGGTGTTCCCATTGATGAGCCACTCGACACGCAGTGGATTACTCGGCATCGTCTGAAGAAACGGGACCCGGATGCCGAGCGTAGCCGGCCTGTAGAACCGATTATTTATTACGTAGATCCCGGCGTGCCGCAGCCGGTTCGCGATGCACTCATCGAAGGGGCGAGTTGGTGGAGTGCGGCGTTCGACGCGGCGGGTTTCCAGGACGCGTTCGAAGTTCGTGTCCTGCCTGCTGGCGAAGATCCGATGGACGTCAGATACAACGTCATTCAGTGGGTTCACCGCGCGACGCGCGGTTGGTCTTATGGTCAGTCGGTTATCGATCCCCGTACCGGCGAGATTATCAAGGGGCATGTGCTGCTTGGCTCGTTGCGCGTGCGCCAGGATCATCTGCTATTTGAGGGACTTCGGCCTGGTGGCAATCTGACGGCAAACGCTTGCAGTTGCGGCATGGGCAGCATTCCCAGCGAGGCGTATCTTTCGCAGCTTGCGCCAGGCGCCAGTAGCGTGGAAGTGGCCTTGGCCAGAATCCGTCAGTTGGCAGCACATGAAGTGGGGCATACCCTTGGCTTCGCCCACAACTTCGCGGCCAGTACCTACGCAGATCGAGCTTCGGTGATGGATTATCCCGCCCCTCGAGCGAAACTCGTTGATGGTCAGATCGACTTGACCGACGCGTACGGCGTTGGGATCGGCGAGTGGGATAAGTTTACGGTGCAGTACGCTTACTCCGAATTCCCGCGCGACCGGGAGGCGGGGGAACTCAACCAGCTAGTCGCCGGAGCAATCTCGCGGCGGATGCTCTATGTGACCGATGCGGATGCTCGTCCCGCCGGCGCGGCACATCCTCTTGGCAACCTGTGGGACAATGGCTCAGATCCAGTGACCGCGCTCGGCCATGAGATGGAGGTCCGCCGGATCGCGCTAGAATCGTTCGATGCGTCCGTACTGGCAGACAATCAGCCTCTTGCCGATCTCGAGAAGACTTTCGTCCCCCTCTATCTGCATCATCGATACCAAGTCGACGCGGCTGCGAAGATGCTCGGTGGGTACGAATACAACTATGCGGTCCGAGGTGATGGGCAAGTGCCGGTCGCCGCCGTTCCTGACGGGAGACAACGCGAGGCGCTGGAGGAGTTGATAAAGACCATCCAGCCGGAGGCGCTCGTGATTCCTCAGCGAATTCTCGACCTGCTGCCACCCAAAGTCGGTAGTTCGGCCAGTGATCGAGAACGCTTCTCTTCGCAAACGTCACCTTTGTTCGATCCGCGAGCGGCCATGCGCAGTGCGGCCGACCTGACGATCGCCAACCTCTTACAAGCTCAAAGAGCGTCTCGCCTGGTGCGAATTGAAGATGATCACTGGGGATTGGCTGCTGTGATCGATACCGTCATCAGGGCAACATGCGAATCTGACTGGGCAGACGATTCCCGTGCCCGTGAGGCGCAGCGGGTCGTGCAACAAGTTTTTGTCGATCGGCTGATCGGGCTGGCCGGAAACACGGGGGCCGCAGCAGAAGCTAGAGCTGTCGCGACGGCCAAGCTGCGGACCTTGGTGAGCCGGTTTACTCGGCAATTGGGCGCTGGCGAGGCTCTCGGCAGATATCACCTGCGATACCTGATTCAACGCATCGAACGCTTCTTGGATCGCCCGGCTCCGGCAGCCAAGCAGATTCCACCAATCGAGCTTCCTCCCGGAAGTCCAATTGGTATGGATTGGCAGGTCCGCTAGCCCAGTCTGCTCAGCGGGGTGGTCCGTGGATTCTCAGGGCGGACAGGCGTCGCGAACACTTCCAAACGAAACAATCGAAATCTGACGGGCTCGGGCAGGCAGTACGGGATTCGCCAAATGCAAATTGATTTAAGGTATGGTCGCTCAGGGCTAACGTTGACGGTGGCCGATGACGTCGACGTGTGTGTTATCCGCAAGCCGAGCATGCCGACGATCCACACTCCAGAGGCTGCGGTGCGGTTAGCCCTGGATGAGCCCGTCTGTTCCGCGCCGCTGACGGAGCTAGCGCAGAAGGCCCGCAGCGCCTGTATCGCGATTTGCGATATTACACGACCGGTGCCTAATCGACTGTTTTTGCGACCCATCATCGAGCGGCTGATCCAGTCGGGTGTTTCGGCTTCAGAGATTACCATTCTGATAGCCACCGGCCTGCATCGCCCCAACGAAGGCGATGAATTGGCCGAACTCATTGGCGACCCATGGGTTTTGGATCAGGTGAAAGTCGTCAATCACTTTGCTCGCAGTGATCAGGAACACATTACGCTAGGACGGACAAGCCAAAGGAAGACGGTCGTTCGCCTGGATCGCCGCTTCGTGGAGGCGGATATTCGGATTGCCACGGGACTGGTAGAACCCCATTTTATGGCTGGCTACTCCGGTGGCCGCAAGGTCATCGCGCCCGGTCTGGCGCATGCGGAGACGATCACCACATTTCATAACGCACGATTCATGGCCGATCCGGCAGCCAGGAATTGCAACTTGGCTGGCAATCCGTTGCACGACGAGCAGATCGAAATCGTCGACATGGTTGGAGGGGCACTCGCACTGAATACGGTTATCGACGAAGACCGCAATCTGTCGTTCGTCAATTTTGGTGACATCGTGGCAAGCCATGCGGCCGCAGTCGAATTCGTGCGCGGCTACTGCGAAGTACCCGTCGAGCGGCGATTCAACACCGTGGTTAGTTGCGCCGCCGGATATCCACTCGATAAAACGTATTATCAGACGATCAAGGGCATGGTCGGAGCGCTGGACATTCTTCAGCCCGGCGGGGATTTGATCATTGCCTCGGAGTGCTCCGAAGGGTTGGGGTCGGCGGAGTTCGTGGACGCCCAGCGGAGGTTGGTCCAGATGGGAGCCGATCAGTTCCTGCGGAGTATCATGGAAAAGTCGCAGGCGAACATTGACGAGTGGCAAACGCAAATGCAGCTCAAGCCCATGTCGGTGGGCGACATCTACCTCTGCTCTCCCGGGTTGTCTGCTGCCGACCGCGCCTTGACTGGCGTGCATGTCGTGGACTCGATCGACGAAGCAGTCGCTAGCAGTCTGCGACGTCAGGCGGATCGATCCGTGGCGATCATTCCCGAGGGGCCCTATGTCGTCCCGTTCTGCCCTGCGACGCAAGGCGTGTAGGTGGAGCGGTCAGCGGCCATGGGCGGTATACTCCTCTCCAGGTAAAGCCTTGCTGGATGTCTCAGCGGCTGATAGGGACCCTTTTTTGCACCAAAGCAAGGGCTCGCGTTCCAAGAGCCGCCGTGTGGCTTCTGACGGGAGATAGGTTGAATCGTGCCGCATAGTCCTGAAGTATTTCTTTTCGTCGGTGCGGAAGCCGATTTGGCGCCCGGGATTGCACTGGCGGCGCGCATCGGCGAGCGAAGCGGCTTTGATGTCAGGATTTCCGTCGTGTCGGAAAACCCGGCTCTGCTACTCGAACAAGTCAAATCACGCCTTTCCGAGTTGGACCAGTCTGCCGAGTCTCGATTTACCGTCGAGTCGCTTGGTACTGAGCTGGAGCCGTTGCTGGAGCATCTGGAACGACAGGCGTCCCTTCGTTTGCTACTCGTCTCGGGTCTCGATCAGTTGAACGACAACCGCAAGGCGCTGCTCCG